>NZ_CALPDA010000005.1:0-207046 GCF_943193145.1 Adlercreutzia aquisgranensis | reverse complement strand
CCCCCGCATCGTAAAGCGGCCTTCCTGACATAAAGAAGCCTCCCATTTCTCTTGTCCAAGAAATGGGAGGCAGTTCAGAGCGGGGAGCCTTTTTCGTTGTGTGGAAAGCGAGCTAAGCCAGGGGTGCGTTTGGAGGTGTTGGAGGCTCGTTGCGAGGGCTGGCGGGCCGAGGGGCTGCTGGTGTTGCGGAAGGCCCTGTTGCTGGCGTGGCCGCGGTTGTGGCGGCTCGGTCGGGCAGCCCTGCCACGTAGAGGCCCAAAACGATGGGCGTGCAGAAGATGCCGATAACCCATAGAAGCCCGGTGCTGTCCCTGTGGTGGCCCTTTTCCTGTGCCGACTTGATCATGAGGTTGGCGGCGAATAGGCCTACCACGAAGAATGCCAGGGGGATAAGGAATACTTGCAGAATGGTGAGTTCGGGAATGCCCAAGCCAAGGATTCTCATAATTGCTCCTTTCGAGAGGGGATCCGGTGCGAAGGGTTTTTGTTAGAGGGACTTCGCCAGTCTCATTATAGGGCAGCGACTCTCGGGATGCCTTGGGCTTTCCGAGGCCGAAGCAAGAAGGAGCGGCCCTTGGGGAGGTGTTTCACGTGAAACAATCGGTAGCGCGCTGCCTGCTGGGCGACTGTTTCTTCAGGCGCAGAACGGGCGACTCGGATCGTTGCGGCTATAATGAGCGTGCGGAAAGAGACGTAATCGGTCGTGGCCGTCTGCGGCGCTTCTGGACGACGCGGCAGCCGGCGAAGTGCGGTGCTGCGAGGACTGACCGTTCCGAGAGACCTGCGAGAAGCCAAGGAGGGCCTGCGCCTTATGGGAATGCGCTACACCATCGTTGCTGTCGGCAAGCTGAAGGAGCGTTTCTGGGCCGACGCATGCGCGGAGTACCTGAAGCGTTTGCAGCCCTACGCGAAATGCGAGGTTCGCGAGCTGGCCGACGTGGATCCGGCGCGGGTAGGCGGCGATGCGGCGGCGGTGGAGCGCGAAGGGGCCGCTATCCTTGCGGCGCTGGCGTCGGCGGGCAACCCCTATACGGTGCTGCTGGACATCGGCGGCAAGGGGCGGTCGAGCGAAGGGCTGTCGCGCCACCTGGACGACTTGGCGGTTTCCGGGGTGAGCGATGTCGCCTTCGTCATTGGCGGATCCTGCGGCGTGTCGGCTGCCGTGCGCGCACAAGCCAACGAGCGCCTATCCTTCGGCCCCATCACGCTGCCCCACAACCTGGCTCGCGTGGTGCTGCTGGAGCAGCTCTACCGATCCGCCCGCATCTCCCGCGGCGAGCCATACCACAAGTAGACAAGGCCCGCCGGGCCGCCGAAGGCCCCCGGACGAGCCCTGAGCGGTACCGCGCGTCCATGCTAGAATGAAGCCAGGCTTAATCATCGATGCTGCGCCAGACGAGGGCGCGTTATTTCCCGAGTAGGAGACAACTATGAGATTCGTGTCGTGGAACGTGAACGGGCTTCGAGCCGCTTTGAAGAAGGGGTTCGAGGAGGTGGTGGACTCGTTCAATGCCGACGTGTTCGCCATCCAGGAGACGAAGCTGCAGGAGGGTCAGGCCGAGCTCGACCTTCCGAAGTACAAGGAGTACTGGAGCTACGCCCAGAAGAAGGGCTATTCGGGCACGGCAGTGTTCTCGAAGGAAGAGCCGCTGCAGGTGCTTCATGGTCTGGGCAGCGACTACCTGGACACCGAGGGTCGCATCACGGCGTTAGAGTTTCCCGAGCTCTGGTTCGTGAACGTGTACACCCCCAATGCCCAGAACGAGCTGGCGCGCCTGACCCATCGGCTGGAATGGGACGACGCCTTCCGCGACTTCTGCAAGGGGTTGGAAGAGGGCGTGCTGCCCGCGGGCGTTCCCTACGAGAAGCCGGCGCCCGGGCAGGGGCACGTGGCCGTGGAGCTGCTGCCGCGCACGGAGCCGGGGATGGCCAGCGCTCCCAAGCCGGTGGTCATGTGTGGCGACTTCAACGTGGCGCACCAGGAGATCGACTTGAAGAACGCCAAGGCCAACGTGGGAAACCCCGGCTTCTCCGACGAAGAGCGGGAATCGTTCGGCAAGCTGCTGGACGCCGGCTTCGCGGACACGTTCCGCATGCTGCACCCCGACCTGGAGGGCGCTTACAGCTGGTGGAGCTACCGGTTCAACGCGCGGGCGAACAACGCTGGATGGCGCATCGACTACTTCCTGGTGAGCGACGCGCTGAAGCCGTGCGTTCGCGCCGCCAGCATCTACCCGGAGGTCATGGGCAGCGACCATTGCCCGGTGGCCCTGGAGCTCGATTTGTAGGAGTCTCCCGGCCGCTGGACCGCATCGCCTGCGCTCTGCGTCCGTCCTGCGTCGGTTTGCCGCCAGATGGAAGCCCGCACAATCGGCAGGTTCGTACGCTTTTTTGCACGAACCTGCCGATTGTGCGGGCTTTCGTACGCAGGAGCCGATCCTTTCTTTCGGCCTCGCAGAGACGCCGCTGCTTTCTGGCCGAATGTTTCACGTGAAACAGCAAAGCGGCGGCGCATGGATGGTATGATACGCCGCAGTAAAAGGCAGGTCGTCGAAGGGCGCGTTGGCGAGCGCGAGACGCTTCCTCGGACGGCCCTCAGAGCGGAAAGGCGCAGCGCAAGAATGGACACTGCGAAAATCGAAGAGGGCGTGCGGCTTATCCTCCAGGGAATCGGAGAGGATCCCGACCGCGAAGGCCTGCAGAAGACGCCGCACCGTGTGGCGAAGATGTACGAGGAAGTGTTCGCCGGCATGACCGAGGACCCTTCGGTGCACTTCGAAACCACTTTCGACGAGGGCCATCAGGAGATGGTCATCGTGAAGGACATCTCCTTCTACTCCATGTGCGAGCATCATTTGGTACCTTTCTTCGGGAAGGCCCACGTGGCCTATATCCCCGGGCCCGAGGGGCGTATCTGCGGGCTGTCGAAGCTGGCGCGTCTGGTTGATGCCTACGCGAAGCGCCCCCAGGTGCAGGAGCGGCTGACCAGCCAGATAGCCGACACGCTTGTTCGCGAGCTGCAGCCTACGGGCGTGCTGGTAGTGCTGGAGGCCGAGCACATGTGCATGTCCATGCGCGGCGTGAAGAAGCCGGGCTCGGTGACCACCACGAGCGCGGTCCGCGGGCTGTTCGAGCGCCGCGACGCAATCAGGGCCGAGGCGATGAGCCTGATCATGGCTCCCGCGCGGTGAAGCTTCGGAATCGATAGAGATCAAGGAGAGCTGTTATGAAGTGCGTAATCTCGGTTCTGGGCAAGGATCGTAGCGGCATCGTGGCGGCGATCGCCGTGGCGCTGGCGGAATGCGGCGCGAACATCGACGACATCAGCCAGACCATCCTGAACGAAATATTCTCCATGACCATGCTTACCACGCTGGACACAGAGAAAGCCGACTTCAACGCCGTGCAGGAGCGCCTGAAGGCCGTCGGCGACGAGCTGGGTGTCCAGGTGATCATCCAGCGCGAAGACGTGTTCCAGTACATGTACAAGATCTAGCGGGTTGCGCAGGCCGACTTGCTCGTGCGTGCCGGGTTTTACGCATGGCGTTCGGCAGGGGCCGTACTCTGACCACAGCTGCGTGAACCGGTGCGCTTGCGTTTTGCGGAGCACAATATCTTGTGGAAAGAGATAGCCGGCGCACTGCCCGTCGTGTGATGATTCCATGTGCAACCAAGACGACAAGCACTTCGCTCAGTTAAATGCTACTATTTCAATATCATATAAACGAAGCAGACCCATCGAAAGGCCCAATCATGGAAGAGCTTAAGAACATTGCCGCGAACGAGACCGAGCAGCGCACCGTTGACGGCGTGCCCGTGCAGATTAACTACGTCTGTGCCGGCAGCGCCCCGGTTTCCGACGCCGAGATTCGCGCCTACATCTCCCGTGGCAACGAGCAGCATCACGGCAGCTCTGTGTCGGGCCTGAACCTGCAGGTGGAAGGCGAGGACGTGGGCATCAGCTATGACCTCACTCCCCTGCCCTTCGAGCGCATCCGCCGCATCACCGGATACCTGGTGGGCACGCTGGACCGCTTCAACGATGGCAAGCGCGCCGAAGAGGCCGATCGCGTCAAGCACAGCGTAGGCTGCGGCTGCTAAAGCGGCGCGCAAAACCCCGTCTGTCTGGCGGGGCGAGCCACAGAGACGAACGCTCCCTACCGCTCTGTTTCGGTAGGGAGCGCTTTGCGCTGAGGAGTAATTGCTGCGCCGCCTACAGCTCCACGGTCTTCGTAGTGGTTTCGGCGGGCTTGCTGAACTCGCCGGCGCAGTGGGGGCAACGCGTGGCGCCTGGCTTCACTTCCTCTAGGCAGTAGGGGCATACGGGGGCTTCCTCGACCAGCTTCACGGGGCGGCCGTTGACATCTCTGGTGGCCACGGCCCTTTCGCCGGCGGCGCGCATCTTGTTCATTCCCTTCACCATCAAGAACACGATGAGCGCGATGATGAGGAAGTTAATGATGGCGCCGATGAATGCGCCGAAGTCGATGTTCGTGCCGGGCACTACCAGGCCCTGGATGGCGCCGTCGCCCCCGAAGATGAGCGCGATGAGCGGCGTGATGATGTTGTCGGTGAGCGATTTGACGATAGCCGTGAACGCGCCGCCGATGATGACGGCTACGGCCAGGTCCATAACATTGCCCTTGTCGATGAACTCGCGGAATTCTTTTACGAGGTTTTTCATGGTCTTCCTTTCGTGCGTGTGAGCACTCTGGTGTCTTGAGGCGCCTGTGCCGCCGCCGGCAGGTGACGACGGAGGGTTTGAAGCTCTGCACCTGCGCCTCCCGAAAAAGCGTGATCGGCCGAGCGAATAGGCGGCTGGACGGTGAGCCTGTAATTGTTTCGCGCCGCCCTCGCTCAGCCAGGGCGCGCGGGCGCAAGCAAGAAACCCCTCGCCCAACGCGCAGGGGCATTCCTCGGGCGACGTGATAGAATTTAGCAGGTGTTCAGGCGCGACAGACGGCCTCTCGCCTCCTGTTTTCGCTTCGTTGGTAACCCGTATGAAGGAAGTTGACGGAACTGCTCATGGCTAAAGTGCACTCGTTCACCTGCCCCATAGAGGCCGACGTCGTCGACGCGTTCTGCGTGCTGCAGAGGGGATTCACGGACCAGTTCGTCTACTATCGCAAAGATGCCCCGGTGCGGTTCATGGGCCTTGGCAGGTGCATCGCGTTTTCCTCGCTCGAGGACGTGGATTGCCTGAAGGAGGGGCCCTCGCACCATGAGCCGGTGTTCTTCTCGTTCAATCGGTTCGACGCCGAGAACCCTTGCCCGCCTGATCCCCTGAACGAAGCGTTTCCCCGACTGCGGTTCATGCTGCCCGAAGTGGTGCTCATCGAAGACGAGCAGGGCGTGTTTCTGCAGGTCAATTCATTGGCGCCGGTCTATCAGGGCCGTGTGGAGCGGTTTGCCCGGCAAGCCCAAGCGGCTTCGCACCGCTCGCGGCGAACCGTGGAGGTTGCCCTGGAGATGGACTCTCGCGACGCCTGGGTTTCCCAAGTGGAAGAGGCGCTTGGAGCCATGGGGGCGCTCGGCACGCAGGAGGCGGACGCCGAAGATGCGTCGAAGCACGGATTGACGAAGGCGTCTGTGCGGAAAGCGGTGCTGTCTCGTAGGCTGGAGGTGCGTGCAACCGAGCCGTTCTCGTCCAAAGACCTGCTGGTCAACCTTATAGACGGCCCGGCGAAGGGCACCGTGCTGCTGTATCGCTACGCCGACGTGTTCTTCTGCGGGTGCACGCCGGAGCTGCTGGTGCGCAAACGAGGCGATCGGGTGGAGAGCATGTGTCTTGCGGGCACGGCGCCCACAGGAACGAGCGATGCCGAGCGCGAGATGTTGGCTGCCCGGCTGATGGCCGACGAGAAGAACCGTCGCGAGCACGACTACGTGGTGCAGTTCATCCGTAACGTGTTCGGGCGCACCTGCTACAACGTGGACGTGCCCGACGTTCCGGGTATCCTGGCGCTGACCAACATACAGCATCTGCATACGCCGGCAAGCGCTTCCATACTGGAAGGAACGTCGCTGTGGGACATGGTGGGCGACCTTCATCCCACGCCGGCCGTGGCTGGAACTCCAGTAGGCGAAGCGCGCCTGCTCATCCGCCGCATCGAGCCGTTCAACCGCGGTTTTTTCGCCGGCGCTTGCGGCTACGTGGACGGCGCCGGTGACGGGGAGTTCTCGGTGGCGCTGCGAACCGGCGTGTTCGACGGCGAGCGCGGCTACGTGTACGCGGGCTGCGGAATCGTCTCGGGCAGCGACCCGGCAGCCGAGTACGACGAGATCGCCATGAAGCTGCAGACCGTGCTAAGCGCGTTCGACGGGGAGGCGTGACCGAAGGCCTCGTAGGCGAAGCGCGCTTTCGCGGCGGCGCTTGGCGGCTGCGATGCGCCAAGGTGTTGGTTGATGGGCGTGGTACGGTGGCGCGAAGATCGCAGGTTGCGGCGTGACGCTGCCGAGACTGCCGGGCCTGCGAGCGTTGGGCGGAAGAGTGTTTCACGTGAAACAAAGGGAGCGTGCATGAAGGCGAATCCGAAGGCGGTAGCCCTTTACCTGGGAGAATTCTTCGCAGAACTCATGAAGTGCGGCGTGCGGAACATTGTGGTGAGCCCCGGTTCTCGCTCGACACCGTTGGCCATGGCTGCTTTCGAGCTGTCCGAGCGCTTTCCGGGTCGTTTGCGCGTGCTGGTTGACGTGGACGAGCGCGGCGCGGCTTTCGTGGCGCTTGGCATGGGGAAGGCAACCGGGGTGCCGGCAGCAGTGGTGTGCACCTCAGGCACGGCGGCGGGCAACTGGTACCCGGCGGTGCTCGAGGCGGAGTCATCCCGCGTGCCTTTGCTGCTGCTTTCGGGGGACCGCCCGCCGCAGCTGCAGGGATTGGGGGCACCGCAAGCCTGCGACCAGCTGCATGCGTTCGGAGCTCACGTGCGCGCGTTCCGCCAGATGATGCTTCCTTCGGACGATGCCGAGGCGCTTGCCTTCGCGCGTCAGGCGGCTTTGGAGGCGGTGTTCGCCGCGCAAGGAGAAGCGGCAGCTCCGAAGCGCATCGCCGGTGCATGCAACGGCGGCCCCGTCCATCTGAACTTCCCCTTCGACGAGCCGCTGAAGCCGGACTTTTCCGCGTGGGACGAGGGAGGGCTACCCTTGGCCGGGGCTGATCCCCTGGGGAGTTTGCAAGCTCTGCCGCCGCTCGCGTGGTCACGGCCGACGCTGAGCGCCAGCGACTCCCGCTCCTTTGCCCGTTTGCTGGCTGAGTCAGCGAAGCCCCTGGTGCTGGCCGGCGAGGGCACATGTGCCACCGACGAAGAGGCAGCCGTTGTGCTCAACTGGGCTCACCGTTTCAGCCTGCCTCTTCTGGCAGACCCGCTATCCGGCTTGCGCCGGTTCGGCGACCTTGCGGTCATCGACGGCTACGACAGCATCGTGGAGACGGGGGGCGCAGTTCCGGAGGCTTTGATGCCCGACCTGGTGATTCGCTTTGGCCGCTACCCTGTTTCCAAGAAGGCCTCGCAGCTGGTGCAGGCGGCAGTTTCTGCGGGGGCGTTTTCCGTGGTGGTCGACCGCAGCCAATCCCGCGATTTCAACAGTGGTACCGGCATGCTGGTGGCGTGTGACCCCGCGGATTTTGCGAGGGCTCTGACTGACGTTGCAGAGGGGCATGTTGACCTCGGCGGCGCCCGTCCTGCGCCTGCGCCGGTCCCGGGCGAGACGGTGAAGATGGAGCCGCTGGCAGCCTCGGCTTCCGATGCGTGCGATGGCCAGAACGCGGGTCTGGCGGCGGCGCGCGATGTGCTGCCAGGGGCTCCGGAGGCGACGGGGTCGTCGCCAGAGGACGCTCGCGAGGCGTTTCTTCTGGCCTGGCAGCAGGCGAACTATCGCGCCGCCGCCGCGCGGGCGAAGGTGGCGGATGCAACGAAAAACCCCGTGTCGGAAGGGTTCTACGTGCGGACTGCTCTGGAGCTTGCGCCGGAGGGGTCGCTGGTGTTCGCCGCTAATTCCATGAGCATTCGCGCTCTGGACACCTTCTATCCGAAGGGCCGCAAGCTGATGGCGCTGTGCAATCGCGGCCTGAACGGCATAGACGGCACGCTGTCCTCGGCTGTGGGGGCGGCGTTGGCGGCGGCCGAAGAAAGCCTTGCCCCAGGAGCGCGACTTTCGAAGACGGCCGTGGCTGCGGAGCCCAAGGCAAAGCACGCGCTTGGCGATGCAGACCACGCCCTCGAGCCGCTTCGCGCTCTGTTCATCACGGGAGATCTCACGCTGCAGCACGACCTGAACGCCCTTGCGCTCCAGCGCGAGCTGCTTCGCAATGTAGCGCGGCCGGTTAGCTTGACCATCCTGCTACTGAACAACAACGGCGGAGCCATTTTCGACATGCTGCCCCAAAGCTCCGAAGACCCGTACTTCGAGCGGCTGTTCCTTACTCCCCAGGACGTGGACTTCCAAGCTGCGGCGAAGGCGTTCGCGGTACCCAGCTGGAAGGTAAGCGAAGCCAGCGAGTTTGAAGCGGCCTGCATGCAAGCCGCCTGCGAGCCCGGATTGTCCCTGGTGGAAGTGACCCTGCCTCTGCGCGGCGTGAAGGAGCGCTACCAGCCTTACTGGAATGTGGCAGCCTCCTAGTTTCTGGCATCCAGCGACGCTGAGTTTCCCGGGAGCGTGCGCCGTCCTTGCTCCCGGGCGCAGGACATGTGCTAGTCCCGAAACGCGCCCAGGAAGCGCTCGGGGGTGCGGGTGAAGAGGGCTTGCAGCTCATCTTCCGTAAGGCCCGATTCGCTGACCAGGCGGTACTCTTCGGCGGGATGCCACATGGGATAGTCGCTCCCGAACATGACGCGATCGGCGCCCCACAGGCGCACGAGCTCCGCAAAGTGCCGCTGCCCCAAAGCGTAGAGCGAGCTGGAGCAGTCGACGTACAGGTTGGGGTTGCGCTCGGCCTGTTCGCGCAGGCCGTCCCAGCCGCGATCGCAGCAGGACCAGTAGCCGAAGTGCGCCGCGTCGAGGGTCAGGTTCGGGAAGGCCCGCAGAACGTTCACCAGCCGGTCGGGGTTGGAGTAGTCGAAGCGGAAGTCGCCTGTATGCACGATGACGGGCAAGCGCCCCTCTGCCAGCTCGAAAATGCGCATCATCCGCGGGTCGTCCACGGCCACGCCCTGGGTGTCCGGATGCAGCTTCAGTCCGCGAAGCCCCAGGCTAACGGCGCGCGCGATTTCGGCTTCGGGGTCGGGGAAGTCCTGGTGCATGGCCATGAAGCCGATCAGACGCTTGCCGTTGCCCGCTGCTTCGGCCTGGGCGTTGCGCTCTGTCACGGTGGCGGCTATGAAGTTGTTGATGGAGGTGACCGAATGAGCGGTGGTCGCCACGGAATGCACTACCAGATGCGTCACGGGGCTTTCCGCGGCCTGTTCCAGCAGCTGGCCCACGGTCCCCGTTCCCTGGATGGGCGCATCGCCGTAGAAGCGGCCTACTGCTTCGGCGGCCCGGGGCGCGATGGCGTCGGGGTAGATGTGGGCGTGAACATCGTAGACGGCCACGGGAGGTCTCCTTTACGTGCTGCTGGAAAGCCTAGGGAGCGCGGTGGGGGGATTGCCCTACTGCGCTTTCTGTCGTAAAATGTGGAGCAGGCGGTCACCCGTTGCGCCGGGCGGCTGCTTCACATAACTCGGACTTATGTGATGAAGAGCCGCTCCTTCACGTAGGGGGCGGCCTTTCTCTTTCCATCGCTTTGTTACTTCCGAAGCGACTTCCCGAGCTTGATGGCCGCGAAGATCACGAGAACGAAGGCAAGAAGCTCTGTCCAGGTAACCATAGACCACCTCCCCCTGCAAGAAGGGAAGCAGCCTTCCGCCTGCCCCACGGCATTGTACTATAGGGCGATCGTTGGTAGAGCTGGGCGTGGTGGTAGAGCGCACGGGGGCGAGGTTCTGCAGGAATTCGCGCAGAACCTCGCCCCCGTGCGCTCCTTTTGGGAGGCTGCGCCGTTGCTGTGGTTACAGATGCTCAAGTGTTTTGCCGCAATTTTGCGTCATGGGATGCAATGGCTGTATGCATATGGGACAATTACAGGTTAAGAAGCGCGCGGATGGGCGATTGCAAAGCAAGACAGACTCCCACCTGCGCGGAAAGTCAGGCGCGGCCTCGAGCCGTGCAAGTTGGGGGCGCGGTTGGCAGCCGCGCTCGCCAGACGCGCGGCAAGAGGCTGCGCGGTAACCGAGTCTCTTTGAAGGAGTCGAACTGCCATGCCGATATGGCTTAGCCTGTTGCTCGTAGTGTTCTTCCTGATGATGAACGCGTTTTTCGTTGTGGCGGAGTTTGCGTTGGTGCGCGTGCGCAAGTCCCAGGTGGAATTGGCCGTAGAGGAGGGCAAGCGCGGCGCGAAGGCGGCCCAGAAGATCGCCGAGAACGTGAACGCCTACCTTTCCGCCTGCCAGCTGGGCATCACGCTGGCCTCGCTGGCCTTGGGCTGGTTGGGCGAGCCGGCGTTTTCGGAGCTCATTCGCCCGCTGTTCGAGATGTTCGGCGCCCCCGAAGCGGTTATCTCGGTTGTGTCCGTGGCCATCGGATATCTGCTGATGACTACGCTGCATGTGGTGGTGGGCGAGCTTATTCCCAAGTCGTTCGCCATCTTCTCCACCGAGCGCTACGCATTGGCTACGGCGGGCGCGCTGGCTTGGTTCTATCGTATCACGTATCCCATCATGTGGCTGTTTAACTCGCTGACCAACGCGGTGGTGCGCCTGGCAGGCCACGACCCGGCCAACGAGCATGATGTGTACACCGACGAGGAGATCATGCTGCTCATCGACGAGTCTACGGAAAGCGGGCTCATCAATCCCGAGCAGAACGAGTTCGTTGACAACATCTTTGACCTGGGCGAGAAGGACGCCGAGGCCATCATGACCCCGCGAACCGACGTCATCTGCGTCGACCTTGAGGACACGCTGCCCGAAACGCTGGAGATGGCGCGCAAGTACAACTACACCCGCTACCCGGTTTGCCGCGGCGACAAGGATCGCATCGTGGGCTTCGTGCACGTGAAGGACCTGTACTCGCTTCCGGAAGACGCTACCATGGAGAACCTGGAGATCCGTGAGATTCCGGCGGTTCCCGAGGGGTCGTCCATTGCCAGCTTGCTGAACATGCTGCAGGAATCGCGCACGAAGATTGCCGTGGTCATCGACGAGCACGGCGGTACGGCCGGCATCGTGACCATGTCCGATATCATGGAGCAGATCATCGGCCGCCTGGACGACGAGTACGATCACGACGACGAGGACGAAGTGGTCACCATGGACGACGGCAGCTACCTGCTGGACGGCTCGGTGCCCATCGACGACGTGGTGGAGCTGTTGGGCTTCGAGCCCGAAGAGACCGAGGATTGCGAAACCGCCGGCGGCCTGCTGCTGGTGCTGTTCGACCGCATCCCCGATACCGGCGAGTCGGTGAGCATCGCGCACGTCACGGGTGTGGGCGATGATGCTCGCGAGACCACGGCGAAGTTCGAAGTGGTGGATATGGACCATCACCGCATCGACAAGATTCGCCTGGTGGTGACCGAAGACAAGCCGGCCGCAGAGGGCGAGGACGCCAAGTCGGCCAAGTAGGGCTCTCGCCCTGTCTCCCCGCTGGCAGTTCGCGGCCGGATTGCACGGTTTTGGGACCCGTGCACCCTCCCAGGGAGCGTTTTGCGGCCGTATCGCACGGTTTTGGTACTGTTAGCCTCGGGAAACGTGTCCAAAACCGTTCAATCCGGCCCGAAACAGCCCGTTCGGCTGGGGTTGAGGTCCCAAAACCGTTCAATCCGGCCGCGAACTGCCAGCGGGAGACGGGGCAGGGGCGGTAGGGCAGGGCGGCAGGGTGGCAGGGCGGCCCCAAGCGGGTCCACCGCAAGTTTGCGACTCGTCGCAAGGTTGCGAGCGATTGCGAGGTCGCGACCCACCGCAAGCTCGCGACCCGATGGAGGGCTGAGAACGGCGAGTGGCGCATGATCTGCGGCATGCTCAACCACTTGGTTCACGGTTGTGGGATGTTCGACGCCGAGATAGCATGGGACGCCATCGAAGCCTGCGTACCGCCTCTGCGAGCCTTCTGCGAGGAGCACTTCCGCCCGCAAGATGAGCCGAAGTAGCGGCGCATCGCTCTGTTCCAAGCTTGTGCGCTTCTGGGCTGTTGGCGGCGAGCACCTTGATGCTTGCGCTATACTGGGACGACACTACGCAGCAGGCGCGAGCGCGGCTGGCCGGCAGGTTGGCGCTGAGACCGCACGCGCGCCGTGAAGCAGCTCGTCCAGAAGGGAAGCCATCATGCTCGATGTTCGATTCGTTCGCGAAAACCAGGAAGCCGTCGCCGAGGCCATGAAGAACCGCAACGCCTCGTGGGATGGCGAGCGCTTCGCCGAGCTGGACGAGGCCCGTCGCGCGGCCATCGCCGAAGAAGAGTCGCTGCAGGCCGAGCGCAACATCGCGTCCAAGCAAATCGGCGCCATGATGGCTGCCGGCCAGAAAGCCGAAGCCGAAGCCGCCAAGGAGCAGGTGCGTACCATCAACGAGCAGATTGCCGCTGCTGGCGCCAAGCGCGCGAAGGCCGACGACGAGCTACGTATGATGCTGCTTGCCACCCCCAATATGCCGGCGGACACCACGCCGGTGGGCAAGGACGAAAACGACAACCCCGAAGTGCGTCGCTGGGGCACCCCGCGCGACCTCCAGGCCGAGGGCATCACCATGAAGCCCCACTGGGATCTTGGCCCCGAACTGGGCATCATCGACTTCGAGCGGGCTGTGAAGCTGGCCGCCAGCCGCTTCATCCTGCTGGGCGGCGCCGGTGCCCGCCTGGAGCGTGCCCTCATCAACTTCATGGCCGACACCCACACCGGCCGCGGTTACAAGGAGTGGTGGTGCCCGGCTATGGCCAATGCCGAAACGCTCACCGGCACCGGTCAGCTCCCCAAGTTCGAAGAGGACCTGTTCCGCACCCGCGAGGGCCTGTACCTTATCCCCACGGCCGAGGTGCAACTGACCAACATCCATTCCGGGGAGGTGCTGGACGCCAGCCAGCTGCCCCTGAAGTACTGCGCCTTCACGCCGTGCTTCCGCGAGGAGGCCGGAAGCGCCGGTCGCGACACCCGCGGACTCATTCGCGTGCACCAGTTCGATAAGGTGGAGATGGTGAAATACGCCAAGCCCGAGGAAAGCTACGACGACTTGGAGTCCATGGTGGCCGACGCAGAGAACATCCTGCAGCTGCTGGGGCTGCCCTACCGCGTGATCAGCCTGTGCACCGGCGACATCGGCTTCTCCGCTGCCAAGACCTACGATCTTGAGGTGTGGCTGCCCAGCTACAACGGCTACAAGGAGATCTCGTCCTGCAGCAACTGCACCGATTTCCAGGCGCGCCGTGCCAACATCAAGTACCGCGACCCCGAGAACTTCAAGGGCACGCGATACGCTCACACGCTGAACGGCTCGGGCCTGGCCGTGGGCCGTACCATGGCAGCCGTGCTGGAGAACTACCAGCAGGCCGATGGTTCCGTGAAGGTGCCCGAGGTGCTGGTCCCCTACATGGGCGGCATGGAAGTGATCAAGCCCGAATAGCCGCGCAGCCTGCGGTTTGGCGACGATATAGCCTATGGTCACGAAGCGAAAGCCGACGAAGCGAAAGCCGGGGTCCGCATCTGTTGCGGCCTCGGCGTCTTCGGCCCAGCCGGCGCCCCTGGCAGGCGGCGGGAGGACTGCGGCTGGAGCTGGCGGGTCGGTTGGGTCCGAAGTCGCCTCTCAGGTGGGGGCCCAGCCGGTAGCGCAGCCAGCCGGGCGGCCTGTGGCGACGGGGCGCCCGCCAGCGCAGCCGCCGCAGTCTTCCGCGCCCGAGCGCGCTTTGCGGCGCGGGCCTTTCGGCAAGAAGGCCGCTCCGAAGAAAGCGAAAACTTCCGTAGCGGCGCAAGCGGCGGCCCAGCCGGCACCCCTTGCGCGCGCGTCAGCTCCTGCCGTTGTCGCTGGGAGCGCACAGGCGCAAGCGGCTGCTGTCGCTTCGCAGGCGACGGGACCGATGCCTGCGGTGTCGGCGCCCGCATTTGCTGCCGGCGCCGACCTGGCGGCGGCGATGGGCCAACAGCCTCAACAGTTCCAGGGGCAGCCGTCGCCTCAAGCGCAGGCGCAGCCCCAGGGGCAGCCCCGATCCCAGGGCCAGTTGCCGGCGCAAGAGGCCATGGGGGCGGAATGGGACCCGGCACAGGACCCGATGCCGGTTTCGGCGATGTCTCCGGCGGCCGACGCGGTTCGCAGCGCTCAGGCCGTAGCTGCCGAATGGGCCGACGACTTGAAGGCCGCCGGCAGGGCTGTGGCAACACGGGCTGCGGGGGCCGGCGAGGCGCACCCCGTGCGCAAGAAGCGCAGCGTCGTGGGCGTGGTGGTTGTTTCGGTTGTTGCCGTTATCGCGCTGGCTTGTGTGGCGTTCGCGGCTTTTCTGGCGTGGGATCGCTGGGGGGCCTACGACGATGCGGCGGACATGCAGGGCATCTGGCAGGCGAACGGCAGCGCATCCACGGTGGTCGTCGACGGCGAGCAGATTCAGCTGACCGACGATGTGGCCTACGATTACGAGATCGACCCCTTCGCGAAGACCATCACCTTCAGCTTGGGCAACATGGAGGGGCAGGGTCGCTACCGCTTCTCCCCCGATCGCAAGCAGCTGGTCATCACCGACGGCACCGGCTACTCGTGGCTGAGCACGCTGATGGATGACATTCCGTGGCGCGTGCAATCGCTGCAGGACGAGCTTGCCGGGGTCGAGGGCGCCGGCAAGGAAGCCGCTTCCGGCGAAGAGGACGGGCGAACCATCCTCGACAGGCCGTAGCTGTGGGCAGCGCTCGATTCGGTGCTGCTGACGCCGGGCTTGCTTCCGCCCAGCCTTTCTCGCTTGGGGGAGGGCCGCGCTTTGCGGCGCTTCCGATAACGGTGGCGCGCATTGTGGTGAAGCGGGATCGCCTGGTGTGCGACGTGCGTGTGGCCCCCGGGTTCTCGCGGGAGGTGACCCCGCGCCTTGCCGCGGCGGTTCGCACGCGGTTTCCCCAGGTAGAAGGCCATGCTTGCGTGAACGAGGTCGGCGATACCTTCGGTGCGGTTCTAGACCATGCGAGCATTCCCCATCTGGTGGAACATTTGGCCATTCAGCGGCAAGCGGACGCGGAAGAGACTCGTGTCCGTGCAGGCCGGCCAGGTGATAGGATGGCGCCCTTTGTGGGTGTGACGGAATGGGTTGACAGGGAAGCCGGAATCGCTCGCGTTCAGCTGAGCTATCGCGATGACCTGGAAGTTCTCCAAGCCCTGCGCGACGCCGTGGCCTTCGTGAACGCCGCCTTGTAGCCATGTCGTCCGAACCTCCTGAACCGTGCCCGACTTCCGAGCGCGACGCATGCCCTGGAAAACCGGGGGTGCGAAGGCTCGGTTCCCTTCGCACCCCTTAGACCCTTTAGGGCTTTTCGATGAAGGCGATCCTTGTCTATTCCGCGTAACCGGGCTTCAGATTGCGCTGGACGGCAGCTTCTTTCAGCATGCGGTGGATGTCGACGTGGTGGATGTCCTGCTGTGCGCATACCTCGTCGCACAGGCCGCATTCGATGCAATGGAACAGGCCGGCGCTCACGGCCTGCATCACGCGGTCTCCCTGGTCGAGCGGATCGACGTGCCGGTAGGCGTAGGCAATCATCTGCATGGGCCCTGCGTATTCGGCTCCGAGGAGCTTCACCGTAGGGCAAGCTGCCGAGCAGACTCCGCAACGGGCGCAAAACTCCATGGCGTACAGGTCGGTTTTATGCTGGAAGTCCCAGTTGCGCGGGGAGTTGTAGGTGTCGGCGGTGAACGGCTCCAAACGAATGCGATCGTAGAAGAGAGAGAGCTTGTCGTCGATGCCGGCCTTGTCCACAATCAGATCTCGGATAACGGGATATCCTTCAAGGGGCTCGAACGTATGGTCGCCATCCTCGATGGGTGTGACGCACACCATGCACGGTGTGCCGTCAAGCATCATCGCGCAACGACCGCACAGGCGGCAGGCGCAGCTATAGTCGAAGCTGACGGGTTCAACGTTCTGATGGAAGTACATGAGCGCTTCGAGGGCCGTCATCTGCGGGGTGAAGGGAACCTCCCCGGACACGAACCGGGGTTTGGCGTCGACCGACGGGTCGAATTTGTAGACGGTGATGTTCATGGATTTCCTTCCTACTGCTCCAGCACGGATGCGTCGAGCGGTTCGAACGACACTTTCTCGAAGACCATCTGGTCGTCTTGCAGGCGGCAGACCTGGACGCAGTTCCAGTTCACGTCGTCTTTCTCGGGGAATTCTGCGCGCATGTACGAACCGCGTGTTTCCTCGCGGTTGAGCGATGCCTGTACGCTCATTTCCGCCAGGTCGAGCAGGTTGTAGTTCTCGATGGCATGCTTCCACTCGGTGTTGAAGACGAGGGAAGAATCGGCGACCGTCATGCGTGGGAGCTCCTCTTCGCGGATGCGTCTCAGTTCGGCAAGGGATTTCTCCATGAGCTCGGTAGTTCGGTATACGCCCATGCCCGTGAAACCGGCTTCCTGGATCATCTGGCGAACCTGCAGCGGCCGCACGCCGTCATCGGCGCGATGGGTGCGAATGGCTTCGAGACGCGCCCTTTCGGCGTTCACGTCCTCCCAGTTTACGGACGGTCCATCGGCTTTCGATTCCTGAGAGGCGGCGTATTCGGCGATTTTGTGGCCGGTATAGAGCCCGTAGTAGTAGTTCCCCGCGACGTCGGCACCTCCGGGGAAGTTCCTTCCGCAGAACAGACCTTCCACCTCGGTCATCATGTTCTCGTCAACTATGGGCGACCCGCCGTGTTCGAACATCTCCGGGGCGATTTGGATCTGGTCGGTCCGCACCCCTACCCCGAACCTCTCCAGCAAATCGACGTTGCGGGCGTTGCCGTAGCGCAGACCGTGGTCGCCGACGTTCAGGAAGACCCCGTTGCTCTCGGTACCGCGTCCGTCTATGGCGATGGCCTTTGCAAGGAACTGGTTGAAATAGTTGCGGTCGGAAACGTTTTCGTCATCGTCGCTGAACAGGCGCTCTCCAGCATTGTCGAAGACGAACTGGTACTCCTGGGCATCGGCTCCGATGCCGCCGCCGAACGCGCAAGCCAGACCCGGCGGGTTGATGCTCATAAGGTCGTAGCAAGCGAATTCCGAGTTCGCGATGGCAAGGCCCTGGCGAAACGCGGCCATTTCGGCGTCGGCGGTGTTGTCTGGGTTGTTGATGGAGTAGGAGCCTACCGTCATCCATCCGTAGAACCAGCAGCAGCCGCCCGTGGCGATGGCGGTGGCGTTGGCGCGGTACACCCTGAACGCTCCGGTGGGAAGATGGATGCCCATCGCTCCCAAGCACTTCCCGTCTTGGATGAGAAGCGAAGTGACCATGAACTGCTCGTCTACTCCGAACCCATTCGCCGTGCGCAGGTTATCCATATGCCGGCGGCAGAACTGGCCTTGAGTGCGGTTTTCGTTGATGAAGGGTAGATACTGTCCTTTTTCGTCCCGGTCGGGCAGGGTTTGGCCGTGGTTGACCTGGTAGACGTAGCGGTCGCGTTCTTTCGTGAAGGAAAGGGCGTTTGTGAGGGCCTTTCCGTTCTCTATGCCGAGATAGGAAATGGCTGGGGTGAAGTACCGGCCGGCGAAGTAGTCCCAGCTCATACCCGAGACACCGCTATGGCGCCAAACGCCTTTGTCCAGCATGGTCACCTCTCGCCCTTCGGAAAGCGCCGAAAGCGCGATGTTGACTCCAAGATTACCTCCGCCGATGATGAGGACGTCGGCGTTCACCACCTGGTACCCGTCTGGCAGCGCGGACTCCGTGGCGGTCGCCTCTACCGCGGATGCTCCCACTTCGTTCAGCGGTGCGGGGCCGTTCTCGTTCGGCTCGGTCGAGCATCCGATCAGCTGCGGCGCGCCGATCGTAAGGGTCGATGCACCCAGCATCAGGGCGCCTCCTTTGAGGAACGACCGTCGCGAGAGCTTATGCCGGTCGGCCGAGGTGCACCCGTGCGGGGCTTGTTTTTGCGTCAGTTTCATAGGGCTCCTTTCCCCTGTTCTCCGCCTTCCCTCTTATCGATTCGCCGGCACGTTTTGGAGCCGACACCGTAAGTTTGCTCGGTTGTCTCCAGGGCGAATCACACGGGTTGTGTGATTCGATGGTCGAGTCGAGTGATATATAGTTGGGTGATACCGATAGGAGGCTCTCATGGGGGATGCCGTGGGCAAAACGTTCGCTCCGCTCGATTCCATAGGCGTTGGGTTGATCTATGCATGGATGTGGGCCACGTTCTGGAGCTCTCTGGTGCTGGGGGAGGGCGCCTTTACAGCCGAGCAGGCGCTTGCGATCTTTCTGGTCTGGCGAGTCGGCAAGCTGCTGGCGTTCTTCGGATTCTCCATGCTGCGCCGTCCCTTCATCGCCTTCGGCCCCGTTGCGTTGGGGTTTGCCGGAGCAACGGGCACGGTGGTCATCGCCGTGGGGTCGCGGTTGCTAGCGGGAAGCGCGCTGGGAATGGCGGCGGCGTTTGCGGGGGCAGCGGTGTTCGCGGTAATAGAGGCTGTGTTCTTCGTGTCTTGGAATGCGGCCTTTGCACGGCTTGAGTACGATCTCATGTTGAAGAACGCTGCCACGTTCATAGGGTTCGGTGCTGCGGTTTTTCTGGTGCTCACGCTGATAGGCTACGCTGTGTCTGTGGCCATCGTTTGCGTGCTGCCCGTGCTTTCGGGGCTGCTCCTCAAACGTTCGGCGGCGGTTTCACCCCAGGCCGATGCGAAGGCGTCAAGAAAAGGGGAGGCGGAGCGCGGGGACGGGGAGAAGCGGACGATGCTCGGGTGCCGTGCCGAAAGGGAGGAGGCGACCCCGAGGGGCCGGGAAGTCGGTCCCCGTTCCAGAGGATCCAAGTTCCTTCTTCCTTGGTCGCTTGTGGCAAGCGTCGTCCTTATCGCTGTGGCAAACGGCTACATTCGCGGGTCGGGAGCGTCGGTCGTCGGCGATGGGGCCGCGGGCCACGGATTGCTGCTGTTCGTTTCGATTGTGGCAGCTTCTTACGTTGTATTCGCGGTGAATTCGCTGAAGATGATATACGTTGGATCCTTTTTGCTGGTCTCCGCCGGACTTCTGATGCAATCGCTGCCCCTTCCCTTGGGAACTCCGTTCATAGGTCTCGGATTCGTCTGCTTCGAGGTTGCCATGTGGGTGCTCATCGCCGCCATGGCGAAGAAGCACGGCGTGCGACCGTTCGTTGCCTGCGGACGAGTATGGTTTTGCTTGGAAACGGGTCTGATGGCCGGCACGCTTCTGGGGATGCTTGTGAGCGTATTACCCTTCGGATTCCAGGCGGACCTGTTCGTTCGCGCGCTTTCGCTGGTTCTTGCCTACGGAATCTTGCTGCTGCTGTCCGTGGTGTCGACGAAGCCGTTTCTTTCCATCATCAAAGACGAAGCGCTGATGAAACGAGCTGAAGGAGAGTATCACGAGAAAGTGGAGGCGACGGCCGTTCATTTCGGGTTGACGCCGCGGGAGACCGAGGTGTTGCGTCTGATTGCCTATGGCCGCGACGTGCGTTTCATCGAAGAGGCGCTTGTGCTTTCCACAAACACCGTGAAGACCCATTTCCGGCACATCTATGCGAAGTGCGGCGTCACCGGCAAGCAGGAGCTTTTGGACAAGATTGCAGAGCAGGAAGCTCTTAGGGAGCGGGATGTCAGGGCGCCGAAACGCAAGGGTCTCTTGAGAGGGTGACGGCTGGCGGCTATCCAGTGGCTTGCTTCAGGATCTCCTTCAGGGCTTCCTCGGTGAAGCCTTCGGTGTAGGCGTTGGGCGTCGGCGGCGCACGTCCGATTCCCCTATGCCGTCGGTTGGCAAGCGCATCGAGCGTTCTGTTGCCTCCAATGTCGAGATGGGGAGGATTACCGTGCATTCTGGCTCTAGGCACGGGCCTTACAGAGGGGTAACCTATGGGCTTGAAAAGAGGGCTTTTGTCTCTATGAGCATTTTTGCGAAAGGGAAGGGCGAGGACCATGGGGAAAACCGAAGGAAGCTTCCGCGAGTGGTTCCGACTGCCCGGCGCGGTTCTGGCGATCTCGCTCGTCATGGCGACCGCTCTGGCCGCTCCCTGCGGGTCGGCGATGGCCGACGAGCCGACGGCGAGTCCTGGCGACCTGGACGGCGCTGCCGCTACGGCGCCCGTGCCGGATAGCGCGGGCGGCAGCGATGGCGAAAATCCCGGAAGCGGCGAATCGGACGCGGGCGAAGCGGCGCCCGGGCGGGTGCAGGACGGCGACCGGTGGCGCTACCGCATGGCCGACGGGGCCTTCGTCGCCTCTTGCTGGCTGCAGCTGGACGGGAAGTGGTACCACTTCGGCGAGGACGGTTTCGCGCAGACGGGGTGGCTTTCCGACGGCGGGCAGCGCTACTACCTCGACCCGGCCGAGGATGGCGCCATGCGCACGGGCTGGTACAAGGTGGGCGGCGAATGGATGTGGTCGGACGCCGACGGCGCCTGGCATGCGAATTCCTGGCAGCGCGACGGACGCGGCTGGTGGCTTCGCTTCGGCGACGGTTCCTACCCCGCGTCAAGCTGGCAGCTCGTAGACGGGAAGTGGTACCTCTTCGACGGCTCCGGCTATATGCTCACCGGCTGGGTGCTCTCGAGCGGCAGCTGGTATTACCTCGCCCCTTCCGGTGCCATGGAGACGGGCTGGCAAAGCGTGGACGGGGCCTGGTACTACCTCGACCCGGCCGAGGGCGGCGCCATGGCCACGGGCTGGTTTGACGACGGCGGCACCTGGTACTATCTGGACGGTTCCGGCTCCATGCGTACCGGCTGGGTGCTCTCGGGCGGCAGCTGGTACCACCTCGCCCCCTCGGGCGCCATGGAGACGGGCTGGCAGAGCGTGGACGGCGGCTGGTACTACCTCGACCCGGTGGACGGGGACATGAAGACCGGGTGGCTCGCCCTCGACGACGACTGGTATTACCTCAATCGGGCGGGCGACGGCATCGAAGGCCTCATGCGGGTCGGTTCCATCCCGAGCGGCGGCGCGATCTACATCGCTGACGAAAGCGGCCGGCTTTCCAAGGACGTCGGCTGGAAGAGCGTCGGCGGCGTCTGGTATTACGTGCTGGAAGACGGCATCGCCCACCTGGGTTGGCTGCGCGACGATTCCCTCTGGTACTACCTCGCCCCGAGCGACGGTGCGATGGCGACCGACTGGGCGCTGGTTGGCGGCGTGTGGTATCGCTTCAACGGCTCCGGCTCCCTCAACGCTGCGGAATCGGTTATCTACCAGGCAGAATCGGAGATCCGCGCGAACCCCTTCATCGACGGGCGCAAATACGAGGACGCACTGATGCAGGCGGGAGGCACCCTGACCTACGACCGCCGCGGGCTTTGGTGCGTGAACTTCCTCTGGTGGTGCTTCCATCGGATCGGCATGGAATCCGAGCTTTGGGGCGAAACCGGGCTGCAGGTCGACCCCGACTACCTCGCCCAAGAGGCGAAGGCCATGGGACAGTATTCCACCGACATGAGCGGGATCAGGCGCGGCGACATCGTCTTCTCCTATTGGAGCAGTTGGCGGCCGGGAATCGAGGTTTCGCACGGCGCGATAGTTTTGGGTGTGAACGGCTCGCGGATGACCATCGCGGAAGGAAACGTGGGTAGCCCCTCTCTTCGCGTGACGACCGTCGACCTCTACAGCGACGAGTTCCGAGGCTACTTCCGCCCCGCCTACGCAAGCTGACGGAAGCGACGCCCGACCCGCGCCCAGCCCGCGTCGTCGCGCCCAGCCCGCGTCGTCGCGCCCATTTCGCGTCCATTGAACGCGAGTCCGCGCTGAACGTCTCTTCGCTTGCTACAATGGTCCTCGGATAAGCGCGCGGAAGGTGGTCGCATGGACAAGGCTCTGGCGCTCGAGCGCATAAGCAAAGCTCGGGAAGGGCAGCATCTCGAATTCAAAGAGGCGTCGGGGGGTCTGCCCGAGGATGTGTGGGAGACGTATTCCGCATTTGCGAACACCGAGGGGGGCGTTATCGTCCTTGGCGTTCGCGAGGAGCCCTCGAAAACGTTCGCGGTCGTGGGCGTTCCCGATGCGCAGAAGGCCGTCGCCGATTTCTGGAGCATTCTGCGCAACCCCCAGCGGGTGAGCCGCGACACCATGCTTTACGACGGCGTCCGTGTCGAACGGGTGGATGACGTGGACCTCGTCGTCATCGATGTACCCCGCGCAGAGCGAGGGGACAAGCCGGTTTCCGTGTTCGACCGGCGGCGGAAGGGCTTCGTGGCGTGGGTGCGCCGAGGCGACGGAGATTTTCAGGCATCTCCCGACGATCTGCGTCTCATGCAATACGACGGCATTTCGTCCGCCGACCGCAAGCCCCTCGAGGAGTTTACCCCCGAGGCGCTGAGCGCCGAAACCGTTCGACGCTTTCGCAACGTGTTTTCCGCGAACAAACCGCAGCATCCGTGGACGGAAGAGGCCGACGAGGATTTTCTCTTCCACATAGGTGCTCTGGGGAAGGGAAGAGACGGAGCGCTTCATCCCACGCAAGCTGGGCTTTTGGCCTTCGGCAACGAGTACGAGATAACGAGCTACGCTCCGCATTACCTGCTCGACTATCGGGAAGAGACATCGGGTGATCGTCGGTGGGATGACCGCATCGTGTCGCAGAGCGGCGACTGGAGCGGCAATCTGATCGATTTCTATTACCGGGTATCCGAGCGCTTCGTTCGCTATTTCAAGACGCCGTTCGCCACGGATGAGACCGGCACGGTTCACGGTTCGCGCAATCCGGTGACCGAAGCGGTGAACGAGGCGCTGGCAAACGCGATCGTACATGCCTTTTATGGTACGAACGGTGCTATCCGGATCGTGCTAACTGGTGATGAGCTGGTAATATCGAATCCGGGATCGCTTCTCATGGATCGGCGGGTGGCCATAGCCGGCGGTTATTCCGAAGCGCGCAACCCTACGCTCATGCGCATGTTCGCGTTCGTGGGGGTGAGCGATCGCGCTGGAAGCGGGTTGCAGAAGATATGGGAAACGTGGCTAAGCGAGTTCGGCTCGGAGCCCGCGTTGGCGGAGCGTCACGGGCCTGCCGCGGTGGAGCTGCGCCTGCCCTTGGCGCCGAAGGCGGCGTATGGCGAAGAAAGCCGCTCGAATCGCAGCGCTGATCCGCGCGCGGCGATGGTTCTGAACGATGACGAGATCAAGCAGCTGGTCGCGGGCTCGCCTCAGGGGATTCTGCCGTGCGAGCTCCATGAGAAAACGGGCGTATCGCAGCGCACCGCGCAGGAGCGATTGAAAGCGCTTTCGGATGCTGGCGAGCTCGAACGCCGAAAGGATGGCCGTTTCTACCGTTATTTCGCGGTCAGCTCGCGTTGATTGGGCGCGACCTCGCGCCCAGCCCGCGTCCAATGAGCGCGACCTCGCGTCGTCGCGCCCATTTCGCGTCCATTGAACGCGAGTCTGCGCCGTCGCGTCCAGAGCGCGAGGGGGAGGGCTATTCGGCGGCTTTCCTGACGGCTTCCTCGGTGAAGCCTTCGGTGTAGGCGCTCGGGACCACCAGCGTGCCCTTCGACTCCTTCATGCCGCTGCTCAGCAAGTGCATGGAACGCAGGCGCAGCGCCACCTCGTCGTCGCGGTAGATGTCGGCGGCCTCGTGCATCATGGCGGCGATGTCCTTCTCCACCTCGGCCAGCACGATGCGCGCGTCCTTCTCGCGCTCGGCCCGCGCCTCGGCCGACATGTCGCTTTGCAGCTCCTTGGGGATGACCACGTCGCGGATCTCCACGAACAGGATGGACACACCCCAGGCGCTGGTCTTGTCCTCGATGATGTCGCGCAGTTCTTTGTCCAGCGGCTCGCGCTGCATGGCCACGTCGGCGATGGACTTGCGGCCGATGGCGTCGCGCAGGGCGGTTTGGGCGGCCATGGTCACGGAGTCGTAGTAGTCCTCCACTTCCAAGCAGGCCTTTTCCGCGTCGATGACCATCCAGAACACCGCAGCGTCCACGTTCACCGGCACCAGGTCGCTCGTGAGCGTTTCCTCGGCGGAAAAGCCGGTGAGCATGACGCGCTGGTCGGCGCGCAGGGCGATGTGGTCGATGAAGGGAATGGTGCAGAAGACGCCCGGTCCGGCGGTGCGGTGGTAGGCGCCCAGGCGCAGGATGACCGCCTGCTCCCACTGCTGGGCGATGTGGATGGTGGTGATGGCCAGCACTGCTACGACCACGGCCGCGGTGATGGTCCACATGGTGATGCCGAAGCCCAGGCCGTAGGCTGCTGCTAGTACGATGACCAGGGCCACGATGAACACGAAGGCGGAGAACACCACCCCGGCGTTGTCGTCGGTGTGCTTGGTTTTCGGCGAGTTGTACTCTTCGATGTGCGGCACATCCGTGCGCTCGGCCCGCTTCGTCCCTGCGTTACCCTTCTTGCCCAGCATCCCAGTAGCCTCTCTTCTCGTCGGTGGTTTCGGTCGAGCGGTTCTGCATGGCCTGCGCGATGGAGCTCACGCGCTCGGCGGCTTCCTTGTAGCTCATGCCGATTTGGCGGTAACGGCGCAGGCAGGCCTCAGCCATGGCGTCGGCGGCGTCAGTGCCGTTGTCTTCGGCGGTCGCCTCCTTCGATACGAACATGCCGCGCCCGCGCACGTTGATGATCAGCCCGCCTTGCTCCAGGTCGCGGTAGGCCTTCGTCACCGTGTTGTAGTTGATCTTGGCGGCGGCGGCCATGGACCGGACGCTGGGCAGCTGCTCGCCCGCGGCGAAGTGCCCCATGCGGATGAGGTACGCGATACGGTTGCGCAGCTGCACCCAAATAGGCAGGTCAGACAGCTCGTCTACCGTGAAGATGCCCCGTATGTCCGCTTCCTTCGCCACTGCGTCCTTTCCGCTTCCTGGCTTTCCGACGTCGCCGAAGCAATGCCTGATTCCCGATTTCTCTCGACCCGACTACCTAGGAGACGGCGTGGCCATGGCGAACTTCGGGCGATCGCCGGCCGCGCTGCTGCTAATGGGTTGCGCACATGATAACGCACCAACGCAAGCAGAATCCGCCCACAAGGCAGACGAAATCGGAGACGGGAATGGTTCGGCACTCTTTGCGCGCAAGGGTGTAGCCCTCCATGCAGAAAGGTACCACCATGCCGAAGCCGGCGAACCCGATGAGCAGTACCGGAGCGATGCCCGGGCTTGTCAGCAGGCTAAGGGACGCTTCGGCCGCAGGGTTGAGCGCCAGGGACGCGCCGTAGGCGATTGTGACGATCGCTTCGGCGGCGATGCAGGTCATATGCGCTTTCTGCAGCGGTTTGGCGGCGCGCAGCAAAAGCGTGCTGCCATCGGCGAAGTAGTCGACCAGCAGCACTGCGGAGATTCCGGAAGAAAGAGACGAGCAGAAGAATAGCGGGATGATGGACGGATTGTTCCACAACGGAACGCCCATGATGGAAAACAGATAGACGCCGGTGTACACCATGAGCAAAACGGAGCAGGGGACCGTAAGGATCTCCAGGAAGCGGCGTACCTTTCCCGTGAAGAAGAGCGGCTGCAGGATGTTGGCTACGCTGAGGGCCGCTGCAAGAACCATCTCTGCGGCCAGGGCGTAGGCTCCGAAGGTGATGGGGGTGGGGTGCGGGCGCGTGAACACCAGGAACGCGCGCTCCAGGTAGTTCATGTCTCCCAGCAGACACAGCATGGATACGAGCAGCAGCACGAAGCCGATGGGGTAGACGCGCTGCTGCATCGCCGCGAAGGCGCGGGCCATGCGGCTGGTGGGGCGGTTGGCCTTGCGGTAGAAGCGCAGGCTCCACCAGGCCATGACCAGCATCGCCCCGGCGGCGGTGCCCCCGAAGAACAGGTACGCTATGATGAGCGGTCCGTACACCTTGCCCCTCGATTCCCCTGCTGTTCTGCGCGCCCCTTTGCGTTGCCTTGTCGTGCTTGCCCGTGCCCTGCGGCGGGGCGAGGGGGCTTCGCTTGTCCTCGCTCCGCCAGGCGCCTTCGGCTTGCGACCCGTCGCTGCTGCGGAATCGCTCAGCCCCCTCGCCCCGCCGCAGGGCACTGCCTGTGGGGTTAGCTGCGGTCGGCGCTCGGGCAGGCTTCGCTTGTCCTCGCTCCGCCAGGCGCCTTCGGCTTGAGCCCCCGTCGCTGCTGCGGAACCGCTCAGCCCCCTCGCTCCCGTGCAGGAAGCTACCCGTGGCGCTAGCTGCGGCTCGCGGCTTTCGGTGTTTCCATTATGGCACAGGGGGGAAGGGGTGGGGAAGGTGCGTGAATCGCTGATTTGCGGAAGGGATTCACCGGGCGCTTGCTTCGGCGTCAGGCGCTAAGGGGGGTGCTTAGAACAGGTTGCGGTGGTTGATGGCGTCGTCCATGGCCTGGAGGGTTTCCGCATTGAATCCTTCGGGATTGGACACGACGAAGGGGAAGCTGCGCCGGCGGTTGAACGCCGTCACGAACATGCGCAACGCGTTGCTGGGAGAGGTGCCGATGGCGTGGCACAGCTCCACGAAAGCTCTCTTCTCGTCGTCAGTAACCTTGGTGGACAGGGGGGCGGTGGCAAGATGGGAAGACATAAGCGGCTCCTTACCGCTATTAACATCTATTTGCAGCTAATAGTAGTGTATGACAGCTAGCATGGCCAGTCGAAGAGGTATGGGTTGCAGACGAAAGGGGCCTTCTCGGCGGTGCGTCATGTGCGGAGATGCGGGCTGATAGCTTGTATGCGTCCTTTCCCGGCTACTTCCTGTCCTGTATGGCGGGGAAGCGCATGGAAATCATGTCGCGACAGCGGATGTGCCTGCACCTTGCGACGCTGACAAACATAGTGCCTGGTGAATGGTATTAAAGAAGACAACTGCCCGAGTCGCGGATGGATGAAAAAAGAAGAGTAGACTGGATGAAAAAAGAAGAGTAGACTGGATGAAAAAAAGAAGAATCATTCGAATGAGCAGGCAGGATATAGCTATGGAAGACGGAATTTCGCGAGGCGCGTTAGTCAATCAAGGGTATGTTCCTCGCATTCTGGACAAGCTTATCAGCGAGGATGTGGAGGACTTCGGCGCCGTATGCATCGAGGGACCGAAATATTGTGGCAAAACTTGGTCGGGCCGTAGTCTCTGCAACAGCGAGATTTGTCTGATGGATTCTGAGGGGGCGTTCCAGAGCCGCGAGCTCGCTCGTCTTTCCCCTACGCGTGCGCTCGAGGGGGCGCATCCCCGACTCGTCGACGAATGGCAGGAGGTTCCGTCGCTTTGGGATGCGGTACGAAATATGGTTGACAGAAGCGGGAAGCGGGACACTTACGTGCTCACCGGATCCGCGGTTCCGCGAAAGGAGCGGCCGTTTCACAGCGGAGTTGGTCGTATCGAGAAGGTCCGCATGCGCCCGATGACGCTTTTCGAGTCAGGAAAGTCTGACGGCTCGGTGTCCTTGGGCGACCTGTTTGCAGGCAACATTCCGGACAGCACCGCGCCGTCGATTACCCTCGACGACCTGTGCGACTGGGTAATGCGGGGCGGATGGCCGGCGGTTCAGCATACGGAACTGCGTCGAGCCATGCGTTTGGCTCGCAGCTACGTGCGTGAGGTGTCCGAGGACGACCTCTCGCGTGTCGACGACGTTGCCCGCGATCCGCAGAAGGTATCCAGGCTTCTGCATTCGCTGGCGCGCAACGCCGAGCAGGCCACGGCTACGAAGACCATGCTTCGCGACATGACGGCTGCTGGGGGAGCGGACGCCCTTTCCAAAGAGACGGTCGAGGACTATCTGCAGGCGCTGCGAAGGATATTCGTTGTGGAGGAGATACCCGGCTGGTCGCCTAACCTGCGCTCCTCGGTACGTATAAACCGCAGGCCGAAGTTCCATTTCGTCGATCCGTCTCTACCCGCGGCCGTCCTCGGCGCGACGCCGGAGAAGCTACAAGGCGATCTTAACGCCTTCGGCTTTCTCTTCGAATGTCTTTGCATGCGCGACTTGCTTGTGTACGCAGAGGCGAACGAGGCGCGAGTCTTCTACTACCGCGACGGTGCCGATCTGGAAGTTGATGCGATTGTCGAGTCCTACGACGGTCGCTGGGCCGCAATCGAGATAAAGCTAGGTCATAGCCAGGCTGATCAGGCAGCCAAGAATCTCCTGCGTCTCGCCTCGAAAATGGAGACTGCAGGAGCGGGCGCCCCTGTGTTCACGGCGGTCGTGGAAGGGCTTGGCCAGTATGCCTACCAGCGTGAGGACGGCGTGCTGGTGGTGCCTATCGCCTGCCTCGCTCCGTAGCGCATCTAACAGCTCGCAGGGAAGTGGAGGTTCCCCAGCAGATACTTGTGTTCCTGCGTCTTCAATCATGACTTTTGCGCCCGAATGGGCAATTATGACTACGACTTTTGCGGCTAAAGTAGCGTTTTCGGCTATAACTTTTGCGACTAAAACAGCGATTCTTGCTATGGCTTTTGCGAAAGCAGCAGGTCACAGAGCAGAAGTTAGACAACAAACCATGATAGCCAAACATTGGTGTTCTGATCTATTGCCGACATCTCCCGCCCAATCAGTTCTTTGATGAGGCAGGGCGGGAGATGCTCGTGATTGTGCAATGTGCGTCGCTTTGCACAGCAATGCACATCCTTAAACAGAGGGATTGACTGAATTAGTGAATCGCTATAGTATGTCACCTCAAGGGGAGCCGTACGTGGCTCCACAGGGGGATAGGCCCTGAGAGGGGGTCGAAGCGGTGTAGAGCCGCGAGTTTTGCGGACATCACACCGCCAAGGCTGCGAGGAAGCCCTCGGGGGGCGTATCCGAAGTGCAGTAGAAGGGGGAAAGATGGAACGTAAGACCGATTCCGCCACGCAAGGGTCGCTGAGTCGCCGCACCTTCATGAAGGCCGGCGGCGCTCTGGCTGCGTCGGCTGCGGCTCTGAGCGCGCTGGGGTGCAGCAACGGCACCAGCGTGAAGGAGAACCCGAAGCCCGAGCCCGAGACGCCCGAAGAGCCCACCAACGCGGTGGCCGACGTCGAGCATCCTAAGCCCACGAACAACGAGGCCGGCGGCACCTGGGTGCCCGCGGCGTGCTGGCACAACTGCGGCGGCCGCTGCGTGAACAAGGTCATGGTGAAAGACGGCGTGGTCGTTCGCCAGAAGACCGACGACTCCCACGAGGATAGCCCCGAGTATCCGCAGCAGCGCGGCTGCGTGCGCGGCAAGGCCCAGCAGCAGCAGTGCTTCGGCGCCGACCGTCTGCTGTACCCGCTGAAGCGCAAGGGCTGGCAGCCCGGCGGCGGCGAGAACTCCAACGGCGCTATGCGCGGCAAGGACGAGTGGGAGCGCATCAGCTGGGATGAGGCCATCAGCTTGGCTGTCGAAGAGATTAAGCGCATCAGCGACGAGCTGGGCCCCACCGGCTTCTACTGCAAGTCTCCCGACGCCGCCATCAACCTCATGTGCGGCTGCGTGCGCGGTTGGGACACCACCTCCCACGGCACCTACACTCTGGGCTGCGACATGATCGGCCTGCCCGGTGTGGACTGCGGCGAGGCCAATGACCGCTTCGACCTGCCCAACGCCGACTACATCATCATGTACTCTTCGAACCCCACCTGGTCGGCCGCCGGCACGCCCACCTACTACTTCATCCAGGCCAAGGAGTCTGGCACGAAGTTCGTGACCGTCGACCCGCTGTTCAATGCTTCGGCCCAGATGCTGGACGCCGACTGGATTCCGGTTCGCAACGGCACCGACATGGCCTTTATGCTGGCTACCGCTTACGAGATGCTGCGCCTGGACGAGGAAGAGGGCGACATCATCGACTGGGACTTCCTGCATAAGTACACCGTGGGCTTCGACGCCGAGTCCATGCCCGAAGACGCCGAGCTGGACGAGAACCTGAAGGACTACGTCCTGGGCGTTTACGACGACACCCCGAAGACCCCCGAATGGGCCGAGCCCATCTGCGGTGTGAAGCCCGAGCAGGTGACCGCCTTCGCGCGCATCCTGGGCAAGAACAACAAGACCATGCTGCTGCACAACTACGGCATGGTGCGCTGCAACGGCGCCGAGATGATCCCCCAGATGCTGATGGCCCTGGGTGCCATGGGCGGCCACATGGGCAAGTCCGGCCACGCTACGGGCGGCAACTACCATGCCAACGCCGGCAATTACGGCGCCAACCTGGTGGCGGGCGGTTCGTCGCCGAACCCCAAGACCCAAAACCCGGTGTCTACCGGCGTGCGCCAGCCGCAGCTGTACGACCTCATTCTGAACGGCGGCGGCGAGCTTCTGGACGTAGCGAACAGCTACGGCGCGTTCCACGAGCCCGTCCCCACCACGCTGGGCCCCATCAAGGGCATATTCCATGTAACCGACGCCACGCTGCAGACCTCGCTGCACCAGAAGGCCGGCATCGAGGCCCATCGCGCTGTTGACTTCGTGCTCACCCGCGCCCAGTTCATGACCACCAATGCGCTGTACTCTGACATCGTGCTGCCGGTGACCACCGAATGGGAGCGCGTCGGCGACGTGACCACCTGCAATCGCGAGTTCGTGTACTGCTACTCGCAGGTTACCAAGCCCCTGGGCGAGGCCAAGACCGACCAGGAGATCAGCACGCTGCTGCTGGAGGCCATGGGCATCGACCCGGCGCTGGCCTACGGCGCCTCCGAGAAGCAGGCCTTCTTCAACAAGATCGCCAGCAGCAAGGTGATGGACGGCGGCGAAATGGTTCCCCTGGTGACCATCACCGACGCCGACATCAAGGAATGGGAAGTGGAAGGCGAGGCCCAGGAGGGCAAGATCTCCATCAAGGACTTCGTGTCCAATGGTGGCTACCAGTTCAAGCGCACTAAGGACGACGGCCTGGGCCACATCGGCTACCAGAAGTTCGTCGAGGACCCCGAGGCCAATCCGCGCTCGAGTGCTTCGGGCAAGCTGGAGATCTACTGCCAGGCCCGCTACAACCTGATGAAGTCGTTCGAGTACCCTGGAATCGACCAGTACAAGCCTTATCCCACCTACGTGGTGCCCTGCGTGGGCTACGAGTCCACCTTCGAGGATGGCAAGGTCGGCGGCAAGAAGAGCGAGTATCCGTACCTCATGTACAACCCGCACTACCTGCGCCGTTCGCACTCCGTGTTCGACAACTGCCCGTGGCTGCGTGAGACCTGGGGCAACCCGGTGTTCCTGAACGCCTCCGACGCGAAGGAGAAGGGCATTGCCGAGGGCGACACCGTGCTCATCACCACGCCTGCCGGCCAGGGCCTGCGCAAGGCTGCGCTCATGGACATCCTCGTGCCCGGCGTTGTGGGCGTGCCCCATGGCGCGTGGGTGGATGTCGACGAGAAGACCGGCATCGACCAGGCCGGCTCCGACAACTACCTGCTGGGTAACGAGTACGGCGGCATGGGTGTTTCGGGCTACAACAACTACGTCTGCAACATCGAGAAGTATTCCGGCGCCGCTATTCCTGAGGACTGCGACGTGCCTCAGCGCGCGGCCGACGGCATGCCTGTCGCATAGGTGAAGGGGGATATGACATGGCTATGGGTTTCTACGTTGATATGACCCGCTGCACGGGCTGCCGTGCGTGCGAGGTGGCCTGCAAGGACAAGAACCGTCTGAGCGGCAACATGGCGTTCCGCAACGCGCACACGTTCTCGGTGGGAACGTTTCCCGAGGTGCAGGCGTTCTCCTGCACGTTCAGCTGCAACCATTGCGAGGAGCCGGCGTGCGTGGCGAACTGCCCCACCGGCGCTATGTACAAGGATGCCTCCGGCGTGGTGCTGCACGACGATGATGTGTGCATCGGCTGCAAGACCTGCGTGAACTCCTGCCCGTATCAGGTGCCGGTGTACGACGAGGCTGCGAAGATCGCCCGCAAGTGCGACTCGTGCTACGCCATCCGCGAGGCCGGCGGCCAGCCTGCCTGCGTGGCCGGGTGCCCGAACCGTGCACTGGAGTTCGGCGACATCGACGAGCTGAAGAAGGCTCACGGTTCCGACCTGGTGAGCGAGACCACGGTGCACCCCGGCGCCGACATGACCAAGCCGTCGCTGGTCATCAAGGTGAAGCCGGCCGCCCAGTCCGGCACGCCGGTTGAGGTTGCGTGGTAAGCTAGCGCTGCGCAGTTGATTGCAAGGCTTTGGGCCGAAGGCGCGCATCAAGCGCTTTCGGCCCTTCTTTTTAGAGAGGACGTTGGCTATGGGGTTTTCCGAATGCGATGCAGAGCTTTTGGTGGCTCGGTTCTATGCCTACAAGCTGTTCCACGTGGTGCTTTCCGCTGAGCCTACCGACGAGGTGATGGACGCGTTGCTGAGCGACGATGCGCTGGACGCAGCCGTGGTGCTGACCGAGGGCGGCTACGACGTGTCGCTGCTGGTTGCGGCCGTGGAGGAGCTGCGGGCTCGTCGGGCGGCCGAGCCGGACTTCGTGGCCGCGGCGCACAAGGCGTTCAACCAGCTGTTCCTGGTGCCCGGCGACAAGTCGGTGAAGCTGTACGAGTCCGTGTACGCCGGCCAGATGAACACCATCTTCGGTGAGACCACCATCGATATGCGCCGCTATCTGCGCGAAGCCGGGCTGGCCTCCGATGCCGAGGGCAACTTCCCCGAGGACTACCTGCCGCTCATGCTGGATTTCATGGCCGCCCTGGCTCAGCGCTCGTGGGAGGCGGCCCAGGCTGGCGATGATGCATGTGCTGGCGAGCCGGCTGTGGACACGCCTGCGGGCACCGGTGACGACGCTTTTGCGGCGGGCCTGCGCGTGCAGAAGGCCTTTGCCGACGAGCACCTGGGCGCGTGGCTCGGCTCGGTGGTGGCGTCGTTGGACGCGCACGACGCCAGCCGCATCTACTTCGCGCTGGGCCAGGCCATGGAGCAGTTTGTCGAGAGCGACAAGCGGTGGCTTTCCGCCGCATGCGCCTAATGCCGAAGTGAACGGATATGCACCGCACAACCGGCCCCTTGATCACGAAACGCTGCGCAAGTGGACGGTTGTGCGGGATTTTGGGTCGGGGACTATTTCGGACCCGGCGTCGTCTCGCTGGCGCTTTCAGCGGCGTCCCCTTCGCTACCTTCGGTGCTCAATTGTATGAGTTCGGGTAGTTCTATGATGTAGTACTCGTATTTCCCCTGGTTGCGAATGCGCCGTAGCTCCTTAACCCCCTTATCGATAATGTTCAGCTGGGGATTGAGGCCCTTCGATTCCAGGATTCTTTCGATTGCTTGATCGGGGTCGAGGCAGTGATATGCCTCGAAAAGGCCGCACAGTTCGCGCGCGCCGACAATCCGGTAAATATTCCGACTCGATTCCCCGTAGGCGCTTGCCCAATAGCGGAAGAGGTAGCCCATCCAGCGAAGGACTTCCTCGCTGTATCTGACGGAACCGTACGAGCTGGTCCCGTATTCCTCCTCGATGAGCCTAAGAGCTGCTTCGGGGGTGGAGACGCCGAACGACAACGGGTCGGTGTCCATGTCCTTCGCAAGGTTCGATTTCATGAACCGGCGCACAAAAACTGCCGAGCTGCAGGTGCATACCGACGCCGATTTCTCGAACACGTCTGCCTGGAATCTGCAGGCGGCGATGTCGGGTTCGCGAGGAAGGGCAATCACGCCAGCACCTCCTCTATGTATTGTCCGACGCCGCGATACAGCCTTCTTGCCGCCTTGGCTTTGTTCGGCCCCGATCGGGACGATTCGATTCGAAGGGCACCGTAATGCCTTTTCTCGGCGGAGCAGAGAAAGCAGCATTCGAGGAGGCTTGTTCTCTCGATTGAGCGCTGGGTTCGCAGAACATACTGGCTCCCCAGGTTGGTGGCGGAAAGGCAATGGCGGCATTGCTCGTCTGTGAGCTCGCCGTCGATAAAGCTGTCAATGACCTCGTACATGCGGTTGTCTGCGATAGGGGCTACCACGAAGTCGGCGCAGAGCACCCTGGCCTTTAGCTCAAGTAGGCGAGGATGGTCGGCATATGCGTTCAGTCGGCCGCGGAACAGGGCGATCGAGAGCATCCAGTCCTGGTCGACCGTAAAGCGGATCCCTTTCAGGCCGGCCGTGGAGGCGCTCAGCATGTAGAGGCAAGAGCGCGGGAATCCGTGGACGAACATCGCAGCCTGGTCGAGGCGCTCTCCGCAGTAAAACCCTTGTCCGAAGTCGTTGTTGAGTCGCGAGGCATCTGCCTTGAGCGGCCCGTCGATTCCGCTTTTCGACCCATGGAAGAGTAGCAGTTTGCCTGGGGGAAGATCTTCTTCGTAGAGCTGGGTTTTAATCTGGTTAAGGTGAATCCCGCGGTTAAAGGCGTCGTTGTAGAAAGAATCGAGCAGCTCGTGGGAGGGTTGCACTGCCCCGCGGGCCCATCGGCTAAAGCTCATAGGCGTAGTGCCGCAAGAGTCGGCTAGCTCCTGGACGGTGCATCCGCGGAGATGCTTGACGAGCTCTATGTCCTCGGCGACGCGGAAGTTCATTTGGAATCTCCAGTGAAGAAAACTTATACATAACATATGTTATGTATAAGTTTACACACGTGGCTGGGTTTCGTCAAATCGTGCATATCAGGCATGTTCGCACGAAAAAGTGTACGAACACGTTCGCTATGTACGATTTTGCTGTTTGTGCTGCTTCTGCATGTTGGCGTTGGCGGCCCAAGGTGCGTGCTTTGCCGGAAGCTTGGCTTGGGTTGTTTTCGGGAGGCGGTGGGCGTGCGGCTGCAATCGTATTGCAAACGTGATACAATTTGCGATGCATTTGCGATACGAAAGGACGGGCCATGGCTGGCTGTGCGGAGACAAGGCTTCCCGTTACCATGCGCTTGCCTCGCCGCGAGGTGGAGCTGGTTTCGGAATACGCCCAGGAAGCCGGAGTGACCAGGACCGAAGCGTTCCTGCATTTTCTCCGCCTTGGCCTGCAGAGCGCCGATCAAAACGCCGGCGATTCTTCCGAGCGGCTAGCATCCATCGAGCGCTCGATCGAGGAGATACTGCGGTGCGTCGCAGCCAGGCCTTACGCAAGTGTTGATTCCGTTGCTGTGACGGTTTCGGAGGAAACCGGTGAGGTGGCCAGCGAGGGCGAGGAGCAGGGCTTATGATTCGAAAGATTATGGCTGGCGTGCTGGACGAGGTGCAGAACCCGTCGCTGCGCGCGTATGCGGAATGTTATGTGGACATCGAACGCTCTTTCGCGGAAAGCGTAGCGGGGTTGGGGCTGCCGTTTGCGGAACCCGTCGCTGGTGGCAACGCGCCGGACGGCATGGCTGCGCTCGACGCGACAGAGGGTGACGCGGCAGACGGTGACGAGGAGCTTCGTGCCGAGCGGGTGCCGGAAGCGATAGGCGGCGAGTCGGCTAGCGAAGTTGTGGCGGCCAACACGCGTGAGGCCGAAAGTCCCCAGTTCATGAGCGAGCGCGACGCTGTCTCTCCATTGCCTAATAAACTACGTAGTTATATAAATAGTAGCGTCGAAATCCTCAATGACGGGAAGAGCCTGCTGCGCGGCTGGCGTTCGTCGGCGTGCGCGGCGTGCAATGTGGGGATCGGTACCGAGACGTTCATCACCTCGACGCGTTGCCCGAAGCGCTGCTTCTTCTGCTTCAACCCCAACCAGGCGAATTTCGACGGGCGCGATGGCGTGCTCCACGACGTGGTGGGCCAGCTGGAAGAGCGTCATAGCCAGGGCGTGCGCTACACTCACCTCGCGCTTACGGGCGGCGAACCGCTGCTGCACAAGGACCAGGCCGTCGCCTTCTTCAAACGCGCCCGCGAGCTGTACCCCAACGTGCACACGCGCCTGTACACCAGCGGATTCGGTGTCGACGAGCCGACGCTTGAGGCACTGCGGGACGCCGGGCTGAACGAGATTCGCTTCTCCGTAAAGACCGAGGACGTGCCATGGCCGAGCGCGGAAGCGGAAGCGGAGGGCGATGTGCCGGCGACGGGTAGCGCCCCTCAGGGCGAAGCAGCCGGCGAGGGTGCAAGCGCTGCGGGATCCCCCGATGCCGCGAATGGCCCAAGCCCCTGCGCGCCCATGTTCCCTCCGGCCATCGAGGAGACGCTGGCTCAGATGGCGCTGGCCACCCGCTACATCCCCGACGTCATGGTGGAGATGCCGGTGCTGCCCGACCAGCTGGAACTCATGAAGGCGCTGCTGGTGCGCCTGGACGCCATCGGGGCGCGCGGCATCAACTTGCTGGAGCTGGGCTACCCCTTCTTCAACGCCGACGAGTTCGCCCGCCGCGGCTACCTGCTGAAGCCCTCGCCCTACCGCGTGCTCTACGACTACGCTTACGCTGGCGGTCTGCCGGTGCAGGGTAGCGAGCAGGCGTGTTTGGAGCTGCTCGCCTTCGCCGCCCAGCGCGACCTGAGGCTGGGTGTGCACTACTGCTCCATGGAGAACAAGCATACCGGCGAAGTGTACCTGGCCAACACGCCTTACGCGAGGCAGTACCCGCTGTACGCGCTGTCGCCCCAGGACCACTTCCTGAAGACGGCGAAAGTGTTCGGCGCCGACCGCGCTCCGGTGCGTCAGTTGCTGACCACCCTGCGCATCCCCTTCCAGGACGACCCGGAAAACGACGCGCTCACGCTTCATCCCGGCAACCTGTCGCTTCTGGCCTCGGCATTCCCGAACATGGAGGTGGCTATCGCCTACGCTCTGCGCGAGCAGCGCGAGGAAGGCCCCGTCCTGCGCGAGCTGCGGGTGGACCTCACCACCCCCGCCACCTTCGACGTGAAGGCCGACCTGTAGAGCACGGCCGTGGCGTGCTGCGTGTTGTTGTATGTCGCACAGGGCAACCGAAAGAAGAAGTGAGCACCTAGGTGCTGCAGTGCGGTCGTTTCGAGGCATGCTGGGCGCTTGACGGAGTTGCTTCCTCATGATATTGTACAACGTACAACATATATGAGGGAGCTGCTTATGGCGGAAGCTATGGTTACAGCGCGCATGACGGCGGAGAAGAAGCAGGCGGGCAATCGCGTATTCGAGGAGCTGGGCACGAATGCCTCGCAGGTGGTGAATCGGCTGTACGACTACGTGATCGAGAACCGCGCGCTTCCGTTCGAGGGGCGCGGGGCGGCTGGTCGTCATACGGCTGAGGAGCTTGCGGAGGCTGCTGCTCTGGTCGATAGCCTTCGCATGTCGGAACCGAGCCGTTTCGCCGGTCTGTCTCTCAAGGATGTTAAGCGCGTGAGGTTGGGGGACGGGCGAAAGGCGCTGGTATGAGAGTTTTTGTCGACACAAACATCGTGCTCGACTGCATGGCGGACCGGCAGCCGTTCGCGGCGGATGCGCGCAAGCTCCTCATCCTGGGTGCGATCAACGAGGTAGAGCTCTGGCTTTGCCCGACTCAACTTACAGATCTGTTTTACCTGCTCACCGACGGGGGGAAGTCTCGTTTGGCTGCAGAGGCGAAAAGCAGGCTTGCCACGGTGAGGAAGTTCGTCCACGTGGGGCTGATGGGCGAGGACGTAATCGATGCTGCGTTGCGGTCGCCGTGGGATGATTTCGAAGATGCGTGCTTGTACCAGTGCGCGCTTCAGGTGAAGCCCGACGTCATCGTTACGCGTAACGGGAAGGATTTCGAGCGCTCGCGCATTCCCGTGCTCACCTGTGCCGAATTCTTCGACTACCTGGAACAGGAAAAGGGCCTGGTCTACGAGGAGCTGCTTCTGTAGAGCTGGGGTGATGACTGGTGTACCCAAATGTTGCTTGGGTGTTTGCGATTTTTGCAATACAATAGTCGCGGAAAGGAGTCCCGGTGGCTTCGACTGGCGTTCATCCTAGAGTTTGCTTGCGCCATCCGGAGCTGAGCGAAGACGATGTGCTTGCTGCGTGGAAGGGAGTTATCGCTTCGAGCCCGAGGCTGCAGAAAGACCGCGACGAGTATGTTGCAGTCGGTTTCGACGGCAACGGGCGGCTTCTGGAAATGGTTGCCGTACGGGGCGTGAATGGGCATTGGCTGATATACCATGCGATGACGCCGCCTTCGGCAAGAACGCTTGGAGAGCTTGGGATGGGGAGGTAGAGCTATGGAGTTTAAAACTGCAGATGGAACCATCCTCACCGATGCGGATTTCGACAAGATGGCGGAAGAATACGAGAACGGTTCCTGGGAGGGTTGCGGCAAGGTGACTTTGGGCCGGCCGAAGCTGTTTGACGAGGAAATGGAAACCGTGTCGTTTCGAATACCGTGTTCTCGAATTGAGGCGGTAGAGGCGGTATCGAAGCGGTGCGGTATCAGTAAGTCCGAGTTCTTCCGGCGCGCAATCGACAGGGAACTGATTGCCTTAGGCTAATATTCTCCGAGATTCGATTAGGCGCAGAAAGGGCTACGAAGCGAGCGGGCCTTACCATCCCCACCGCTTTCGACGCGAAGACGGATCTGTAGGGAGGTAGCGTGATTAATCCCAACCACCTGGCATACTTTAAGGCGGTTATAGAGATGGGGGGATATGCGAAAGCTGCCAACAGGGAGCGAGTTACTCCACAAGCAGTGAAAAAGGCAGTAGACTCTCTGCAGCGATATGTCGGCCGACCCCTATTACTAAATCGTAGAGGAAAACTGTTGCCCACGAAGTACGCATTGGAGTTAATGCCTCTGATCGATGATGTTATTACAGCCTATGGGAGGTTTGACCTGGCTTCCCAGGGCGGTGTTGGGTCGAAACGCCAGACGTCGAGGGAAAACGGCTACGCGGAAACGGTGCGTGTTGCGGCAACAAGCAATGTTTCAGGTCTGGGCAGTTGGCTGGAGACGACAAGGGAGAAAATGCTATCAACTGCCCCTTGTCTGGGAGTTCGAATTTATTCTTATCCTGATGAGGCGTGCTTAAGTGCTCTTGAAAGGGGTGCGGTAGATTTGGCTGTGACGCCTTCAGTCATGTGCGCAGGGAATCTCGTCTATCATGTCTTGTCGCACTGTCCCTTGTATGCTGTGGCGGTGCCTGACCATCCTTTGGTTGGAAGAAGCGGCGTCACACTGGCGGACGTGTGTTGCTATCCTTTGGCGGGGCTGTGTAATCCCTCGGTTCAGGACCACGTCGAGCAACGATTTCAAGCGGTAGGGCTGCATGCGAAGTTTTTTCGCCTTGGATTGCAGACAGAGAGTAACAATGACTTTTGCGTTAGAAACGGTATCTTGCTTGTGGGTAATAGAGATGCGACCAGTCGCGACCTAGGGCTCGTTGAGCTAGATGAGCGACTCTCATTTCCTCTCTATGTGGTGCGAAAGAGAGGCGAAGAAAGAATTGCGTGTCTCGAAGTGTTGGAGACGTTGCTTAGTCAAAGGCATGAGTTATGAAGAGAAGAGTAATATCTGATTAAAGTAATAAGGTATCATTTTTTCTTCACGCCAGGAGAAAAAAGTGTGTTCGAGAAGGCGGCCTCGTCGGGCATGGTCGTGCTACCCTTTCCATGCGCCGGCGTATATACTCCTTTGAATGAAAGGATTGTCGCCATGAGAAAGTTTTTACAGAAAGTCTTTTCTGTAGGTCTATGCGCTGCTTTTGCTGCTGCCCTGTGTCCGACGGTGTTGGCGTTTGCGGGAAACAGCGCCGACACCCCGTATGCTTTCAACCTCTCGTATAACCAGAGCGCCTACACGGAGCAGCGGGCAAAGTACGATGCAACATCCGTGTACGTGCATTGCGACACCTGTACGGCAGGTATACCTACTGTTCGAGCTATTGGCGTCCAGAAAGGCGTTGCATATGCTTGGAGCGCTTGGATTCCTGTAGGACGAGGATCAACGCAATACTTGACAAACTATATTTGGGAGAACAGGCCCCAAACAAATGTTACAGCCTATTGTCAGCTGCAATTTCGGAACGACAGCTACAACGGTACGATGTATACGGCGGGTCTGTGGAGCCCCGATAGCGTCTAAGGGAAAGAACGTCTCATTTTAGGAGGCCAGTATGATCGGGCGAGGAGGGCGTCGCGCCATCGTATTGTGTTGTGCGGTGATGTTAGTATTGGCCGCGGGGCTCTCCTTCGCCAGGGTTCAGCAGGTGAACAAGGAGGTTCGTGACCTTGTGGTTCAGAGGCAAACAGAAGGGCGGGAGGAAACCTCGAGGTCTGAAGGATCTATCGCAGAAACTGAGCGGCGGACTTTTCAACTGGGCGAGTCTGTTGATCTTTCGGGTATCAAACCGGACAAAAAAGTTCTCCCCCAAGGGGTAAGCATTGAAATTAGCAATCCTCGGTTTTACGGGGAGCGTGAGTTGATGGAACTGCATGATGGATGGGTTCCCCTCGGCTCTGTGGATAGAGAGTCGAATCGTGCCCAGTATCTCATGGTTGACCTTCTTCTGAAGAACGAGTCATCTGAAGAGGTGTCGTTGCCTCCTATATACCTGAAATCGGGTGTATGGAAGTCCATCTATAGTCCCAGCAACATTTTCTATTTCAACGATTTGGAAGCCGGGGCAACAATCAGTGTATTGCCTGGCGAGTCTAAATCATATGTACTTGTGTACGATATTCCCTCTAACGTGCTTGATAACGTTGCAAGCAGGCAAGCCCGAGATTTGCCATTCGAGTTGGTCATGCTGGACTATCCTACTGAAATCGTGATCGAGGTGAACTGATGGGTTTCATAAGGGTGCTGGCTCTTGAGTCTCGACGTGCTTTTTCCTCCGGACGCTTCCTAGCGACGATGATTATCGGAGTGATCTTCGTTGTTTGTCACATTGTTCTGTTTGTAGTTCCAGAAGCTACGGAACAGGCAATGTACATATTGCAGTGGGGGTACCCGCTCTCTGTATATAACCGCTGGCTTGGAGGGTGGTTTGGCACGGTGTTTCCCACGATCTTCTTTTTCTTTCTGCCCTTGCTTGTGTGCGTTCCCTATTCCGATACTCTTTACCTAGACAAAAAGACGGGTTGGGCAAATCAAGTGACGATACGCAGCTCTCGAGCAGCATACTATGGGGCAAAGGTTCTGATCGTGTTTTCGATGGGTGTCATAGTGGCATGTGTTCCTCTGGTGTTAGATTTTTACCTAACCTGCATGTTTCTGCCGCTTGTTCAGCCAAGCGTCGCATCTGGCCTTTTTCCTATTTTCAATGAGTCGCTCTGGCACGATTTGTACTATGCAGACCCCCTAGTGTACAACCTGCGCTATATGGCGCTGATTGCAACGACGTGTGGCTTGTTGGCTTGTCTTCCTTTGGCTCTCTCCAAGATGCTGTCAAATCGCCCTCTGTTGGTGTGCTCGTCCTTTTTTATATGTGTCATTTTGAACTATCTGTTTGGCCGGAACTACACGGCTGGATTTTCCCCCATGTCTTTTATGCGCCCCGATCAGCCGTTTATGTATACCTCCTTCAGCGATATATGCGTGACGCTGTTGCTGCTGGCTCTCGCGGTGGGGATGGGGATTGCCTGGGTTTGGAGAAGCGACGATGTGGGAATCTAGACGCGGAGGGTCCGCAGCACTACCCGAACCGGATCGGGGTCGCGGTAAGGGTGCTCTCAGATGTAGCTGGATTAAATCATTGCTGTATCAGGCAGAGTCACGACCCGGTATGCTGGTTAGCTTAGTGGTAGGGATGGCTGTGTCCATTGCCCTGGGGCTTATTATGATAAGGGCCGTGGGGGAGGCGACAGGCATGCGTTTCACCGCAGCGGACTATATTTTAGTGTTTTCCTCGAATGCTATCACCTCGTTTTCGTTGCCTGAGCTTGTCGCAGGCCCCCTGGCCATTGTCGTGGTGTACGAGGTTTGCAAGAGCGATGAGATGTACCCATGGAGGACTCGCATGGGCGACGGAGAGTCGCTGGCAAAAATGCTCTATCTGTTTGGCGTCGTAGCCGTGGTGGTCTCGTTCCTTTATGTATTCTTGCTGGCTGTGCAGTGTTTTGGTGCACCTAGTGGGAACAAGGTGGGAACTACTTTGCTTCGTCAGTTCGGACTAGGAGAAGAAGCTGGCTTGGGTTGGTTGCTCGCTAGGCGCCAATGGACGCTCATGATGCTTTCTGTGTCGCTAGCGTGGGCGAATTGCTTTTTCGCGGTTGCAATGGAGGGAGTGCTTTTTGCAGGTGTCTTTGCGCTTACGAAGAGGTTTGCCATTTCGCTCGCTGTCGTCTTGGGAGTGTTTCTTCTTTGCTCTAAGTTGATTTGTTTGGCACAGGTATGCGGGTTCGGGGTTCATTTCTTCCTGGATGGGTATTTTGCCAACCCTGTGTTTGCGTTGTTGGTTTCCTTCGGGTGTACTTTCGGGGGTTCGTGGCTTTATCGGAGGGAGAGCTAGAATATGGCATTAGTAGAGGTTTCTGCCTTTCGGAAAGTTATGAGAAAACGGATCGTGCTCGACGACGTGAGTTGTTTGTTCTCGGCGGGACGTGTTTACGCTATTCGAGGTCAGAACGGATCGGGCAAGACAATGTTGCTGAGGGCCATTGCCGGTTTGATTCTTCCAACTTCTGGTTTTGTGACCGTTGATGGCTTGCAGGTGGGCAAAGACGTAGAATTTCCGCAAGATATGGGTCTACTCATTGAGGAGCCAGCGTTTATTGGGACGCTTACTGGCTTTCGTAACCTAGAGTTGCTGGCTTCGATTCGTGGTCGCATCGGCGGTGAGGAGATTCGAGAGTCGTTGATGCGCTGTGGGTTGGACCCGGATGATCGCCGCCGTTTCTCTCAGTATTCGCTTGGCATGAAGCAGCGCTTAGGTATAGCCTGCGCCATCATGGAGAAGCCGGGTCTGTTGCTTTTAGATGAGCCTTTCAATGCATTAGATGCTTCTGGTATAGCCCAAACCTGCGAAATTCTCGATCAGGAGAGAGCGCGGGGGGTCACGATTATAGTTGCTACTCATGATAAGTATGAGCTCGAGCTTGTGCAGGACTGCGTGTTGACCATGGATAAGGGACGATTGATTGGCTATGAGGAAGTGATGAGAGGGCGACCCTCGGGTGCGCCTGGCGAATGGGAAGCAATCGACACATGTTCCGTCTGAAGCGCTTTTCGGCTCTTGTGAAATATCAGGTCTTTCGGACTATTATCGACGCGCGATGGGTCTGGCTAATTGCGCTGGTTTATCCCATAGCGTTTTGCTTAGGGCCTGATGGGTTTGGGTTAGTGCTCTCGGCGGGAGCCCCTACGGGCGGGGTTGGGGTGCATCGTTCCGAGGCTGCTACTCTGTTGTCGCTGGTGGGTGGCGGGTTTCCTTTTGCGCCTTCTTTATACAGAGCATTTACTCTTCCTATGGGGTGGATTCTGCTGACCGTGCTTCCTGTGTTTGCTGTAATTAGCGGAGCAGGGTGCTCTTTGGGAGGGCGGGCGTCGTCTATTGACGCTCTAGCAGGTAGTCGATCCCTTCGGTTTGCCTCTAGCTGTATGGCGGCGGCGATTCTTACATGTCTATACGGGTGCTATGCGCTGCTGTGCACAGTGGTTATCGCTTTGTTTTGCGGTGCCTCTTTTGGGCTGCCGGCTACGGGAGTTGTCCCGCAAGACGCTTTGTTGTTAAGTGCAGGTGGGACGAGCCTGCCAGAAGATTCTGCTGTGTATCAGGTAGACTTCGGATGGGTTTGCGGGCTTGCGGCAATAGCGACGCTTTGGATAACGGCTCTAAGCATGACGTGCATGTTACTATCCCTGGTGATCGAGCGTATCCCGGCGTTTTCCGTCGTTCTTCTTTATACAGTCTTTTCGACCTATTATCCTTCTCCGTGGCTACTAGGTGATTACGGTATGGCGTATCGTAGTGCTTTAGTGATTTCGGGGGGTGTGGACGTTACCGTTGCCGCTGGTGCAGCCCTGATCGTTGGTGGAGGCGCGGTGCTAGTAGGATGGGTGCTTCTTCGCCGCTTGTCTTGTCGGTAGCACCCAGGCATTGCTGTGTCTAGATGCTGCAATGCGCCCGCCTCGGGGCGAACCGGGCGTTTGGCGGAGAAGAAGCAGGCTTGCCACGGTGAGGAAGTTCGCCCACGTTGGGCTGATGGGCGAAGACGTGATTGATGCTGCATTGCGGTCGTCGTGGGACGACTTCGAAGACGCGTGCCTGTATCAGTGCGCGCTTCAGGTGAAGCCCGACGTCATCATCACGCGCAACGGGAAGGACTTCGAGCGCTCGCGCATTCCCGTGCTCACCTGTGCCGAATTCTTCGACTACCTGGAACAGGAAAAGGGCCTGGTCTACGAGGAGATGCTCCTGTAGAGCTGGGGTGTCGGTCGATGTACCCAAATGTTGCTTGGGCGTTCACGGGTTTTGCAATACAATAGTCGCAGAAAGGAGTCCCGGTGGCTTCGACTGGCGTTCATCCTAGAGTTTGCTTGCGCCATCCGGAGCTGAGCGAAGACGATGTGCTTGCTGCGTGGAAGGGAGTTATCGCTTCGAGCCCGAGGCTGCAGAAAGACCGCGACGAGTATGTTGCAGTCGGTTTCGACGGCAACGGGCGGCTTCTGGAAATGGTTGCCGTACGGGGCGTGAATGGGCATTGGCTGATATACCATGCGATGACGCCGCCTTCGGCAAGAACGCTTGGAGAGCTTGGGATGGGGAGGTAGAGCTATGGAGTTTAAAACTGCAGATGGAACCATCCTCACCGATGCGGATTTCGACAAGATGGCGGAAGAATACGAGAACGGTTCCTGGGAGGGTTGCGGCAAGGTGACTTTGGGCCGGCCGAAGCTGTTTGACGAGGAAATGGAAACCGTGTCGTTTCGGATACCGTGTTCGCGCATCGAGGCGGTAGAGGCGGTATCGAAGCGGTGCGGCATCAGCAAGTCCGAGTTCTTCCGGCGCGCAATCGACAGGGAACTGATTGCCTTAGGCTGATATTCTCCGAGATTCAAGCATACGCAGAACGGGCTACGAGAAGCGCTCGGAATTTGCCGCTGCCAAAAGCTGCTTTTCTTGGTTGCTAGTCTGGGGCGCTTGACGGAATCGCAACAGGTTGGTCAATGGTTAGCTGCGGCGGTGCTGTTTGCGAAATGCGCTTCTGTTCTGGTGATACGATGATTGAACAAGTCATCAGGACTTCCTGGCGCCGGTGAGCCGATGGGCTGATGTAGCCGTCAGTGCGACTGACGGCGTGGTCCGCTGCACCGTCGGCGCGGTGAAGCGTCTACCGGTGCTGCCAGGTGGTTTCGGGGTAAGGAGCTTATCATGGCAGAAGCGAAGAAGGTCCAGCTGGACGAGCAGGCGACCGACTACGAGCTAGGCGTGGAGGCGAAGTACGCGAAGCTGGCCCGCGAAGCGCTGAGCGCGGGAGAAGAGGACCTGGCGCGCCAGTACCTGGAGCAGAAGGCCCGCGCGGAAGCTGCGGCCATCGGCGAGCAGGAGAACTACGACGCCGATCGCGCGGCTGCGGCGGCAGGCAAGCCGGTCGAAGGCGAGTTCGACGGTCCGTCGGATGGCTCTTCGGTGGTGCAGGTGAAGGGCGCCGACGGCGTGCAAGCCTCCAACGTGGACGTCCGCGCCAAGGTGGATCAAGAGCTGGCGGCTCTCAAGCTGGAGATGGGTTTAGACCAATAGGTTTCGGCAAGCTCCCTGATGCGCAACTGAAATCTAACGGTGCGAAAACGAATCGTAGAACGGCTGTGTTTTCGGAAGCAATTATGGGCGCACAACGTATAATAAACGGACCTGCAAAAGGCTGCGGATTCGCTGACCGATTGCTTGGCGCTGCTCGACATACTGGCTGAGCGGCGGGCTTGGAAAACTCGGACAAGCCTGCAGCGCAGACGGTAGCGGCGGCGGGAGCGCGGGCGGCAACCCGCGAGCTGGGGCAGGTGACAAGTTGCAGGCGTTTGCGGATGAAGCTGCAGCCTGCGGAAACAAGCAAGATGTTTACTATCGGGTACTGCAACAAGCCAAGGAGGACGTTATGGCGAACAAACTCGGTTTCTTTCTAGCAGGTGGCCTTCTGGGTGCTGGTCTGGCGCTTCTGTACGCGCCTCGCGCCGGCCAGGAGACCCGCGCTCTGGTGTGCGAGAAGGTGAACACCGCCTGGGGCGAGACCCAGGAGTTCGGCGCTCAGGCCGCCGAGCAGATCAAGCAGGTCGCCGAGCAGGCTCAGGCCAAGGGTCAGGAGTTCGCTCAGGCCGCTCAGGCCAAGGGCCAGGAAGTGTATGGCCAGGCCGCTAGCCGTGTTCAGGAGGTGGCCGAGCAGGTGAAGCCGGCGTTCTCCCAGAAGAACGACGAGCTGCGCGACAAGATCGACGCCGCCCGCGCCCGCATCGCCTCCCAGGTAGCCAAGAACGCCGAAGAGGCCCAGGCTGCCGCCGAGTCCGCTATTCCCGTGGCCGCCACTCAGGTGAGCAGCGCCGTGGACAAGGCCGCCGAGGTGGCCAAGGACGCTACCGACGCCGCTGCCAAGGCCGGCGAGAAGGTGGCCGACAAGGTCGACGAAGCCGCCAAGGACGCTCAGCACAAGTAAGCTTCCGCAGGCGTGCGAACTCGCACAATCCTTGAGATAACCTAAAGGAATACGCAAGAAGCGGCTTACCCGTCAGCGCGTGTGCGTGGGGAAAGCCGCTTTTTGCTATAGTCGTCGGGCGCGAAGGCGCAACCGGAGGAAACGGACATGGCCACTCAACTCATCACCACCCACGAACTTGAAGGCACTCGCGTGCTGGGGGGCAAGAACGGCACGAAGCGCATCGGCAAGGTGCGCCGTTTCGTGTTCGCGCCCCGGGCCAAGCGCTGCATCGGCTTTCTGGTGAAGCGCCCCGACGTGCTGTGGATGTTCCGCCGCAAGGACATGTTCGTGTCCATCAAGGGCTTCGACTGGGTGGACGGCCGTATCGTGGTGCGCAACGAGCCCGACGCCGCCGACCGCGGAGCCATCAAGGCCATGGGCCTGAACTGGGACGAATGCGTGCTGTGGCTGGGGCTTCCCGTGGTGACCGAAAGCGGCGAGTCGCTGGGCATCGTGGGCGACGTCATGTTCAACCAGCGCACGGGCCTGGTGGAATCGCTGACCACCGACAGCGGGGCTACGGCCAATGCCATCTTGGGCAAGCGCACCATCCCCGCCGACGAGATATTGGGATTCCGGAAAGGCGTGGGCGTGGCGCTGGCCGAGGTGGGAAGCGAAGGCGTGCAGCAGGAGGAGGGCTCCGTGGAGCTGGGCGCCATCGTGGTGACCGACGCAGCGGCGACTCTGAACGCCGAAGGCGGCGTGGCCGAGGCGGCCGGCAAGGCGACGGCGGTGGCCGTGGACAAGGTGCACAAGACCGTGGACAAGGCAGTGGACAAGGCGAAGCCGGTGGTGAGCGACGCGGCGAAGGCGGCCGGCGAGGCCATCAACGCCGGCGCGCGGGCCACGGGCGAGCAGATTGCGAAGTCGAAGACCATGTTCTCCGATTTCAAGGAAGAGTACGACAAGGCTTCGGGGAAGAAGGCGGCCGCGAAGAAGCCGGCCGCCGGCGCCAAGAAGTCTGCGGGGGCATCTACGTCCTCGGCGGCGAAGAAGGGCGCTTCCGGCGGGGCGAAGAAGTCCTCGTCGGCGGCAAAGCCCGCTGGCACCGCCGCGAAGAAGGCTGCCGCTACCAAAAAGCCCGCTGGTGCGGCGAAAGCTGCCGGCACTGCGAAGAAGGCGGCTCCCAAGAAGCAGCCGCCCAAGAAGAACATGTTCGAAGCGTTCAAGGAAGAATACGATAAGGCGCGCCATGACGACTAAACAACAGCAGGACCATCCCACCCAGACCCAGCCGACCGTCACGATTTTCGGGCGCACCATGCCCAAGGGCGACCTGGTGAAGTTCGGCGGCCTGATAGCGTTCTTCGCCATCGTGGTGGCGGTATGCCTGCTGGTGTGGCCCTACGTGGCCGAGATCTTCGAGCCGGGCGGTGTGGACCGGGTTATCGCCGATGTGCGCAATGCCGGCCCGATTGGGTTCCTTATCCTGCTGGGCCTGCAGTTTCTGCAGGTGGTTGTGGCGTTCATCCCTGGCGAGGTGGTGCAGCTGGCGGCCGGCATGATGTACGGCCCGTGGCTGGGGGCGCTGCTCATCCTGATCGGCTGCGTGATCTCCAGCGCGTTCATCTACGAGCTGGTCAACCGCCTGGGAGCCCCGTTCGTGCAGTCCATGGTGCCCGTCAAGTACATGGACAAGTTTCGCGAGTTCGAGAAAACCGGCAAGCTGAACAGCATCGTCTTCATCCTGTTCCTCATTCCCGGCATGCCCAAGGACGTGTTCACCTACATCGTGCCGCTGACCGACATGCCCCTGCGAACGTTTCTGCTGCTCACCACCATTGGCCGTATCCCTGGCGTGGTGGTGTCCACTTATGCGGCCGACGGGCTGCTGGACGGACGCGTGATGGAGAGCGTGGTGCTGTTCGTGGTGCTGGCGGTGATCGCCGTGGTGGCCATCCTGCTGAAGGACAAGCTGATTGCGCTGCTGAGCGGGAAGAAGTAGAAGGTGACAGGGTACGTGGTCATAGAAGGCGGTCAGCAGGGCACCGATGCCGAAGAGCGTGCTGCTCGGGCACAGGACGCAGAGGCGCCGGAGCAGGCGACTTCGACGGGCAAAGCCGAGCCGTCCTCTGCGGCGGTGTCGGGGCCGTCGGTTGTGAGGGGCGGCGGCGCTGCCGTTGATGGCTGCTCCGAGCCGCTCCGATGGGTCCCCTATTCGATCTCCGCTGGCGGCGTGTCGGCTACCGGGTCGTTCCGTCCGCCCGAGCCGCCTACCCAGGAGGTGCTGTACGGTCCGGGTCCCGATGCCTCGCCCATCCCCCCCGAAGGCTACCGTCCTCACGAGGCGCCCCCTGCATCGTCGGCGCGCGTGCCCGCTTCCTCGGTTTCGCCTGTTCCTGGCCCTGATCCTGCGATGAGGTACGCGCCGTGGGAGGATGGCGGCGGCCCTTGGCAGCCTGCGTCTGCTGCGTCTTCCGAGGCCCCTGCGCCTCCTTCGGCTTACGCCGCGTACGTTTCGCCTGCGACACCCCCCCCGTTACCGGTACCTTCGGCATCTGCAGTGCCCCCGAACGCCGCTGACCGCAACGTGGCGGCGGTGCTGGCTATTCTGTTCGGCGCCTTCGGCGTGCACAAGTTCTATCTGCGCTACTACGTGCCCGCCTTCTTGATGCTGGGTATCACATTGCTGGGCGGTTTCGTGTCGCTGCCCCTGATGAGCTGGGCGGTATGGGTCGTGGCTATTGTCGAGGGCGTAATCTACCTTACCAAGTCGCAGGCGCAGTTCTACCAGACCTACGTGGCGAATCGTCGCGAGTGGTTCTAGCGGGCAAAAGCTGCTCGCAGGCTGCCTGTTGCGCTGTGGCTGGATGCCGCTCGCGGCGTGCGGTGCCGGCTGGTTGTCGCCGGACCCTTGGCAGTGCACAGCGGGAGGGTTCTGCGGGAAATCGTGCAGAACCCCCTTGTCGTGCGCTGTCGTTTAGTAGCGGCTGTCGAACGGTTGCGAGCCGTCGAGTATAATGGGCGCACCCGCCGGAGCGCACGACCTCGGCGCGGGGTGACCTTGGCCGGCTGATCGCAGAGAAGGAGACAGGCATGGCTCACGCGCACTACACGCTCATGAACAAGAACACGCCTGTGCTCTCTTTCGAATACGACCTGGGAGAGCATCAGGTGCTGCGCATCACCGAGCGACACAACCTCGAGTTCGCTCCCCTGGGCATGGCTGATCGCCATGGCGAGATCTCGAAGCACGAGCTGAACTCGTGGTGGCGCCACCGTGCCATTCCGGCGTCGCGCGACCAGGTGAAGCGGTTGCTGGAGAACCTCAGCTTGGAGAGCACGCTGGTGCTTGCCGAGAAGAGCTTCGGGCTGTCGCTTTCCGACCGCTACTGGCTTAACGACCAGGATTGCCCCACCACGTGGGACGCCGTGAACTTCTTCGACAATGATTTCACCGACGACCTGGGATTTCTCACGCTCGGGCAGGATCAGGGAGGCTCTTCGCCCGAAGCGCCCGACTACACGACCGTAACGCTGTCGTCCCCGAACAGCACGCTCGGCGGCGACTTGCAGAAGAAGTGGAAGATCGTGAACGGCAAGCGCGTGCTGCTGAAGGCGGGCTACGGCTTCGTCAATCAGGAGCCGTACAACGAGGTGGCCGCGACAGAGCTGCACCGCCGCCTGATGCGCGAGGGCGAGTACACCCCCTACACGCTGTTCGAGGACGGGCGCCGTGTGTATTCTGCCTGCGAGAACCTGCTGGGGCCCGACGAGGAGCTGGTGGCCGCGTGGGACCTCATCCGCAACGTGAAGCAGCCGAACAACCTTTCCGACCTGCAGTTCTACGTGAAGCGTTGCGTGGATGTGGGTTTGGACCGCGACGAGGTGATGGAAGGGCTCGCCAAGATGTTTGCCGCCGATTTCGTGCTGGCCAACCGCGACCGTCACTATCGCAACTTCGGCGTGGTCCGCAACGTGGAGACGCTGCGGGTCACGCGGCTGGCGCCGGTGTTCGACACAGGGTCGTGCTTATGGTCCAACGCCGAGTTTTTGGAAGTGCCGGGCGATTTTCTGTACCGAGCGAAGCCGTTCAAGTACAACGGCATGGAGCCGGCCGCCCAGGTGCGCCTGTTCGAGGGGCGTTTCGGCTGGTTCGACGGCGATTCGCTGGAGGGCTATCCCGAAGCGGTGCGCGACATCCTGGCCAAGAATCCCAACATTCCCGAACGCCGTATCGAGACGGTGATGAAGGCCGTGGCCGAGAAGGCGCGCGTGCTGAAGGTGATTGCGGGGTAGCTGGCGCAGCAGTGCTGCGAGCGGCCCTCTTCCGGCTTTCGGCGGTGCACAGCGGTGGCGCGAGCAGTCTCCTTCCGGGCCCTTGGCAGTGCACAGCGGGAGGGTTCTGCGGGAAATCGTGCAGAACCCCCTTGTCGTGCACTGTCGGCGGCCCGATGGGGGAGTTTTGGGTGTGCACTGTCGGCGGCCCGATGGGGGCAGCTTCGGGTGTGCGCTGTTGTTTAGTAGCGACTGTCGAAGATGCGCTTGGTCTTTTTCTCCGACCGCGGCAGCTCGCCCATGGGCACGCCCTTCGCATCCGGCGTGCAGCCTAGCTTCGCTTTGAAGATCATGGCCAGCTCTTCCTCGCAGCGGGCTTTCGCATCGCCTTCGAGCGGTGTTTCGAACAGCACCGTGAGCACGTCCTTGCCCGAGATGTTCTCGATCATCACCTGGTACTCGCTGCTGGTGCCGTCGGTGCACTTGATGACTTCTTCCACCTGGGCGGGGAACATGTTGCAGCCCTTCACCTTGAACATGTCGTCGGTGCGGCCCACCAGCGTGTCGATGCGCGGATGCGGGCTTCCGCAGGCGCAGGTGCCGGGGATGATGCGGGTGAGGTCGTGGGTGCGGTAGCGGATGAGCGGTGCGCCCTCCTTCTGCAGCGTGGTCAGCACCAGCTCGCCTACTTCGCCGTCGGGCAGCGGCTGGCCGGTGTCGGGGTCCACCACCTCGATGTAGACGTAGTCGCTCCAGATGTGCATGCCGGCGTGCTCGTCGCAGGAGATGCCGATGCCCGGGCCGTAGATTTCCGTGAGCCCGTAGATGTCGTAGATCTGGATGCCCAGCTCGTTGGCTATGCGGTTGCGCATCTTCTCGCCCCAGCGCTCGCTGCCGATGATGCCCTTGCGCAGCTTCAGCCTGTCGCGCAGCCCGCGCCGCTCGATCTCCTCGGCCAGCAGTAGGGCGTAGGAGCTGGTGGCGCCCAAAGCGGTGGCGCCCAGGTCCTCCATCATCTGCAGTTGCTTGTCGGTGTTGCCGGGTCCCATGGGGATGGCCATCATGCCCATGCGCTCGGCACCTAGCTGAAAGCCGATGCCGGCGGTCCATAGGCCGTAACCAGGAGTGATCTGGATGCGATCAGTGTTGGTGAGCCCGGCCATTCGGTAGCAACGCGCGAACTGGATGGCCCAGTCGTCCACGTCTTTCTGGGTGTAGGGGATGATGACCGGCGTGCCCGTGGTGCCGCTGGAGCTGTGGATGCGCACCACGTCCTGGTCAGGAACCGCCTGCAGTCCCAGCGGGTAGGCGGCGCGCAGATCGTCCTTTTCCGAGAAGGGCAGGCGCTCGAAGTCGGCTTGGGTGCGGATGTCGTCCAGATTGATGTCGGCGAACTTCTTCGCGTAGAAGGGGCTGCGCTGCTTGAGGTTGCGCAGCTGCTTGGTGAGCAGGGAGAACTGCTCGTCGGTGAATTGCATGGCGGACCTTTCGTGGTGGGAGGGCGGCGCAGGGGCGCACGCTCTCGGATGCGAAGTCTCTCGGGGTCATCATAGCACTACACGCGACTGCGAGCAGTCGCATGCGGCCCGCTGCCTGACAGGTCGCTTCGCGATTTGCTAGAATACATTCACAACGGGACGGTAAGCGACGAGCTCACGCAGGTTATTCAGGAACATGTTGAAGATGCGAATTCCGACGGCCCCTGGGTGGAGGAGGCGCGCGAGATGCTGACATACGAGCAGGTTCTCGAGGCAGAGAAAAGAGTCGCGCGCAGCTCCGTCGAGTTTTCGGATGGCAGCCTGCGGGTATGTGCAGGGTGAGCAAAGGAAGAGCAGCGAACAGCCCATGCGGACGCGAGCGGCTATAATACGCCCATGACCAACGACCAGCTCATATTGAATCGCTACAAGCCGCTTTCCCATGCGGGAAGCGGGGGGTTCGGCTCTGTGGTGGTGGCGTGGGATACGCGTATTCAGCGCAAGGTGGCTATCAAGACCATTCAGCTGTCCGAGCGCGATGTGGCCCGGGCTGCTCTTCCAGGGGCCGATGCGGTGAGCGAGCGGTTTGCGCCGCAGCGGCAGGGCGCATCGCAGGCAGCGGCAGCCGATGGAATCGCCGGAGCTTATGGCGGATCCGCCGAGCAGCTCCCGTGGGAGAGCGACGACGAGTACCGACGCCGGATACTCGCAGAGGGCCCTGAGGATGCAGAGGCGGGAAAAACCGCAGCGGCCCGGGCTGCGAGTGCGGATGGCGGTTCGGAAAGCCAAGGCGCGCACGCGGAATCTGCTGCGGGCTCAGTTGAGGCAGGTGAGTCACAGTCTCCGGCTGTGATGTCCGCATCGCTTCCTCGGCCCGGTCGTTACTCTATGCAGGTGCCGGAAGCGGCCTACGGAGCGTTGGAGGGCGGCCCGGCTATCGGCGATCTTCTGGCCGATGCTCCTTTGACCTGGGCAGCCGCCGAGGGAACTGTGATGGTTGAGGGCGGTCGCGTGGTTGCCGTCGCGCCTGCTGCGGAGCCGGCGGTGGCCGACTTGCCCAGCGGGCCTTCCGACGACGAGGCGCCATGGGGCTACGATGCGTCTGGCGCGCGAATTCCTGGGACGTTGGTCATGGAGCGCGAGCGAGGCGTCGCTGACGACGAGAGCGACGAAGGGCTCGACCCGCGCGAGGCGGCGCTTCGCGCGGCGGCAGCCCAAGAGCCCGAGCTGGGGCCCGACGGGCAGCCTTTGGTGAGGGCGCTCGCCCACGTGCCCGGCTTGGACGAGGCGCGTACGGCGGCCACCCTCAACGACGAGAGCATCGTAGGCGTTTACGACTTCGAGATTCGTGATGCCACGGCCTACCTCATCATGGAGTACGTGGAGGGCCTAACTCTCACCCAGTTTGTCAGCGTATACGACAGCACGTTGACCCTGGACATGATTGCGGCGGTGCTGCAAGCGGTGTCGCGGGCGTTGGGCGTGGCGCACGAGAACGGCGTTCTGCACCTTGACATCAAGCCGGATAACGTATTGATTAATGCGAAAGGCCAGGTCAAAGTAACCGATTTCGGTCTTGCGACCTTGGCCGACGCTGCAGGGCAGGGAGTCGCGGGCGGTGGAACCATCGGCTATATGCCTCTGGAGCAGATGCGTCAGCAGCCGCTCGACGTGCGATGCGACGAATGGGCGCTTGCCTCCATGATGTACTGGTTGCTAGCTGGCTCGAACCCTTTCCTGGCGCGCGATCTGAAGGGCGCCGAGGCGGCAATCGAGAACGCCGAGCTGGTGCTTCCGTCGCTGTGCTGGGAGGATATGGCGCCAGAGCTGGACGACGTGGTGTTCCAGGCGCTCGACCCAGAGGTGGACGAGCGATTCGACAGCGTTCAGGAGTTCGCCAAAGCGCTGAAGCCGTTTCTGGGCAGCGCGAAGAAGGGCAAAAAGCAGCTGGCCGAGCTGGTGGATGCCGAACTGCGAGGCGACGTTGAAGAAGAGGAGCCGCAGTTCGAAGACGAGCTTCCCGTTGAGGCGGGCTGGCCGTCGCGCGAGCCCGGGTTGCCCCTGTGCTATCGCATCACGCCGTGGCATCGGGCCGTAGGCGCCGCGGTTGCGGGGGCTGCCGGCAGCGGTGTGCTCGCCGCCTGCGGATGGTCTCTTATGGATATGACTAGCGGGTTTGCAAACCCGCTGTTCTGGGGGTTGTCCGGCTTGGTGGCGTTGGTGGGCGCCCTGTCTCCGTGGGTGGGAGCGCTCATCGCCTGCGTGGTGCTGGGGGTGGGCCTGGTGATCGCCAACGCTCCGGCCCTTGGCGTGGTTGTGGTGGCCGCAGCCGTTGCGTGGGGCCTGTACTGCGGGCGCGATTCGTCGGCCCAAGCCAATGCGGGGCTAACGTTTCCGCTGGCGGGATGGGCGGGCTTCGGCATGCTGGCCCCCTTGATGGCCGGCTTCACCGCCCGGCCGCTGCGCGCGTTGGCTACAGCAGCTTTCTCGTGCTTGCTGGCGCTGACTCTTTCCTCCATAGGATTGGCGGTGGACGCCGCCGGTGACGGCGACGGCGCGGGGGGCTTTGCGGTGGAGGCGCCGGAACTGCCGTTCGAGAGCTACGACCTTCCAGCCGCGTTAAGCGCGGCAACGGTGACGAAACAGGCTGGCGGCAGCACTCAGCTCCCGGAGAAGCGCCAGGCAGAAGGAACGGATTCAAGCGCCGCGGCGACGGGGCTGCAGGTTGCTCCTACGGTGGGAAGCGTTGTTCCCTGCGACATTCAAGGGGCGGTGTTTGCCCAGCTGACAGCCCCGCAGATGTGGGCCGTGGTGGTATCGTGGCTTGCGGCGGCCGTACTTCTGTCGCTCGTGCGGCTGCGTCGCTCCCGGGCTGCGGCCGTTACCGGCGTGGCGGCTGCTGCCGTGGTGTTGGGCGTAGGTATTTGCGCTGCGGCGTTTTTGGCGGCCGGGGGTAGGAGCACCATGCCCTCGCCCTGGTCCATGGCGTCCTTGGTGGGATGCGTGGCGGTCATGCTGGTGGCTTGCGCCGCCATTCCCGCGTACAGCTATACCGACGATGCCGACGTTCCCGAAGACGCAGAGGTGGAGAAGTCTGCCGAATAGCGGGAGCAAGTCGTTGCCCGAGGCGTTGCTTCCGCCGCCTGCTTGCGTCGTCGTCTCTGCCGCCTCTCGCGCCGCCGTCTCCGTTGTCGGCGCCGCCTTCGTCCGGGTTCTTCCAGCCACTTTCGCCGGCTTGCACTCGCGGGCGTTGCAGACGCGGCCCGTTGCCCCTCGTCGGCGCAGTGGCCCCTGTGGCGCATGCGCGGAGCTGCGTTCTCTTGGCGGTGCTATGATTGCGTTTCATTTGATCGTCGCCGTGCGAGCGCGGTGATTCGTAAGTTGCGAACCGGCGGGAGGAGTCTGCATGCAGAAGGGTAACGTGAAGGCCTTGCTGCCCATCGGGGTGTTCCTGGTACTGTATTTGGGACTGGGCGTGCTTTTCGAGTACGGCATGGGCATCTCCATGGGCTTCTACAACATTCCCATTGTGGTTATCTTTCTGATAGCGCTTATGGTGGCGTGCTTCCAGAACCGGTCGCTTTCCTTCGACCGCAAGCTCGAGATCATGGGCACCGGCGTGGGCGAGAAGACCATCGTCACCATGATTCTCATCTTCATGGCAGCCGGCGTGTTCGTGGGAACTGTAGGCCGCGACAGCGCCGAGAGTGTGGCCTATTTCATGCTCACTATCATTCCGCCAGAGTTTTCCGTGGCGGTGCTTTTCGTGGTCAGTTGCTTCGTGTCGCTTTCCATGGGCACGTCGGTGGGCACCATCACGCTTATCACTCCCATCGCCATCGCGGTGTCGAACGCTTCGGGTTTCAGCTTGCCGCTGTGCGTGGGCAGCGTCATGGGCGGCGCCATGTTCGGCGATAACCTGTCCTTCATCTCGGATACTACCATCGCCGCATGCCAGGGCCAGGGGGTTCCCATGCGCGATAAATTCCGTGAGAACTTCCGTATCGCCATGCCGGCTGCTTTGGTGACACTGGTGGTCATTCTGGTCCTGAGCCTCAGCCAGCCGCCCGCCGGCGCGGTGACCAGCGACTACGACCTCATCCAGCTGGTGCCGTACCTGATCGTGCTGATAGGCGGCATCGTGGGCGTGAACGTGTTCGTGGTGCTGTTGCTGGGCATCGTGTCGGGCTCTGTCATCATGGTGGCCACGGGCGCAACGGCCCCCACCGATTTGCTTGCGAACATGGGCAGTGGCGCAGCGGGCATGTTCGAGACCACCATGGTGGCCGTGCTGGTGAGCGCCATTTGTGCCCTCATTCGCGAGAACGGCGGCTTTGCTGCCCTGCTGAATGGGATAAAAGGCATGTTCAAGAGCAAGAAAGGCGGCCAGTTGGGCATGGGGCTGCTGGTTCTGTGCATGGATGTGGCCACCGCCAACAACACCGTGGCCATCGTTATGGCGAACCCGATTGCGAAGGACATGGCCCAAACTTACGGCATTTCGTCCAGTAAGACGGCCAGCCTACTGGACACGTTCTCTTGTATCAGCCAAGGCGTGATTCCCTACGGCGCGCAGATGCTGGTGGCCCTTGCCGCGTGCGCCGAGCTGGGAGTGGGCGTTTCGGCCTTCCAGGTGATTCCCTTCCTGTTCTACCCGTTCTTCCTGCTGATAAGCTCGCTTGTGTTCATCTTCTTCATACCCGAGCGCCGTTAAAAACGGGGGTACCTGTGCTATGGGCGTGCCCGTTGCGGATTGTGGCGAAAAGGTGAAGCGCTAACTCGATTGCAAGGAATCGGCATTCTGAATCGTGTTGCTGGTAGAGGACAACCGAAGATTCAAGGAGACGACTGATGAAGAAGCGTTCGATTGGCGTTGTAGTTGCAGCAGCGGTGGTGGCCGTGGCCGTGGTGCCGGTTCTGGCGTTCGGCGCTGCCGGCTGGTCTGTGAACGGTCCAGCCCGTGGCAGCGGATGGTCGTGTGAGGAGGTTCCGCAAGTTGTGGAGCTGGGAAAAACCCAGGCACAGTTAGGAAAGCTGGAGCTATCTCAGCGCATCGATGATGCAGCTGGTCAAGCGGGCGAGCGGGCATCCGGCCAGACGGAAGAGCCGCAGACCGCTGCTCCGGTTGCAGCATGTCCCGGATTCGAGGATGCAGACGGCGATGGCATCTGCGACCATTGGGAGGCAGGCGCTTGCCCGTCCGAGCACTGGTGCGGCAATGACCAGGGCGACTATGGCTGCGGCAGTGGCTATGCGGACGCTGACAACGATGGCGTTTGTGACCGTTGGGAAGAGGGTGTTTGCCTAGGCGGTGGCCACGGTTATGGTTCTGGTGCCAGCGTCGGTAACGGCCGGGGTGCAGGCCACGGTCACGGCCACGGCGGCAATCATGGTCGCTGCTGGTAAGAGGCGGTCGTAGGGGCTGGGAGAAGAACCGGCTAGACGACCAGGGCGTTCCTGCTGATAGCGGGTTTAGAGAGGCTGTCACAAGCGGCGAGTGGCGTTGAGGGGAATATGAGGTCGGCGAAGGACATAGAAGGGGCCATGACGGCGCATGCCGATGCGGTATGGCGCGCCTGTGCCTTGCATTGCGCCTCCCAAGCCGACGTTCAGGATGCGTTTCAGGAGACATTCATCAAGTATGCCCAGGCTGACGGCACGATGTTTGCGGATGACGAGCATCGCAAGGCCTGGTTGCTTCGCGTGGCTATAAATCAGTGCAAAGACATGCTTCGCGCCCGGTCGCGCTCGGACGTGTCTTTGGATGAAACGGTTGCGACAGTCGAACTGGTCTCATCCGACGGCGTGGTGCAGCCAGGGTCCGTGCTGTTCGAGGTGGCTGAGGCCCTGCGCTCTCTCGACGATCCGCCGCGCACGCCGTTGTACCTCTCGCTGTGCGAAGGGTATACGGCTCCGGAGATTGCGGAAGTAGTTGCCGCGCCGGTGAACACGGTGTACTCGTGGATTGCCCGGGGCAAGCAGCAGCTGAGGGAGGTACTGTCATGAGCTTCAGCGAACAGCAAGTGAGGCAGGCCTTCGAGCAGCTTCACGCCCCTCGAGCCGCCATTGACGCAACTCTTCAGCGTATCGAGCAGCTGCGGACGCAGGAAGAGGCGTCGCGGAGCGTGGAACCAGCTTCCAGCAAGGACTTCCGGGTCATTCGCTCCTGCGGTCGGACATGGCGCGTGGGGCTGGCGGCGGCGTGCGTTGCGCTGGCTCTTGTGGGCGTGCTGGGTGTGGGGTGCAAGCTCTACTTCGAGCCAACCGCCTATGTGGGCATAGACGTGAATCCGTCCATCGAGCTGGGGGTTAACCGGTTCGACATAGTGGTGGAGGTTCGTGGCATCAACGAGGACGGCGAGGCGGTGCTTCAGCAAGCGCCGCTGCTCTACAGGTCCTTTGACGAGGCTTTGGAGCTGCTGGGCAAAAGCGAAGCGTTTCGCGCCTCTGTGGAATCGGCCGCCGTCATGGAGATAACGATCAGCTCCGACAACGAGGCGCAAACCCAGCATCTGTGCATCCAGGGCGACCGTTTCATCGAGGAAATGCCCTGCCACGGCACGTGCAGCCATGCGAGCGACGAGGATCGTCACGAAGCCCATAGCCACGGCATGGGTGTTGCTCGCTATCAGGCTGCCCGGGAGCTTCTGGCTTTGGATTCCAGTCTCACTATGGAAGATTGCGCCGCCCTGTCCATGCGCGAGCTACGAGACCGCATTGCCGCCTACGAGATGACGGAGACGGCAGACGAGGAGTCGCCGGCCGGAAGTGGCGAGGAGGGGGAGGCAGCTGCCGACCAGGCTGCCGGCAACCATCACGGTCAGGGACTGGGTGGCGGCCACGGGCGCGGCGGGCGCGAGCGACATGGAGGATAAGGGTCCGAGAAAGACTGGACGTTCCCCGTTCGCAGCAATACCTTTTCATGTTGCCGTCAGCTTCCCAATTGCGGTTGCTGTTGTTTACCCCTGCATTGCGGAAAGTACGCGTGGACTTTTGGCTTGCCGGCCATTGCTTCTGCCAGGGAAACCGTCCTGTGCGGGTGTTGAGCTGCTGCAGGGCCATGGGGTATTATGAGCCAAAACGAGGGAAGGATCATGCTTTCCGAAGGGCGGATTCGGGGTGCGATATGGGCTGGTCGCGGCATTGCTTGGTTGGTTTGAGGCGGGCGGGAGTTTCGGCTCTTACCTTTATGACGTTGGCGGTGTTGGCGGTTACGCTGTGCGCTTGCTCTGGCTCGCAGGCTGGGGAGAAAGCTGATAACGGCGGGCCTTCCACGGTGGCGCAGGCTCAAGGGGTGGCGGATTCGGCGGGGGAGGGCGCGGGGAAGGCGAACTCGAGCGCGTCTAGCCCGGAGGGGTCGCTGTCGATTGCTGAAAAGAACGGTGTTGCTGACACCAACGGGAACGTTGCGCGGCCGGGCGATTCTGCCAGCAAGGCGGAATCTTTTAAGGGCGACGCTGACACGTCCAGTGCCGCAGGAGGGTCGGACCAGGCTGCGGCAGCGCCGGAGGTTCCCGATGGCTCCACCTTCTCCGTTACCTACTTCGACGTTGGCCAGGGGGATGCGGCCCTAGTGCAGTGCGATGGGGCCTACCTGCTGATCGACGGCGGCCCGCCTAGCGCTTCCAGCCTGCTGTACTCGGCGCTTAGCCGCGAAGGCATCTCCTATTTGGATTACGTGGTGGCAACCCATCCCGATACCGACCACACCGGGGGCATAGCCGGCGCTTTGGAGGTTGCCACGGCGGGTCGGGCGTTCTGCTCGGCGACCCAGGCCGAGCAACGCTCGTTCAACGCCATGGCCGACCGCCTGAGCAGCCAAGGCGTTTCGCTGGAAGTGCCCGAAGTGGGAGATTCGTGGGAATTGGGTAGCGCGCTTGTGCAGGTCATCGGCCCCGTGACCCGCACTGACGATGGCGACGCGAATAATGACTCCATCATGCTGAAGATTACTTACGGCCAGACGGTGTTCGTGTTCGCGGGCGACGCTGATTCCAACGAGGAAAAGGGGGCAGCAACCTTCTTGGACGGTTGCGACGTGCTGAAGGTGGCCCATCATGGGTCTGCAGGCTCAAGCTGCTACGCTTTTTTGCGTGCTGCTCTGCCGAAGAACGCGGTGATCAGCTGCAGCAACGACAACTCTTACGGTCATCCCACCGACGACGCCCTTTCTCGCTTGCGGGATTGCGGCACCGCGGTTTACCGCACCGACATGCAGGGAGACATCGTGGCGGAAAGCGATGGCACTGCGGTCACCATGTCCGTTGCGCGCAACGCCGATGTCGACACGCTAGTTGCGGGCCCAGGAGGGGGCTTGGGTGCTGCGGGCGGTTCGTCGGGCGGTAACGGCGCCAGTGCTGCCGTCAACGAAGGCTCCGACGACTCCAACAGCGCCGCGGGGATTTACATCGGCAACAAGAACTCGAAGAAGTTCCACCTGCCCAGCTGCTCGTCGCTTCCGGCCGAGCATAACCGCGTGTACTTCTCTTCGCGCGACGAAGCCGTGAGCGCCGGCATGGTCCCCTGCAAGCGCTGCAACCCGTAGGCAAAGGCAGGAGCGCGCTGCCTTCTCCCGGGATGTTTCACGTGAAACATCCCGGCTCGTCGCCTGGTGACGGCGGGAGCGCTACACTGGTCGGCAGCATCGAACAACCCTGCGGAAAGGAATTGCTATGGCTTGCGAGAGCACACCGGTTGTCGGCATCATCATGGGGTCGCAGTCCGATATGGCGGCGATGGAGCCCTGCATGGCTCAGCTCGACGAGTTCGGCGTTCCCTACGAGGTGGTGGTCGCCAGCGCTCACCGCAAGCCGGCGCAGGTGCACGAGTGGGCCTCTACGGCGGCTGGTCGCGGTATCCGCGTCATCGTGGCAGCGGCGGGCAAGGCTGCGCACCTGGGCGGCGTGGTGGCTGCGTACACGCCGTGCCCGGTTATTGCGGTGCCCATGAAGACGAGCGATTTGGGCGGCTTGGATTCGCTGCTGTCCATGGTGCAGATGCCCAGCGGCGTGCCGGTCGCGTGCGTGGCCATCAACGGCGCGAAGAACGCGGCCATTCTGGCGGTGCAGATGCTGGGAACCGGCTGCGACGAGGCGCGCCAGAAGATCGTCGATTTCAAGGCGGCCATGGCCGAGGCCTAGGGCGCGTGTTCGCTGTGCGGCGCCCGCCATTCCCGCAGCCCATGCTGTCAACGGGCCGCCGTGGTGGCGCAAGCGCCGCGCTGGCGGATTGCTAGGGCAGAAGCGAGAGAGATGATGACGAAGAAACTGCTGATGGGCAACGAGGCCTTCGCCCAAAGCGCGCTGCAGGCGGGCGTGGCCGTGGTGGCCGGCTACCCGGGGACGCCGTCTTCCGAGGTGATCGAAACCGTCGCGAAGCTGCGCGCCGCGGGGAAGGCCGAGGGCGTGTATGTGGAATGGTCCACGAACGAGAAATGCGCGCTGGAGCTGTTGGCCGGCGCCTCCTACGCCGGCGCGCGTACGCTCTTTACCTGCAAACAGGTGGGGCTGAACGTGGCAAGCGATGCGCTCATGAGCCTGAACTACGTGGGAGTGAAGGGCGGCATGGTGCTGTTCGTGGCCGACGATCCAGGCCCCATCTCGTCCCAGACCGAGCAGGACACCCGTCGGTTCGCCGCCTTCGCAAAAGTTCCCGTGCTCGACCCCGCCACGCCCGAGCAGGGCTTTTCCATGATGCAGGCTGCCTTCGAGCTATCCGAACGCTTCGGCACGCCGGTGATCGTGCGCCCCACCACGCGTGTTTGCCATGCTTCTACGTTCTTCGACGTAGAGGAAACCACCCGAGCGCTGCCGGTTCCCCCGGAAGGTTTCCAGAAAGACCCGCGCTGGGTCATCTTCCCGAAGCGCGCGTTTCAGGCCCACGGCGAGATCAACGAGCGCCTGCGCCAGATAGCCGAGCTGTTCGCTACCGATCCGGAGCTGATGGCCTTCAACCCCATGGAAGACAGGCCATGGGCTCTGTCAGGGGACGGGGATGATGACATATCGGCGGCGCTCGGCACGACCGAAGCGGATGGTTCGCTGCGTCCGCGGATGGGCATCGTTGCCGGCGGCGTGTCGGCGGCCTATGCTCGGGAAGCGCTGCGCATGCTGGAGCAGCAGGCGGTGCGCGCGGGCAGGCAGCTGTCGCCTTACCGCTTCTGGCAAGTGGGCACGCCCTACCCGTTCCCCAGCACGCTGGCCGACAAGTTCCTTGAGGGGCTTGACCGGGTGCTGGTGCTGGAAGAGCTCGACCACGTGCTGGAAGACGCGCTGCTTGTGCGGGTCGGGCAGACCGGCCGCCCGGTTGCCGTGTGCGGGAGGCTGACCGGCCATGCCCGCGACCGCGGCGAGAACGACGTAAACGACATCGCCGAACGACTTGCGCGCTTTCTGAGCGCGGGGGGCGCGGGGGAGGATGCGACTCCGTTGCAGGACGGCCCTGTCGACCGAAGCGGGGATGGCCGGGCCGAAGCGGCTGATTCGGCCGAAAGCGGGCTGCCCTCTACGCCGGCAATCGAAGTCGCCGAGGCCGGTAGCTCTCGGGCTTGCGTTCAGACGGCCCCCCTGAAGGCCGGCGATGGTGCGTGCGGGTTCGACCCGCCCGTGCGTCCGCCGGTGCTGTGCGCCGGATGCCCGCACCGGGGCAGTTTCTTCGCGGTGAAACGGGCCTTGGGCAAGCGCGATGCGGTGCTCTGCGGCGACATCGGCTGCTACACCCTGGGAAACGCCCAGCCTCTGGACGCGGTGGACACGTGCCTGTGCATGGGGGCCGGCATCACCATGGCCCAGGGCTTCGCCGTGGCTGAGCCGCAGAAGAAAGCCGTTGCGTTCGTGGGCGACTCCACATTCTTCGCCAGTGGTTTGCCCGGCATGGTGAACGCCGTGTACAACAATCACGACATCACGCTGGTGGTGCTGGACAACGCTACTACGGCTATGACCGGAAGCCAGCCTCACCCGGGCACCGGCGTCACGCTTATGGGCCAGCGCCACGACCCCGTCCAGATTCGGCGGGTGCTGGAAGCTATTGGTGTGTCCTGCATCGTGGAAGCGAACCCGCTGCAGCTGGACGAGGCCGCAGCGGCGGCACGGGAAGCGCTGGAGTTTCCCGGGCCGTCCGCCGTCCTGTTCGTTTCCCCCTGCATCCAGCTGGCGCCTGCGGGCAATCCGCTTGCGGTCGACGCCGAGCGCTGCACCGGCTGCAAGCGCTGCATCATGTCTATCGGATGTCCGGCCATCGGGTTCGATTCGGAAATCGCAGGAGCGCGCAGCGGCAAGCGCGGGCAGGCGATCGTGGACGAGTCGCTGTGCACGGGCTGCGGGCTCTGCGTATCGCTGTGCCCTGCGGATGCGCTGGGACCGGCGACCCGCCTCGCCGACGCCGCCGTGACCGGGGCAGCGCCCTTTGAGCTGCAGAGCCAGGTGCCGCGTTCCGCATCGGATGCGGACGGTCCGTTTGACGCGCCGTCGGCTTCTGGGCGCAACAGCGCGGCGCTCGGGCAGGCGCAGGCCCTTGCGGCGGCGGATCGCTCCGAGGCCTCCGCATCGACGAAAGGCGGTGCTCCATGCTAGAGGTCCTGCTCACCGGCGTTGGTGGCCAAGGCACCGTGCTGGCTGCGAAGGTGTTGGCCCAGGCTGCGCTGCGGAAGGGATGGCAGGTGCGTACGGCCGAGACTATCGGCATGGCCCAGCGCGGCGGCAGCGTGGTGTCCCATGTGCGCATGGGCACTCAGGGCGAGGCGGTTCACGGGCCTCTGGTGGCGAAAGGGAGTGCTGACGCCATCATCGCGTTCGAGCCGGCCGAGGCGGTGCGCGTGCTTCCGTACCTGGCGCCCGACGGCAGGGTGGTTACGGCCTGCACGGCGATTCAGCCGGTGTCCGCTGCCTTGTCGAAGCACCCCTACCGCGCCCAGGATGCGCTGGATTGCTTGCGCGCACGCTTGGGCGAGGACGGCTCGGTTGACGCTCCTTGCCTGGCTGCCGCGGCGTGCTCGGTTGGCGCAAGCGCCTCGGACGGCGCAACCCGATTGGGCGATCATGGACGGTCGGCGCGTTCGTCCCGGCTCGCCGTGGTCGACGACAAGACGCTCTGCCAGCAATTGGGCACGCGCAAGGCGCTCAACATGGTGCTGCTGGGACGTGCGGCCAGCATAGGGGCGCTCCCCTTTACCGCGGAAGAGCTTGTCAGAGCCATGGCCCAGTTGGTGAAGCCGCAGTTCGTCGCATTGAACGAGCAGGCCATAGCCCTTGGCATGGCGTAGGGTCGCTGCCGGCTGCGGCAGCGGACGCTGCAACTTGCCCAGCTGCGGCGGTCGGCTCAGGCGGACGGCGCGGTCACTGTGCTTGCAACAGCGGACGTTGCGATTCGCCCAGCTGCGGGTGCTGCAGTTGGCCCCTTCCCCGAGCGGCGCACGCTGCCTAGCTGCAAGCCCTGCGGTTCGCGTCGGCCGCGCATCATGCAGCGCGTTAATCGCGGGCGCTGCGGTCCGACCCGCATCCTCTAGCGGCGACCTGCTGCGATCGCATTCGCTGAGGCGCAGACGATGCGGCATGCGGTTGCAAGCCGCGCTTTGCGGTTGAGGGTCGATGCGCTTGCGCTTGATGTAACGGAAGACGTTTGTGGCAGCCGAGTCTTGCCATAAACGTCTTCCGTTACAAAAAATCGTACACAACCGTCATCCGTTACAGTGTTTTTTGCCACAACCGTCATCCGTTACATCGAGCGGCTCATGCAGCATCGGCTGCGCTGTCGGGCCTCGCGGGGGGCATCGACTGCGTTAGGCTGTCGGGCTTCGCGGGGGGGCATCGACTGCGTTAGGCTGTCGAGCTTCGCGCGGGCTGCGTCGACTGCGCTGGGCTGTCGGGCTTCGCGGGCTGCGTCGACCGCGCTGCGCTGTCGGGCCTCGCGGGGGCGTTGGTCGTGGTGGCCCGTCGGGCCTGCCGATCGCTGTCGGCTGCGTTGGTTGGTTCGGCCGCCCTGGCTGCTGTCCGCCGTCGGCTGCAACGGCCAGCCCGAGTCGCTGGACGCTGTCTGCACCGGGCGCCCCTAACACCGTGCCGATTTGTCGCTTTTGGGCCGGCGGCTTTTCTCATGCTGGGCGAAAGCGTCATAATGGCACTCGAAAAAGCTGCAGGCTGGAAAGCGGCATTCGCATGGCATGGCTCCAGTGTGACGCGCTGCTGGCGCGTTGCACGGGAGGCAAGCCATCTCGGCAGCCCAGCGCGACCAAGACTCCGGCGGCCCAGCGCAGCCGATGCCCAACGCAGCCGAGACCCGATGCGACCGACGCCTTAGCGACCCAACGCAGCCGCTGCGCCGCCCGCCCAACCTGATTGCGGCCATGAGGCGAAATGGAAAGGACAGTCCTATGATCTATCGCCAGTTGCTCGACCTGTTTGATATTCTGGACAGCCCCGCGGCTAGCGGCCAGGCCGTCGTCGACTACCTCCGCACCATCGACCCCGCCTGCGATGCGGAAACCTACACGCTTACCGGCGAGAAGGGCTCCACGGACATGGTCCGCGTGCGCATCCCAGGTTCTTGCGGACGTGCGTCTGGCGGCAGCGCGCCCACTATGGGGCTGTTGGGCCGTTTGGGCGGTCTGGGTGCGCGGCCCGAGCGCATCGGCTTCGTGTCCGACGGCGACGGGGCCCTGTGTGCTCTGGCTTGCGCGGCGAAGCTTATCGACATGCATGCCAAGGGCGACGTGCTCCCCGGCGACGTGTTCGTCTCCACCCACGTGTGCCCTCACGCCCCCACCGCGCCGCATAAGCCTGTGCCGTTCATGGGCTCGCCGGTTTCCATGGCGGAAGTGAACCGCGAGGAAGTGGCCGGAAGCGCCGTGGCTTCGCAGGGATCCTCCGGCGCCGCAGGACAGTGGCCCCTGGACGCCATCCTGTCCGTAGACACCACCAAGGGCAACCGCATCATGAACCATCGCGGTTTCATGATTTCGCCCACGGTGAAGGACGGCTGCATCTTGCCTGTGGCCGACGACCTGGTCACCCTCATGGAGATCGCCACCGGCCGCCCCGCCCGCACGTTCCCGTTGTCGCAGTTCGACATTACGCCCTACGGCAACGGGCTCTACCATCTGAACTCCATCCTGCAGCCGGCCACGGCCACCTATGCGCCGGTGGTGGGAGTGGCCATCACCACCGAAACGGCTGTTCCCGGTTGCGCGACGGGCGCTACTCATCTGTCCGACGTTGCCGAGGCGGGCACGTTCATGATCGAGGCGGCGAAGGCCTTCGGCGCCGGCGACTGCCGTTTCTACGATGAAGACGAGCTGGCCCTGTTCCACAAGCGCTACGGCGAGTTCACCGTGCTGCAGGGCATGGGCGCCCTTCCGGCGGAGAATCCCAACGCGTAGGGCAGGGCTTCGGCCGCAAGGCGCATGGGGCGCACGAGGCGCTGCGGTGCGCGCAGGCGATCGTGCGGAAAGCAACACAGGAAGGCGCCGTCTGGCGGCGCTGCGGAGGAGGACGCGACAATGGATCAGGGATTGCTGGCGCGGGCGCGGCAGATTATTGCAGTGAATCTGGCGCTTAAGCCGGAGGAGTCGCTGCTAGTGGTGGCCGACGACATCACGCGGGAAGTGGGCAAGCTGTTCTACGATGCGGCGGAGGCCATGGGCCACGACGTGCAGCTGATCATCATGCCCGAAGGCAAGGTGGCCGGCCAGGAGCCTCCGGCCGTGGTGGCTGTCGCCATGGCTGCGGCCGACGTGGCCCTGTGTCCCACCAGCAAGTCCATCACCCATACGCAGGCCCGCATCAACGCCGCGGCCCAGGGAACGCGGGTGGTCACCATGCCCGGCGTGACCATGGACATGCTGCGCGAGGGAGCGTCCTGCGCTGACTACTCCCAGGTGGAGGCGCGAACGGCGGCGGTGTCGGCCATGCTGACGGAAGCGAGTACGGCGCGTATCCTGAAGGACGGCCACGAGATGGTGCTCTCGCTGGCCGGGCGCCCGGGCGTGGCCAGCCCCGGGGTGTATCGGACCCCGGGCGCTTCGGGCAACTTTCCTTCCGGAGAAGCTTACATCGCCCCTGTTGAGGACGGCGCGCACGGTACCATGGTGGTAGACGGCTCCATGGTGGGCATCGGCGCGCTCACGCCGGGCTGCCCGCTTACGCTCACGGTCGAGGCAGGTCGGCTGATGTCCGTCGAAGGCGGCGACAACCTGGGCCCCTACGCCGAGCGCTTGCAGGTGCTGTTCGCAAAGCCGGAGAACGGAACCATCGCCGAGCTGGGCATCGGCACCAACGAGCAGGCGAAGCTTTCCGGCATCATCCTTGAGGACGAGAAGCTCTACGGTACCGTGCACCTGGCCTTCGGCACCAACGCCTCGTTCGGCGGGGTAACCCATGCGGACTGCCACTACGACGGCATCATCCTGAAGCCCACGCTGTATCTGGACGACACGTTGGTCATCCAGGAGGGGGAGTTCGTCGCTTAGCTGTCGAAGGAGAAGCTGCGGATAGCGTCGCTGCGCACGGCGGGCCGCTCGGATATTTCGAGATTCTCCATGCGGTCCATGCGGAAGGTGTCGAAGCGCTCATCGGCTTCGTTCCAGCAGGCGAGGTGGTAGGTGCCCTCGGCGTATGCGATGGCCACGGGCGTGTGGGTGTGAGACGTCGACTCGCCTGCGGTTTCCGCCCCGCCTTCGGGCGACGGGGCTGCGTAGTCGAACGTCACCTGGCTTTTCGCGGCGAGCGCCCTATGCGCAAGGTCGACGTTGCCCAGCACGCTCTCGCTTTTCTGGCGCACGCGGTTGCTTACGTGCACCGGCCGCGCAAGTTGGCTGCGCTGCGACGGAGAGGCCATCTCGCGGATGGTGCGCACGAGCGCGTCGGCCTGGCGCTGCGTGACGAACGGGCAGGCCTGTACGGTGTCTACCAGGATCTTCAGCTCGGGTAGCGAGAAGCTGCGCTTCACGATGGCGTACTGCACGGGGTTGCGCTGGAAGGTTCTCACGTCCAGTCCGAACTGCCGCAGAAGGTCAAGGTCGCGGTAGACGCTTTTGCGCTCTGCCTGGATCCCCTGCTCGTTCAGGCGCTGGATGATATCGCTCATGGAGAGGCCCTGGGTGGCGTCTGTTTCGTCTTGCAGCATCTGCGTGATGCGTAGGAGCTTCAGCTTCGCCTGCGAGTTGGCTGTCATGGCAGGGTCCTTCGCTTTGCGTTAGTCCAACAGGTCAGTGCCGGCCAGGCGCGTTCCGCCTGCGGGCTGATTGGGCTCTCGTGGCGCATTCCTGCGTCGCGCGGGCTTAGCTGGATGAGAGCGTACGTGTGCATTGTAGTATGTTGCGCAACAAATCAAGCCGTAGTTTCGGGCTGGTGCATCCATTTCGATTCGAATACTCATATTTAGCCTATGTCAGGGGGACGGGGATGATGGCATGACGGTGCCGGGCGCGCTGCAGTCGGCGGGGAGACGCCGGGTGCCGCGGCGACGGGGGTGATGCGCATGTCGTGCGCATGTCGGGGGGACGCGGCGACGGGGGTGATGGCATGTCGTGCGCATGTCAGGGGGACGGGGATGATGGCATGACGGTGCCGGGCGAGCTGCAGTCGGCGGGGAGACGCCGGGCAGGAGGCCGGGTGTCCCGTGGCTGGGGGTGCTGAAAAAGAAGAAGCTCCCCGAAGGGAGCCTAATTTCGGTGGTACCCGGAGTGGGACTCGAACCCACACACCTTGCGGTATCGGTTTTTGAGACCGACGCGTCTGCCATTCCGCCACCCGGGCGCGCGAAGAAGCGCTAGCGCGTAACGAAGCACTATAGACGAAGCCGCTTTATTCGGCAAGTGCACATTGCCCCGCGCGGAACCGGTTGCGCCTCCATGCGTTCGAAAGGCGCGGCTAGGCGAGGGGGTGCGAATGCTGCGGCTTGGCGGGTGCAAATGTCTACTGCTGCTGTAGGGTTGGGGAATGCAGGAGCTTTGGTACGGGCTGAAAGCATGTGCTGAACGTGATTGTGAACCATGAGTTTGCAACGTGGAAAACCATAACCTGAAAAGCGGGGAAATCTGGAGCCTCAAGTTGACAAAACACCTAAACAAACAGCCTATACGCATGGCGAAAAAGAGTGAATAAAAGGTGCCAAATAGGTTGATATCAGGTATCGGTATGGTTACAATGGTTTGGCTTACGTAAGGAGGGGTTTTAGTGCTGCTTTCGGTGCTCTGTCCGAATAGCCGCACTGGAAAAGTCAGGCAAAAGTCGTTGAAGCTCTGCCGCCGGAGCGGGCTGGCAGAGGCGGGGACGGCGAGAGACGTGAGGTTGAGAAACATGGACCTTGGTTGGCTCAGGAAACGGAAGAAGCAGAAAGAGGTGCAGCTTTCTGCGGGTGAGGCAGCAGCTGCCGCATCCGAAGAAGCTGCAAACCGCGTATCGGTTGAAGTCGCGGAGCTCGAGGATCTGCGAATCGAGGTACCCGAAACCGAAGCCTGCGCCAACATATCCTGCACTGCTGAAGCCGAGCCTAACCGCTCGGCATTCGTGGTTTCTACGGCCTCCGCTCCGGCCGTCAATGACGATGCTGAAAATGATGCCGAAAACGCTGACCTGACCAGCGATTTTGGTTGCGATGATGAGGTTGCCCCTATTTTTTATACGCGCGAGCGCGCGGCTGCGCCCGATGGGGCCGCTTCGGACGAGCCGTCCGACGAAGCCGAAGCTGTTGCTACGAGCGCCGCGGTAGGCGCCGACGACGAGGCCAACAGCGTCGCAGCCCTTTCGGACGACGCTGTCTCGGCTGCCGCCAGCACGAAGGAGCCGCTTTGCGACGAGGCTCCCAAGGCTCCCGAGGCGGCCGTTGAGGCCAGCCGCCCCGCAGTGATCGACGACGACGCGCTGAAGAACCTGGTGGGCCAGCAGCAGGCCGTGGCTTACACCGGCAAGACCCTGGCCGACCGCACCTCGCTGCTGCAGAAGTTCGTCTGCGTGACCCTGGCCTTCTCGCTGTGCCTGATGACCTGGAACGAGGTCTCCATCGCCGAGGCCCGCGAGATGATTCTGGGCCCGAACGCCAACGTGCCTGCTCCGTCCGCCTCGCAGGATGACGAGCAAGGTGACAACCAGAACGACGCCGACGCCAACGCCGACACCGACGACACCACCCCCGAAAATGGCGAAAACCCTGATGAAACCGACGACTCGGCTGTGACCGACGACCCTGACGGCGCCGATCCGGGCGACGAGGCGGACACGGAGGACCCGGAGGCCGACGACCCGGCTGAGGACGAGCCCACCGACCCCCGCGCCGACGCCCTGGCCGCCTACCTGCCGGAGAACCTGGTGGAGGCCGACGAGGTGCTCCCCAAGATCTCCGACGAGCTGGCCAAGGACGCCCCCGAGGCCGAGGCCAAGCTGAAGAACCTGGCCAACACCTCTGAGGACGACCTGGCCGAGGCCCTGGCCGACGCCCTGCAGCTGAACCTGCGCACCTCCGGCGCCCTGCTGGCCAGCGATGGCAGCTTCCACGTGGCTGCCACCGACGCCAACGGCAAGCTGGTGGCCCAGGACGCCGACGACCGCTACGATGCTGCCGAGCGCGCCGTAGCCAACGACACCGACTACCGCCTGCCCATCACCAGCGTGAACGTGAACGCTGACTTCGGCAACCTGTCGGCGCAGCTGCTGGACGGCGGCTACCTGGGCGGCATGGAGTCCACCGACGTGGTGGCCCTTACCTTCACCGCTCCCTTCCTGTACGTCGACGCCGAAGGCAACCTGGTGGAGACGCTGTCCGAGGAAGAGTGGAAGCTTGAGACCGCCGACGTGGACGAGTCGATCCAGGGCATGCGCGCCACGCTGTCCGCAAGCGACATCCCCGCAGGTTGGACCGTGTGGACCGAGCACGACGGCAAGTACCAGAAGCGCACCAAGGGCGATCTGCAGGCGGGTCTTTCCGGCACCATCGTGTTCCGCTATGAAGGCGCCCAGGACGAGCACGGCGTAACTGTGAAGGAAACCCGCGGTCGCCTTGCCGCCGATGCCGAGCTGCCGCAGCTGCAGGCGGGCCTGCAGGGCAACATCCCGGCGTACCATCCGCTGGCTATCACCGCAGGTTACACGGTGTGCAGCCTCACCCCCGGTCGCGACAAGGACGACAAGGTGGCCGACGCCGTGGCCTACCAGCTGGAAGAGGAAGACGTCGCCCGCGTGTGGCTGGAGAACGCCATCGACGACATCCAGGCGGAAGCTTCCGTGACTCCCGTGGGTACCCCCATCATGAACCGCACGGGCCTGGCTGCTCAGGCCGGATTCGCCGCCTTCCTGGTTACCGTGACGCCCACCCAGGGCTCTTTCGTGGAAGAGGGCTACGGTCTGCGCTTCGCCGACCTGCCCAACTTCAAGGACGAGGGCGGCCTGACCGCTCAGGACATCCGCGTGATGGACGTCACCTCCCTTACCCTGGAGCAGCGCGCCCAGCTGGCCGAATCCGATCCGGCCGATCTGAGCGCCCTGGAAGCCTTCGGTACCCCGGTGGTGGCGAGCGAAACCGCTCCCGGCATCGGCGAGGCCGCCATCGACCTTACCAAGGACGCTGACGGCAACGACGTGGCCGAATCTGCCCGTACCCTGAACGCGAGCGACGACAGCGAAGACGCCACCAATACCGAAGGCGCCCGCAACCAGCGCGTCTTCTACGTGGCCGTCCCCTATAGCGGGAACAGCCTGGCCAGCGACGACGACGCGGTGAAGTTCGCCGAAACGGTGTTGTCCATGCAGGTGACGGTGAACGGCAAGGCGAAGCTGTTCAGCTCCGTGGACGCCCAGACCGCAAGCGACCGCGCCGTGTCCCAGGCCGCCGAAGCATCCGAGACCGCCGACAACTACCGCGCCCAGACCGTGGCCGGCATCGCCGCCGCCCGCCGCGCGCCCACCAACAGCGCCAACTACGACGAGGAGACCTTCCAGATCCCGCTGGCGCTGCCCGACCAGACCGTGGCGTTCCAGGAGGCGACCGAGAACGAGCCCTCCGACAGCAACCCCAGCGACGAGCCGGAGCAGGGCGGAGATACCACCGAGCCGGAAACGCCCGAGCCCGGCACCAACGATCCGAGCAACGCCGACACCCCGGACGCCACCCAGCCCGAGGATACCGTCCCCGCGCCCACGCTGCCCGAGGGCAACGGCGACATCGTGCAGAACATCCTGGGCTCCAAGCCCGCCGACGGCATCGACCCCAGCAAGCAGGGGGCCGGCGTGCTGGGCCAGCAGGGAGTGGACGCCAGCCAGGATTTGGTGGACGAGCTGGGCATTAGCTCTGCGGAAAGTCTCGTCGACGGCACCGTGGACTTCGGCGGCGTCGACCCGCTGCAGGCATCGTTGGCCTACGGCAACGTGCTGTTCGCTCGCTCGACGGGCATCAGCACTTATGCCATGGCTCCGAACGGCACGGCAGGCGCCACCCTGACCGAGCGCCACTTCAACCCGTCCCTGCAGTTCACGTCGGGCTACACCTCGGACTTGGGTAACAATACCTTCCTCATCAACGACGCCATGACTCCTCAGTTCACGCTGCAGATCGGTACCAGGGGCACGTTGGGCTTCTTCGGCGGCTACAGCCTGTACGGTGATTCGTGGTACGGCAGCTACGACGACTCCGGCAACTTCGTCCCTGGCGCGGGCGGGTTCCCCGACGCCGCCTCGGCCATCGCCTACGCGGAGGGTACGGACCACTACACCACCACGGCCACCGATGAGTACGACAAGATCATCGAGTACAACGCCCAGAAGGACTTCGATGGCTACAAGGCCATGAGCACGTCGCTGATCCTAAACGTTCCCTTCATGTACACCACCGAGCAGGGCGGCCTGGAGTCCACCTACGACTACGATACCTGGGTTTCCAACAGCGGCGGCTATGCGGAAGACGGCTCCGCGCTCAATCCGAGCAAGTGCCCCGCTTACGGCATCAACTTCGGCACCACGGCCAAGCAGCTGACCGGCAACTGGTCGGTGTATTACCAGTCCTACAAGGACAACAAGCTGATTTCGCTGGATGCGCTCATCGAGAACGGCTACAACGACGCGGAGATGCAGAAGATCGCCGCCGAGGCCGGCCAGCCCACCTTGAACTTCAAGAACGGCATTACCGGCACCATCCACTTCGTGTGGCACGGCCGCCTGGATTCCAGCACCGCTACCGGCTACCTGGAGCGCATGGACATCCAGGGCCTTACCGCCCACTACCCGAACTTCACGCTGTCGGTGCTGGGCAACATCCCCGAGAACTCCGGCGGTACGCTGCAGGTGGGCGGTACTGCCCACATCATGAGCCAGGGCGGCAAGTACTACTACCCGGCCGGCGGCCGCGGCAACGTGCTGGATGCCAAGGTGGGCGTGGGCTACAACGGCTCGGTCCGCGAGATCAAGGTGCTTAAGACCAACCTGCGTTGGGAATCCACCTACACCAAGATTTCCAACAACGTTATGTACGACCGCTACAACTACATGGTCTACCGTGTGGACACCAAGAACATTTCCACGGGTACGTCGGAAATCGACTTCCTGGAGTACTTCATGAACGTGTTCAACACGGCAGAGAACAACAGCCAGGGCATCATCCCCAAAGACCTGGAGGCCTGGTACCACGACCCCAACAACATCGCCGACCCCATCCACAACGGCAAGTACTACGACGACGGCGGCAGTGCTCCCGCAGGCCCCGACGGCACCACCTCGGTGAAGTACCAGGGCGTTCCCAACCAGGGCGGCGTGCTCATCTACAACACCACCGACTGGCAGGACAAGGACTACGCCGAGCTGGACATGTGCACGTTCAGCAACCTGGACTCCATCATGCACCGCTCCTACATGCGCCCCAAGGAGTTCGTGGCCAACACCATAGTAAACGACGCGGGCGAGACCGTGCCGACCGGCGACTACCATCTGGAAATTGACACCACGCAGGACGCAAAATGGCCCATCGTGGAGTCCGAGAAGGACGCTGACGGCAACCCCATCATCGAGACGGTGTCCATCCCCTATCAGACTAACGGCCAGTCCGGTATGGTCAACTTCATGATGGAGGACGAGAACTTCACCAACGCTACCGACGGTCACTACGGCTACCTGGGCGCAAACTCGAAGAGCGGCCGCCTGTTCCCCGAGAACCGCCTCATCCCCGAAACCGATCCCATTACCGGCGAGATCACGCCGCTGGGCAAGGTGGCCCGCGACCACTTCAGCTACATCATCGCCATTCCGTACACCACCAACATCACCATGACCAGCGGTTCGGAGGGCGAGGGCTACTACGTCACGCTGGACCCGCTGACCACCATCAGCTTCGGTAAGCTGGGCAAGGGCAAGGACTACACCTGGTCCGATAACACCAGCCCCTTCGCCAGCCGCTTCGGCATCCCCAAGGCCGAGGCCGAGGCCGAGAAGCAGGCCCTGGAAACCTACCAGACCACCGCCACCGGCCAGACCGTGCCTCGCACCGACGGAGGTCTGCTGGTGGGCTCCACGAACTTCTCTTACGTGGGTTACCCGGTCACCTACGTCATCCAGAACATCAAAACTCGTGGCAACATGCCTCTGTACGGTCAGAACGCCGATTCCAACACGGCCGGCCCCGAGATTCAAGATACATTGCCGAACTACTTCTACTTGTACAACATAGAGCTTGAGGTGAAGAGCGAGAGCAGCGATGCCGAAACCGCTCTGAGAGAGTGGTTCGACGTGCGCCAGGAAGACTTCACGGACGACCTGAAGGATGGCAACCAGAAGACCGGCAACATCATGCAGCTCCAGGTGACTCAGCCCGGTCAGCAGGAAGGCGACGGCGAGGACGGCGAGGAGCCCGAGGATACCTACTACTGGGTGAACGCGGGAGTTCCCTCCTACGTGGGCATGACCGGTCCGGTGAGCGAGGTGGTCCGCGTCCAGAAGAAGGACGAGAACGGCTCTCTCGTGTACGAGGAAGACGGCCTTACTCCCGTCATGGAAGACGCCGTGGACAAGGACGGCAACAAGATCTACCACGACGTGTACACCCATACCTACCGCATGGGCGGCACCACCAAGGACGGCGTCGACGAGAACGGCATCATCGGTACGCCGTCCATCGCTTACCAGCTGGAACAGCGCGGCATCAGCCCCGTGCCGGGCATCGTGCAGAACAGCGGCGACGAAGAGAACGACGCCTCCTACCGCTTCAACGGCAACATTCGCATCGTCATGAAGAGCCCCTTGGACGAGGGCGCCGAGCTGCCGGTGACGGTGCGCGTGAACGGCTCCATGACGCTGCCCCTGGCCGATTACCGCAACACGGCCACTCTCGTGTCTGGTACCCGTACGTGGAACAGCGTGACCGAGCACTACATGACTAACTCCGAGTACTCCGAAGCCTCCATCGCCGGCTTCAACCGTGCTATCAAGCCTACCCCCACCGTTACTGCCACGGCCATCGCCATGGCTACGTCGTTGTACGGCGATCGCTTCGCCATCAGCTCAACCGATGCGCGTCGTCAGCCCATCATGGAGCGCTCCGGCGCGGGCTGGCGCTTCCAGCTGAACAACACCAACTACTCGAAGATGGAGCCCGCCTCCTTCTCGCTGTCCAACATGTACGGCGCCGCCGAGAGCGAGGGCTTCGAGGTGGACAAGGTGGGCATCTCCCAGGACCTGCTGGACAACTCCAAGATTTCCAGCATAGAAATCGTCTACAGCCTGAACACCTCCACCGATCCGCTGAAGCCGGCCTTCGAGCGCCGTACCGCCGTCTATAGCGGCGACGCCCTGAAAGAGCTGCTGGCCAAGCGTGCCGAAACGGTCACCCATACCAACGACGATGGCACCGTGACCAGCTATCCCAACGGCGTGACCCTGGTGCCCCAGGACTGGCTGAAGGGTTACTTTATCAATATGACCATCAACTTCGACGAGTTTGTGGGACGCCAGGAGATTTCCTCTTCCGACCGCATGTACGTGGAAGTGCAGGGTACGCCCCACGAAGTGGACACCATGGAGCTGACCGGCACCTTCACCACGAACTACGAGAAGTACGGCGCCGAGCACCGCTCCCGCAACGCCACGGCCAAGGCCACGGCTAGCTTCACTTCCCGCAAGGCCCCCTACGCCCTGCAGGTGACCACCACCGGCATGCGCGAGAGCGAGTACTACGGCGATCCCACCGCCCTCACCGGCAACTGGGAATACGAGCGCGAAGATGATGGCACCATCAAGACCGATCCCTCCGGCCGTCCGCTGATCGAGAAGAACGACGACGGCACTGACAAGCTGTTCGAGGGCTACATCGGCGACCCGGGCACCGGCTGGCGCACCGTGGTGTCCAACCCCACGGAATACCAGGTAGGCAAGGCCGTGATCATGGTGGGCCAGCAGCTGCTGTCCAAGGCGGAGCAGGACAGCGAGTCCAGCGCCGACAAGGAGAACATCGCCATCCCCACCAAGGACAAGCTGGTTCCCTTCCAGAAGGACGGCCGCACCGACTTCGACGCCAGCCATATCATCATGAGCCCGGCTCTGTGGCAGTACACCATGGAGCCGGTCATGGTGGAGCAGGTGGACGAGAACGGCAACCTGGTGCTGAACCCCGACGGTTCGGTGAAAATGGTTCAGGCCACCGACGACGCCGGCAACCCGCTTGAGGAGAAGGTGGTCAAGGGCGGCAAGGTGGACAACCTGGTGCTCAAGTACTACGACGTGCAGCTGGACGCGAACGGCAACCCGGTGAAGGATCCGGCCAACAGCACGCAGCTGAAGAGCGACTACACCGTGAAGACCCTCACGGTGCCCGGTTACCTGTTCCGCGCGGCCCTGGTAAGCTACAGCGGTGAGACCATCTACTGGGATAAGGACGAGGACTACCGGGTTGAGGAGTACGAGGACGCGCTCTACGAGTGGCGTATGAATAAGCAGCAGGACCCCAGCTACAGCGTCCCCGAGCCGAAGCTGGAAGACTTCCCGAAGCCCTACGTGGCCGACCCCGGCAGCGTTGCCTCCCAGGTGGCTGCAGCCGGCATCAAGGTGGCTGTGGGCGACGACGGCGAGCCTTATCTGGTGGTAGACTTGGCTGCTTGCTCCCAGTGGTCCTCCAACGCCGGTAGCACCACCAAGTATCTGGTGGGCTTCAACCAGGAGTTCCTGAACTTCGGCGCGGGGTTGACCCAGGAAGACGACGCATTCATCGACCTGTACGGCACCTGCGTGAACCAAGACGAGATGCACGTAGGTGCGGTGTTCTCCACCAACTTCGCCAAGCGCAAGTGGAACGACTACGTTGATTCCGAAGGCGTGGTGGATGCGGTTCCGTACCCGGCCAACGGCTCGCCCGACGTGCAGGCCCTGGCCGACCTGAATGCTACCCAGAAGGTGCCCACGGTGCCCTACGACCCCAACCTGGGCTTCGAGAAGCAGAATGTCTTCGGCATCCGCACAGCCTCCTCCATGGGTTACGACCAGACCATCATCAACAGTTCCAACAAGGTTCCGTCGCAGAACGCCTACTACGACTACAACTCGGCTTACCGTGTATTCATGAACAACAACACGAAGTACGCCATGAGCCTGGGCGGTACCATGACCGTCGGCCCGGTGAACATGGAGTTCATTCAGGACGAGCGCACCGACCTCATGGGGTCCGACTCGTGGCTGACCGGTTCTGCTTTGAGTTCGCAGCCGTGGCATATCGTGGGTTTCCAGACTGAGCAGGTGAACTTTACCCGCCAGACCTACATCAGCCCCACCTACAGTAAGACCGGGGCCAATGCCGGCGACAATTCCACCAGTTATACGGTGAAGCAGGACGCCAACGGTAAGGACTATCGTGTGTCCAGCCATGCCGGCACCGTGGGCCGCGCCTACATCGAGTACTTCCCCATCGATATTGCCAACCAGTCCGACTTGCCCGGCCTGGACAAGTCGGCATTCCCGCCGCTGGTTACCAACGGTGATGCGCAGAAGCGCGTCCTGGACATCACCGACCTGTTCGAGTGGCTCTACGGGTTCGAGATCGATGCCAACGGCAAGATCGACACCAGCAAGCCGGTGACCACGAAGCCGGCCTGGGCTGCGGCCGCCGTGCTGGACAAGGAAGGCAACAAGGTTCGCGAAGTGGTGGAAGTGGACGCCGACGGCAACGTGTCCATCGACTGGTCCGCCTGGCGCATCACCAACGACGACGGCACCACCACCGACGGCTACGTGTCCCAGGTGGTGTTCGACTACTCCCACTACAGCAACTGGCTGTCCCAGGAGACGGGCGCCTACATCGAGCTGTGGGGCCGAACCACCAACCACGACGTGAACCAGCTGGACGCGAAGTTCAAGACCAAGCAGGCCATCGAGGACTGGACCCGCAGCTGGACCAGCTCGGTGAAGCTGAACTCGCTGTTCGCCCCCATCCGCCCGCAGACCAACATCGGCGCCTACGGCTACGAGGAAGGGGCCACCGCCCCCAACTCCTCCGCCATCACGCGCTCCACCATCCGCCACGTGAACTACGACACCCTGGACGTGAAGTCGGCCACCTACGAAGAGGAGATGGCAAGCCCCTCGGAGTACTGGGGGCAGTATCCCTCCACGCCTCAGGAGCTTCGCGAGATGATGGACAACTACTCCATCGTCAACGACGAGATCGGGCTGAACGTGCAAGGCCAGGGCGAGGCGCCTGTGGCCTACCGCCTGGAGGAGAACTCCGGTTACCGCGCCTGGGTGACCAACAAGTCCAACTATCCCATGAGCTCCGGCGCCCTGTTCACCCTGGGCGACCTGAAGCCGCGCTGGGACAAGCAGACCCTCAGCAACGGGTCCATGCCCGGCCGCGCCCTGAAGCAGAACCTGGGCTTCCACATGAACGACATCACCCTGTCCGCCGGCTTCCTGCAGAACGCCGACATCGCCTCGGTGAAGGTGAAATACCTGCCCTACAACCCGGCGCTGGGCGATGCGGGCCACCAGACCGTGAACGTGGTCAGCGGCGCCTTGCAGGTGAGCGGCTTCACCTCGGTGCTCAAGTGGCAGGACCTGGTGGATTCCGGCAAGCTGGGCAGCGACGGCATGGGCGACGGCTCCGACGTCATTCTGAAGCCGAGCGACATCATCGACGGCCTGGCCGACAACAACGTGGACATCTACTATATAGAGTTCCGTCTGAACAACGTGCCGGCGAACCTGACCGAAGAGGACGACGCCTACGTTGACCTGTTCGGCTACTCCATCGACTCGTGCCGCGTGACCAACGCCACCGACCCCTACTACGGCGAGTCTTCGGACCTGTGGCCCGAGAAGGACGAGTACGACCTGGCTCACTACGGCACCGACCACTCCTGGGGCTGCACCGGCGCTGGCCGTTGGACCGACATCCACTACCGTGGCTTCAAGGCCTACGTGTCCAACTACTACGACGTGATCGAGCTGACCAGCCGCCTGCAGGCCATTCTGCCGAAGCAGAGCTGGTCCGACAGCCGTCTGATCAAAAACGGCGGCGGCCAGATCACCAAGACCGTCATCGACCACGGCGTGGCCAAGCGCGTGGTGATCAACCAGAGCCTGGATCCGGTGTCCGGCGAGATGACCGTGTCCGAGGACAAGGCGAACCTGTACGCCATCGCCGGCAAGCCGGTGGTGCGCCTGAACGCCACGGCCTACTTCGATCCCGACAAGTCCGACGTCGAATCTGCCGGGGCCGTCAACCCCGCCGGCCTGGACGGCGCTGGGGCCAAGGCCTTCTGGGGCGAGGACGGCGCGGCCTACCGTTTCCAGCTGGGCAACTCCGGCCGCCTCATGTTCGAGAGCGAGCTGCGCATCGGCACGAAATCCCGTACCGCCGAAAAGACGCTCACGCTGGCCGATGGCACCATCGTGGCCGATTACGATACCAAGGACTACACCTACGAGGACGGCAGCTACAATCCCAGCCATACGTTGCCTGGCGGCAGCGTGGCCTACTCGGCGGTGCCCATGGTTCCCACCGACGAAGAGGTTGAGATCTACGAGAACGCCGTGCGCGGCTTCCAGACCAAGCGACTGATGCTGTCCCCCGACTTGGTGGCCGGTGCCGACATCAAGGAAATCGAGATCACCTACTTCCCCCGCCCGGCAGCCGGATCCAGCCTGCCTTTGGCTCAAATCCCCGTACCGGAGCGCATCACCCTGAGCGCCTCCGACGTGCAGGCCTACCGCCAGCTCAACGGCGCGGTGGTCATTCCCTGGACCGCGTGGGGCCAGGGCTACTTCACCAACGCCGTGGTGCGCTTCAACCGTATAGGCGTGAACCTGGGCGTGGATTCCGACGGCTCCGTCGACGGCAGCGCCTTCGTGGATGTGTGGGGCGAGGCCACCGACGTGCGCGACATGCCGCTGAACGCCTGGTTCGGCTGCACCTATCCCGAAGAGGGCTACCACTACTCCAAGAACGAGCCTACCTGGCCCTACGGCACCAATCGCGCGAACTACGCCTACGGCACCTGGTGCAACTCCTGGCCCAACGGCACGGCGGACTACAACGGCCGTACCTGGACCAGCGGCTACACCCGCGTGGGCGACTTCGTGAAGTACGTGTCCTCCGTGGACGGCTACACGCCGCCGGTGTATGACAAGAAGCTTCCCGAAAGCAGCTACGACAAGCGCTACATGCCTCAGATGGAGCGCCAGGTTGCCAACTACCAGGATATGTGGGTGGGCGGCAACGTGGCCTCGGCCGGTACCGTGACCAGCTACATCTACGGACGCCCCTACAACGTGAACGAGGGCGTGTCCGTGGAAACGTTCATGCGCTCCGAGAACCCCGGCGGCAACACCAGCTGGGCGCTAAACGCCACCACCGGCGTGAAGGAAACCGGCAAGCCTCTGACCGCCAGCGGCGTGGGCGGCACCACGGGCAGCTACTACGAAGAGGACGGCTCGGGCTACCGCTTCACGCTGACCAACGACAACCCCAACGCCGTCAACCAGTACGACATGCGCAAGGCCTACTTCGCCACGGAGCCCATTCCCTTCGTGGAGAACATGGTGCGCAAGAAGGTGGCCGAGGTCGTCAAGAAAGAGGTGGAGGTTACCGACGAGAACGGCAACATCGTCTACGAGGAAGACGGCGTCACCCCCAAGACCGAGATCAAAGAGGTCGAAACCGGCGCCATGATCGAGACCGACGAGCTGGTGAAGTCCGGCGAGTACGTGAACTTCACCACCACCGACGTGGTTCTGTCCAAGGCGCTGCTGGAGCAGTCGCTGGTCTTTGCGCCCACCGACCTGGCCCACGCCAACGCCATTCGCACCAACATCAAGGACTTCACCATCTACTTCAGGCCCTACGACGCCAATGCCGACCCGGCGAAGTTCAACGACGCCAGCCTGGACAAGTCCGTCACCCTCACCAGCGACGAGATCTTGGAGCTGTACAAGGGCGGCGACTCGCGCACCATGAACTTCAACGACCCGAACATCAAGGGCATCGACGAGGATGGCAACGCCACCATCAAGGTGAGCGCCGAGGGCAACATCGTCATCAACCGCGCGGCCTGGGGCGGTCACTTCTTCCGCAACGTGCAGATGCACCTGAACCACTTCAAGGGCGGCATGACCAAGGACGCCGACGCCACGAAGAACGCTTTCGTGGAGTTCTACGGCTACGGCTCGAACCGCTGGGTGGACAAGACCGTCTACGGCACCTTCCGCACCGACTGGGTGACCGATTGGTGGAACACCAACAACACCGCCGACGACATCAAGAACGCTACCAACGGCAGCGGTTCCGCCATCGGGGCCGTGCGCCTGAACTTCGACTACTTCAACAACGCCCCGTCGGGCATCAGCGCCACCAGCAAGAACTACGTGGGCACCTCGGCCCGCGCCAACGTAGGCATCAAGAACTTCGACAACTACGACGGCAACGGCAACGTGGCGAACCTCTACGACATCGGCGGCACGAACTCCAACGCGTTCCCCACCACGGCGTTCACCTACCGCTACCAGGGGTCCAACGGCACGTGGTACAGCACTACCCACTACAACGCCGAGGCCACCACCTACAACGTGTACGCCGACAACCGCGGCTGGAGCTGGCGCACCAACTGGAACAACAGCTACTACCTGTCCACCACCGGCATGAAGCAGTGGCTGAGCTACCCGCTGAACGCCGACGCGCCCATGGGCGAGGCCTTCGTGCAGAACTCCAAGGCCACCAAGGTGCACTACAACGACAAGACCGCCCAGAAGGCCGGCGCCAATGCCTCCTACACCGCCGTGGCCGGCGCCCGCCTGAACGTGGTGCTGCCGCCGTCGCGCCCGGTCATCGAGATGTACTCCTACAAGGACGCCGCCGCGGCCAACAGCGCCATCAACCTGACCAACGTGAACAGCAACGGCACCGTGTACGACACGCCGGGTCTGTCCTACGGCAGCAACGGCACCATCGCCGGCAACCTGACCGTGACCGAGAACACGCGCCCCGAGCGCACCACCGTGGTGAACACGCGCAACGCCAGCTTCAACACCGAGCCCCGCGCCTACTTCGGCAGCGAGTCGGTGGGCTATCGCGCCTTCGTCACCAACAACTCCATCTATTCCATGACCCACGGCGCACGCATTGCCATCGGCAACGTGGAGAAGACGCTGTCGCCGGGCAACAACCCCTCCGACATGCGCCCCATCTCCAGCGTTGACGCCCCGGGCCTGCTGCAGAACCTGGGCTTCCATGCCTCCAGCCTGACGCTGTCCGGCGCCATGTTCGCTGTGGGCCAGAAGCCGGTCACCAACGACGCCGGCGCCATCACCGGCTACGACAACATGGTGGAGAACATCACCATCTACTGGTACGACGCCGGTGCCATCGCCAAGGCCACGGTGGGAAGCGTGCTGGGCGCGCCTCCGCTGAGCACCACCACCGACAAGTTTGGTAACGTGCTGGCCGGCGACGGCAGCCTGGTCACCTCCGATAAGACCCTGCACAAGAAGACCCTGACCGCCGCCGAGGTGGCCGACCTGTTCCAGGCCAATGGCACCGACGCCAGCGGCCGTCCCCGCTACAAGGACGCCGTGCTCACCGACGATCTGTGGAACGGCGGCGATCTGTGCGGCATCCTCATCAACTACGGCTACTTCCAGAACCTGCACAGCGACCGCGCCGCCTACGTGGACCTGTTCGGCTACACCACCGACTCGCCCGACGTGACCAAGCGCACCGAGTACCGCGACACCTGGTGCTACAACGAGGGCTGGGAAGGCAACGACGGCCCGTCCGTGGTGCAGTCGTGGGATTGGAAGTACGTGAAGGTGCAGCTGGCCTCCGACTTCCGTGCCGACTACGACGTGCCTTCGTGGAACATGCTGTACAAGGGATCCGCCAACGGCGACGACAGCGGCAACGGCGGCCTGAACGTGGAAGAGGCGGCCATCGGGCACGCCACCTACCAGGCCAACCGCTACGGCGAGCTCACTCGCACCACCGACTACGGCAACCTGTACGCCCACATGCCGGCGTCCAGCCAGAAGGTGCGCGCCAACAGCTACTTCATCGACGCTGGCGCCGCCAACGCCGCGCCGTTGTATTCCGTGAGCTCCGGCGACCTGACCAACAGCGCGAATCTGCGCACTCTGGCCGCGGGCGATCTGAACTACAGCACCACGGCCTGGATGGACTACTACGGTTCCGGCTGGCGCTTCACCTACACCAACTACGCCAACCCCACCACCATCCTGTCCAACAACAACTACAACATCGCCGGTCCCACCTACGGCTACACCGGCAACAACAAGAGCGTGTGGAACCGCGACGCCAACGTGTACGACCGCGACTACGAGCTGTACGACAGCTACATCCGCGTGGGCGTGATGCCCAGCGTCAAGGTGCCGGACAACGAGGCCGACGACTACCAGAACACCGTGCGCGACTACGACGCCAAGTACCTGCGCCTGTCCGCCGGCCTGCTGAAGGCGGCCACCTGGACGAATCGTCCCTCTTGGGCAGCTAGCCGCGTGAACGGCGAAGGCACCGGCAACGCGGTGAAGACCATCACCCTGACGGCGAATATCCCGGCGGGCAGCCGACCCGACATTCCCGAAGCCGACGATGAGTCGGGCGAGGGCGGAAGCGGTGATGACGCCGACGCCGACCCAGCCGGTCCCACCGTTACCGTCACCGTGGAGGGAACCGGCAGCACCGCTGAAAAGGTGACCCGCGTCGAGAGCGCCGATGGCATCGTCATCACGCGCGAGAAGGCCGTGCCCACGGCTGGCGTGGACCCCTATATCAGCACCACCTTCGTCTACACTCTGGATCAGGTTGTGGCCGCCGGCGCCACCTACGACGCCGCGGGCAACCTGGTGTTGCCCAACACCCTGTGGAACAAGGGCTACTTCATGGACGCCCGGGTGGACCTGGCTCACTTCAACGCCGGCGTGCACGAGATAGACGCCGCCACCATTGACGTGCTGGGCGCCGTGGACGTGTCCGAGACCAACATCGACCTGTCCTCCACGTTCACCACCTGCTACGACACCACCGGCTACCTGGACAACGCCGTGAACAACGGCACCTGGGACCACACCTCCGACACCTACGGCCTGTGGGACGCCGAGCACAAGAATGGCGTGTGGGGCACCAACGGCGTCAACCCCACCGTGGACGATGTGGCCTGGAACGCCGCCCGCGACCTGAACGGCAACATCCCGCTGGACCGCACCAACGGCATCGTCACCCGCAGCAACGGCATGGACATCACCGACGCCGCCCGCCTGGTGGCCCGCATCGATCCCATCCGCCCGCAGGTGGAGGCCCAAACCTTCCTGTACGCCGACGAAGCCGGCCAGTACAGCTCCGACATGCAGTTCTCCAGCGACGTACGCGATGCCGCCGGCAACAAGACTGGCGACAACTGGAAGGCCGAGACCGCTCCGGGCAACCATGGCACCAGCCCGGACTACATCTTGGAAACCCTCATGGGCTCTATGAACTCCGGCTGGCGCTTCACGTTGTTCAACAACTCCGACTACGCCATGGACTCCAGCCGCGTGGTCATCGGCGGCGACCGCAGCGCCCTGAACAACAACGGCACGCTGAAGAGCGGTTGGCAGGCCTACACCTCCACCGACGAGTACCAGTACGCTTCGGGCGGATCTACCGCCACCATGTTCGACGGCGACAAGGGCACTATCGGCACCTGGACCGACCAGAACCGCGTGCACAACTACGACGGCGGCCCGGCTATCTACGGCGAGCTGGTGGACGGCCAGTGGCGCGGCTTCGAGATCAACGAGCTGTTCCTCAACGACGAGCTGGTGTCCAGCATGCTGGCCCAGAAGGTGGACGAGCTGGCCGACACCACCGGCGAGCCCTTCGACGCCCTGGTGGGCATGGGGCCCTTCGAGACCGACGGCCTTGAGTCCAAGACCAACCGTCTGCATGCCATCGCCGACGACGCCGCAGTGAGCGCGCTGTCCGAAGCCGACATCAAGGCCATCCTGGACGGCTTCCGCAGCGCCGCCGACAAGCAGGCCTACATTTCCAACCGCACCGCCGAGCTCACCAGCGGCGACGATGCCGTGAGCGCCGACGAAGCCGCCGCCATCGTGGCCGCCGAGCTGGCCGAGCGCGCCTACACCGTTGACATCTACTCCGTGGGCAGCAGCGACACCACCTACTCCCACGACGTGCAGGTGCGCCGCCTGCAGGGCAACAACACGTACGCCACCGAGACCGTCACCGTGGTGGACGTGCCCAACGACCCGCTGTACAAGCCCATGAAGCTGTACCTGTCGGACTACGTGAAGAAGAACGATGCCGGCCGCTGGGTGGTTTCGGTTCCCTGCGAGGCGTGGTACGAGCACACCGACGACTGCACGCACCAGAACGGCGCCAACCATCCCAAGCCCGGCGAGAGCGGCTACACCAACTGCCTGAACACCCAGTACGTGGTGCGCGTGGTGTTCCACCTGCCCGGTTTCGCCGCCAACGTGGCCCAGGGCAGCCAGGCCGCCGGCACGAGCGCCTTCATCGACGTGCACGGCACGCCCACCCGCGCCACCACCATGGCCCTGAACGCCGTGTTCTCCACCGACTACAAGACCAACAGCTGGAACGGCAACACCACCAGCCGCACCGTGGACGGCGACTTCGCCAAGATGCTGCCGCTCACGGCCGAGCCCGACATCACCACCTACTTCAACTGGGACGGCGGCCGCACGCTGAATGCTTCGGGCACCGTGGTGAGCAATGCCGGCAAGGACGGCCACCCGCTTGACGGCGAGGCCCATCTGGAAACCGACCGCGACACCCACCTGCCGCTGCGCAACGCCGACGGCACTCAGAAGTACACCGTGACCAGCGTGCCCTACCGTTGGGGCGAGGGCGACGCCCAGGCTGCGGCCGAGGACGCTGGCTGGTCGGCCGACAACCCGCTGGAGGAGGCATGGTTCGAGTACATCCTCACCAACGCCAGCCGCTCCACGGCCGAGGACGGCTACCTTGACCTGGCGCTGAACAACATGACCCGCTTCGCTGCCGGCGACGACAAGCTGGCTACGCAGACCCGCGGCTTCATCGGCAAGGAGCTGCAGATCGACGGCTACTACCGTTACCTGGTGGGCGACAGCCGCCGCACCAAGGTGCTGCCGGCCAACATCGACCCGTCCAAGAGCTACGCCTGGACCAACCGCGGCGGCGTCATCCCCACGCTGTGGTTCTACGACTACGACACCTACGTACCCCACAAGGCGCTCGACACCGTGGTGGAGAGCTCCGTCACCTACGAGTACTCGGTGGACAAGAACACCGGCGAAGTGGTGAAGTCGCGCGTGAACGGATCTACCCGCACCGAGGTGTCCCGTACCGCCCCCATGCTGAAGGTGCAGCTGACCGACGAGGTGATCGAGTACCTGCTGACCAAGACCACCGCCGGCGCTGTGGACTTCGACGCCGCGGGCGAGGTCATGCTGTCCATGGGCCTTGCCAAGGACGACATCGAGGCGCTGGCCATGGCCTTCGCCGGCACCGTCGACGAGGACGGCCAACCGGTGGTGGCGCTGCGCGACGCCGTGGTGACCGGCACCTCGGTGACCTACGCTTCGGGCAAGACCTTCATGGAACCCGAGACGTTGCGCGCCATCTACCAGACCATGAGCGCCGAGCTGTACGAGTCCTATCCCGCCGACGGCCTTGATCCCACCAAGGCCGGTAGCAACACCACCTTCACGGCCCGCATCTACGGCGACGTGCGCACCCACGGCACCTACACCAAGGTGGGCGCCGACCTGAACACGTCCTACGACCACAAGATGTCGTCGAGCATGTACTACTTCCCGCTGTCCAGCTTCTACGGCAACATCGACCGTCAGAGCGACAAGGAAGTGACCGTGGCGCAGTACGCCGGTGTCTCCTCGTCGCTGGCCTTCAAGAACGCGGCCAGCCGTCCCACGGGCGCCAACAACGCGACCACTCAGGACGGCACGGCGGTGCAGGGGAGCAAGACGCCCGAATACGTTACCAACGCCGACCTGTCCAACGCCGCCAACCAGGCCAAGGTAACCGTGGCCAACAAGCAGGACGGCACCGGCTACGAGTTCAGCGTGCGCAACACCACCCGCGCCCGCTCCGACGAGGCCACGGTGTCGCTGGTTATAGAATCGGTGTCCATGAAGGCCCGCACCATGCTCACCGGCGCCTACGCCGAGGACGACCTGGACACCAACGGCTACTTCATCAACCGTGGCGTGGTTCGCGGCTTCAAGACCAAGCAGCTGGACATCTCCGGCGCCCTGAAGACCATGGGCTACCTGGACAGCATCGACCTGATCTTCCTGCAGCCCGACGGCCGCAAGGTGACCCTCACCCTGCCGCGCACCTCCAACGTGCTGGTGCCCGACGCCGACGGCCGCTACGTGCTGAACTTCGACGCCCTGTGGGGCGAGAAGGCCGACGGTACCGACAAGCTGCTGGTCTCCGACGTGCAGGACCTGGGCGCTAACGCCTCCGACGCTTCCGATGACAACGTGCGCGTGAAGTTCGGCGCTGCCCCGGTTTCCAACTACAACACGCTGAAGTACACCATCAACGACTGCTACCTGCAGCGCGTGGACTTCAACTACAAGTCGCTGGAGCCTTCGTGGCGCGCCGCCGCTCGCCTGGGAACCAGCGCTGCCAACAACGGCGTGACCGACAACGACAACGTCGCCTCCGACGCTGCCGACGCGGCCAGCCTGCTGAAGGTGACCGCTACCGGCAACTCCGACTGGTACGATTCCACGGGCAACACCGCAACCCACGGCGACAGCCACTGGAACCTCCCCAGCTGGAACTACGGCGGCCGTTTGGTGAACAGCACCGACAGCACCCGCACCCCCTGCTCCGACGCGTACAGCATTGCGCGCTCCAACAGCTCCAGCAACTGGTACGACTACTACTACCCGCATGACAACACCCTGCATGCCCGCTTGGCGCTGAAGCAGGTGGGCCGCTATGACACTCGCGGCGGTCGCACCGACGCCAACGGCAACGTGGGCTACCTGGTGGACGCCGACGTGGCTTCCACCAGCGTGAACCGCTTCGACACCGTGCGCAAGTGCGCGGCCCTCTCCGTGGTGCGCCCCTACCTGGAAACCCACAGCTACGTGCGCTACGGCAACAAGGCCAACTATACCGGCGCCACCGTGGGCGACTCCATCACCTACGCCTCCGACGGCAACCGCACGGAGGTTTCGGTGCCCTACGCCAAGACCTTCAACTTCTGGGCCACCTTCGAGAACGAGACCAACATCTCGAAGCTGGACGACATCGATGTGGACATCAACTTCCCGCTGGAGTGGGAGAGCTGGCGCACGAACCCGTCGGTGAACCAGGCGGGCAACGGCGCGCTGCAGACCACGGCCTACGGCTACACCGGCTTCCACGCCATCAACTACCGCATCTACGCAAGCCTGATCAGCTGCTTCCCCGATGACAAGGTGGGCAAGATCCGCATCACCGGCTACTCGCCCGACCAGATGAAGCTGGCCACCTCGGGCACCAAGCCCGACGCCACGCGCAAGGTGGTGCTGCGTCCCTACTACACCGACGACACCAAGACCACCCTGGCCGGCTTCGAGATGGAGTACACCACCGGCAAGACCGCGGCGCAGATCACCGACGGCAAGACCGCCACGAACCTGCACGCCAAGGCCGTGACCGGCAAGCCCTTCGTCAGCGGCGGCAACACCGTGGCCGGCACCGTTGACGGCTACCGCATCCCGCTGCAGGACGACGGCAGCTTCTACCTGACCGAGGAGCAGCTCTACGCCATGGGCATCGAAGTGCCCACCCAGTTCCAGCTGTACTCCTGGAAGGACATGGACGAGCTTGACTCGGCCAAGGGGGCTGCGGACCAGCAGATCTTCATCCAGGGCTACACCGACACCTACTTCGAGCGCCAGCGCTGCATCACGGTGAAGACCACCAACCACCTGGACGGCTTCCGCGAGAAGCCGCTGGACCTGCCCGTCATCGACGGCGGCAAGTACAGCAACGGAGACACCGTGATCAACAACGTGGACGACGCCTACTCCATGGAGCGCGAGGACCGCTCGCTGTACTTCGTGTCGAAGATGTACTACGACGCCGTGAGCCGCACCGCCTACGCCGACGTGAACAGCGGCGAGCCCGTCACCCCCGGCGACGACCCCAACGACGTGAACAAGCCCATCGTCGAGCAGGTGGTGGGCAAGCTGTTCGAGCTGGAAGGTGGCGCCGACCCCACGGTTGACGGCTACGAGTTCTTCGTGCGCGATATGTCGGTGAAGAACGACGGCTACGTGACGCTGACCACCGACGAGATGCTTGACCGCGCCCAGCTGGTGAAGCCTGCTATCGACACGGCGCCCAGCCAAACCGAGACGGTGTACATCGACGTGCCCGACGACCCGGCCAACCCCGAGGCCGGCAGCTATTGGGAGCCGGTGAAGTTGGTTCGCGTTGACGAGACCGGCGAGCTGTTCTACTACCTGAACGGCGAGCCCGCCCCCGTGGCGCCCACCACTCGTCCCGACGACGTGGACGCCTACGCGCCTACCGACCATCCGGCCGCCGGCGTGAGCTTCTACGTGAAGCGCATCATGCACGACGACATGACCGGCGACGACTTCGAGGTGTACAGCACCATCGACAGCCTGACCGCCACCGAGGGCATCACCGTGGCCGACTTCGCCACCACTATCGTGCTGCCCGAGCCGCAGAAGTCCAACGACGACCAGGTGTATCTGGTGGGCAGCAACGACGGCAAGCCCACCTACACCAAGGTGGACCTGTTCAAGGATCCCGACGGCAACATGGTCTACCGCCTGGCCGACGGCACCGAGCACGACGCCGCGGGCGAGACCTTCGCGCATATCGACGAGAGCTTGGTGCACGACGAGTACCGCCAGGTGCCCGTGAGCGACCTCATGACCGAGCAGAGCCCGGCCGCCGGCCGTGATGCCCAGCAGATCTACGTGCGCAAGGACGGCGCCTACGTGCCGGTGTTCGTGGAAGTGTCCGACGAGGTGCGCGACGACGGCGGCACCGTGACCTCGCCGTCCGTGACCACCTTCTGGTACGTGGACGCTGCGGGCCACCCGATCGATCCCAGCACCGCCGAGCAGCAGACGGCCAAGTACATCCTGCGCAACAACGACTTCATCATCAAGGCCAGCTACGAGAACAGCGACGACACGCTGGACCCCGACGGCAACACCGTGCCGGGCGTGCCCAAGGGCCACGTGATCAGCTGCGCGGTGCGCACCCCCGCCACCGCCACCTCCAAGGCTGTGGTCGACGTGGTCATCAGCCTTGGCCCCACCGTTGTGGTGGACGAGATCGAGGACGAGCAGGTGGGCAAGACCGAGGCCGAGGCCAAGGCTTTCATCGAGTCCAAGGGCTACGACGTCAACGTCACCTACCAGTTCAGCACCACGGTGAAGGAAGGCCTGGTCATCAGCGCCACTCGCGTGGAAGAGCCCAAGTACGACGACGACAACGTGACCATTACCACCCGCGGCGTGGTCGACCTGGTGGTGTCCAGGGGCGAGGATCGCTTCGCCGACTACCGCGCCATGACCGTGGCTCAGGCCGTTGCCGCCCTGGGTGCCGACGACTACGACGTAGAGACCCCCTACGCCGAGGCATTCGACGACACCGGCACGCTCGCCGCGGGCGACCTCATGGACATCGAGCTTCTGAGCGAGGCCTATGACGAGGTGGTTACCGTGCCGCCGACCGAGGACGGCGGCGAGCCCACCACTACGACCGTGCACCACAAGGCCAAGGTGCGCCTGACCGTGTGCGCCGGCAAGAGCCCCGGCGCCATCGAGAGCGATACGCTGGCCGCCATGAAGGGCAACGTCGACGACGTGAAGGCGGCGCTCCTGGCCGCCGGCTACCTGGAGGAGAACATCACCATTGAGGAGACGCTCTCCGACACCGTGGCCACCGCCGGCGAGGTCATCTCCGTGGAGCGTGTGGGCGATTACGGCGAGGACCATACCAGCAAGATTATCATCACCGTGTCCATGGGCCTGTCCGAGAAGGCCCAGCGCGCCAAGCTGTTCAACGAGATCGCCGATGGCATCACCAACGCCGAGACGGCCACCCAGAAGCTGACCGACGCCGGCTACCAGGTGGATACCCAGACCGACTTGCAGGCAAGCGAGCCGCTGCGCAACGCCGACGGCGCGCTCATCGACGGCGAGGGCAATCTGATCCTGGACGCCGACGGCAATCCGGAAACCGACCCGACCAAGGGCGTTGCGGCCTTCCCCGAGGGCACCGTCATCTGCGTGGGCATCATCCAGACCGTGACCCAGGACGTGCTCGACGAGAACGGCAACCCGGTGCTCAACGCCGACGGCACCCACAAGACCGAGACCTTCGAGCAGGTAGTGGTGGGCAACGACGTGCCGCTGGATCTGAAGAAGGTGCGCCTGATCGTGTCCACCGGCCTGGGCAACGGCGAGAGCGGAAGCATCTCCGGCGGCACCGGCACCGGCGGCGGCTCCGGCATCGACTACACCAACCTTGACGTGAACCAGGGCACGCGCTCCGACACGCGCTTCACCCACTGGTCCGACGGCTCCAACGACAGCCACCACTACGGCCACAGCGGTTGCTGGGGCTCCACCATCGACGAGACCTCCGGTTCCTTGGCCATAGGTTACAAGGCCCAAGGCTCGTTCCTGGTGGACTTCCGCCAGGTGGACACCACGCCGCCGGCTCTGGGTGCCCGTTCCTCCAGCACTGGCACGGTGTATCCTGAGTTCACCAGCTACATGGAGCAGGGCTTCTCCAACGACTGGACCTATCGCTGCCCCGGCCACTACTACAACAACTGGTACCACAACGGCTGCGGCTGGCACACCAGCTGGGGCGCCTACTCCACCACCCGCTACGCCTACGGCAGCCTGGACGACAACACCACCGGCTCCATCTACTACCTGGGCGGTGGCAACAACGCCATCTACAGCCGCGGCCAGGCCCGCTACAACACCGTAGGCTCCTACACCTACAACACCGGTGCTCACCTGCAGATGGTTCAGAACCTCTCCGGCGACAGCTTCGACGCCTACTACATCAAGGTGAAGAAGCAGGCGTTGCAGTACCTGAACAAGGTGACGGTGAACTTCGACGACGGCAAGTCCATGGTGGTTGACGGCGAGGACATCCGCCAGTGGTACTACAACGAGCTGAACCCGGCCACCAACCCCGACGGCCGCACCTCGGTGCAGCTGGACAACGGTGTTGACTCCAAGACCGGCAGCACCAAGCCCACGCGCCTGGAGACCGACGCCGACGGCTACTACTACTTCCGCCTGAACCTCATGAAGACCGACGATGCCGGCAACCACGTGGCCGACTTCGGCGTGCATGACGAGTACGCCTACCGCGACTCCTTCGCCGAGTACGACGAGAACACCAAGATCTTCCGCGTGAAGTCCATCGTCTACGACGTGACCATCAACCAGGGCACGGTGGACCGCGACGGCAACCCGCGCGTGCCCGACTACGGCCAGTGGTTCGCCGAGAGCCTGGACTCCAACAGCGCCGAGTGGACCAAGGCCATGTCCTTCGAGGTGACCGGCCGCTTCACCAAGACCGACGGCAGCACCAGCGCCACGGCCGAGAACACGGTGACCTCCACCACCAACATCAACATGACCATCGGCGGCGACTACGCCGGCGAGAACTACGTGCACAAGGCGGCCATGCGCTACGACACGCCCGACGGCGACGGCCGTGGCCTGTGGTCCTACAAGAACTACCACCGCACCGGCGCCTGCCACTGGGGCAGCTACCATCACTATCACTACGAGACCTTCGATGAGGGCAAGATGCGCCACCTGCGCACCTCCAGCTCCATCAACGTGTACGAGAGCCGCAACTACACGCAGCAGTCCGTGGTCCGCGACAACGGCAGCCTGGGCTGGGACGGCCGCACCAACGTGTCCGCCAACCACACCGACCAGAGCTCGTTCGCCGGTGACGAGGGCTACTACGTGTCGCTGTACCGTATGGAGCCCGGCTCGGTGAACAACAACTACGCCGACCACGACTACAAGCCGTGGGGCGCTGCCAACGTGTCCGCCACCGACAACATGAAGCTGACCGATACGCTGCCCACCATCTACCCCGACCAGGACATCGAGTACTACGGCTTCCTAGGCACGGGCCTGAAGTTCCTGCGCACCTCGGCGGCGAACACGGCCAACCTGGAAAGCCACATGACGTCGCTCACGGCGTCGAACGTGTGGGCGCACCTGAACCCCGAGACCAACTACGCCTACGACAAGAACGGCATCAAACAGACCAAGAACTTCAAGGACGTGTTCGTCACGCTGTACACGTCGAAGTGGAACCTGGATTCCTCGTGGACCGAGCTGAAGGCGGCCACGGACAACGGCTGGCTGAAGGACCCCACGGGCGGGCGCATCATCCGCATTCGCGAGAACGCCATGTACCTGGTGGAGCCGGTGACGCTGAGCGCCGACTACAACGCTTCCACGAACCTGGGCCAGAAGTACTACAAGGCCGACGGCTACCAGGTGCTCACCGCCAAGGCGGGGGATGTGGTGTACCAGGAGACCATGGTGGACTCCAACTTGAACAAGGTGCTGGCCGAGTCCGCCAGCCCTGGTTTGAGCTACCTGTTCACCAAGGGCCTGAACGCCCAGGGCGACGCGGTCATCTACTTCAAGCGTCCTTCTGACTACACGCCCGACTTCATGGAGCGCGCCAACTGGGCCAGCGCCCCCGAGTACAGCTACACCAAGACCGGCGACGTGTTCACGCTCACCGGAATGTACGCCGACCACAACCCGCTCACCATCAACCTGCCCGACGGCGAGTTCGTGACCAAGTACACGCTGGATTTGGGCCCCTACGGCGGCGATGCCGACGCCACCGCGGAAACCGCGCGCATCTACGACGGCGACCGCGGCTCGGGCAAGCAGATATCCGACGTGCAGGTGCTGGGCCGTCCCTACATCTACAAGGGCCAGAACAACAAGTTGTACAACTCGTCCCGCGCCGACCTGGCCGGTCAGCCCGAACGAGTCTATCAGGACTATATCAACAACGCCCTGTCCACCACCACGGTGCAGTTCAAGCGTTTCTTCGCTGCGAACACCTGGTTGACGAGCAGTGATAAAGCCACCTACTACAACAACAACTACCGCATCATCGACGGGCGCACCAAGGAGTTCAACTACTTGAACCGCTACTCCGGCAGCGGCGCGTCCTACAGCAGGGTGCCCAGCATGTCCGCCACCGACACCGCGTGGATGGTGGGCTACAAGGTGCGCTATGGTTACGACACCGGCATCCAGACCGAGAACAACGGCACCACCACGGCCAACACCAACGGCAACGTGCTCTCCGAGCCTTACGACGTGGTGAACTACTACGACCGCAACAGCTTCGGGTACAACGGCGGCTACTACACCAAGCCCGCCGACGGCGACAACGCCACCACCAACGAGAACGTGACCCGCTACAACGACATCAAGCCGGTCTACGACTACGGCGACGGCGACACCACCGACAACCTGACGCCCACCCGCGCCACCTACGAGGTGCGCTTCCAGAACACCAAGGACCTGCAGGAGGGTGTGGACAACCAGAAGCGTGCGGCGCACCTGTCCCGCGTGACGCTGACCAGCGCCTTCGACGAGAACATTGCGAACCCGGCCTCCAAGGCCTTCCGCCTGCAGAACGTCTACGTGCCCGCCTACCTGGTGACCGGCGGCCTTGAGGGCCAGGACGGCCAGGAGGTGTGCGACGACCATGTGGCCGGCACCTGCGTGGACTACCAGTACACCTGCTACGTGATGGGCACCGACGGCGTGTACTATCCCTACGACGGCGCGCGCAAGCTGGATGGCGAGGGCAAGTACCAACTGGCCGACGATCCTGCCGGCGCGCATCCGCTGGGCGATGGCTCCAACGCCAACGGCAAGCCGATCTACCTGTCGGTGACCGGCGACAGCTTCACCAAGGAGGCCTACGACCCCTCCGACACCACCGGCACGCCGCGGGCCTTCTTCCAGGCCGAAGCCTGCACCGGCGGCGACGAGCACGTGCGCTGCGTGGAGTGCGACGGCGGCTGGTTCGGCGCCACCAAGTTCGTGTTCACCTACATCGACAAGAACAACCAGGAGCGCACCATCACCACCACCTGGGACGAGCTGGTGGCGGCTGGTCGCGTGAGCGGTCCGTGGGCCATCGACCCCGATACCGCCAAGGTGATTTACGATACCGACGGCCTGCCCATCTACGCCAACAAGACCACCGGCAAGCCGGTCACCCGCGCCGAGAACGCCGCGGGCTACGCCGCCAACGCCGACGGCGACTACATCATCGACGTGGAGAGCTTCCTGCGCGACTGCGTGCCCGTGACCGATGCCGACGGCAACGTTACCTACGTGTCCTCGGTGGCCCACGACCAGCTGATGGGCGCCAACGGCAAGCCGCTCACCGACGCCGACGGCAACGTGGTGGCTCCCGAAGGCATCAGCTTCCCCACCTTCATGAGCACCGATGCCACCAACACCAATACCATCGGCGGCTGGGCCAACGTCATGGAGACCGACAAGGAGATCGCCAAGGCACTGTTCACGAAGGTGTCCATCACCTTCGAGGCGCCCAACGCCCACCGTCGCTTCACGAACACGCTGCTGGACTCCGGCCAGTGGCTGACCCGCAAGTCCGAGGTTGAGAAAGGCTCCACCAGCACGGCTGACGCCAGCAACCTCATGATCAACTACGCCTTCAAGTACGACGGCACCTTCGTCGACCGCCCGGTGGAGAACTTCCTGTCCGCCAAGGCCGCCACGGCCAGCCTCACCGGCAACAGCCCGCTGGATCCCAGCTACACCATCGGTGCTACCGACGAGGACAAGGAGCGCACGAATCCCGGCAACTGGGATTACGACTCCACGCCCACCTTCGGCAAGATGTCCTCGGCCTACACCGGCACCGACGCGCGCCACAAGCTGACCGTCACGGTGAAGGCGAAGGATCCCAACACCGAGCTGCTCAACGGCATCACCGACCCGGTGGCCACCTACCGCCTGAGCCACAAGATCGGCACCATGGAAGTGGGCTACGTGCGTGGCCGCGACGTGGAGCCCTCCATCAACTACGGCACCCTCACCACCACGACGGGCGAGGGCGACGGGGCCGTGACCACGGTGAGCCCGGCGAAGAAGAGCAGCGTGTTCGCCTACGATGCCCAGGACAACACCTCGATGACCAACCCGTTCAGCTACACGCTGCCCAACGCGGTCAACGACATCCCCGACGGTGCCCTGTACGCCGGCGACTACCTGGAGTACACGCTGTACGTGGGCGCCAAGAGCGATAGCCTGCTGCCCATGCAGCACTTCGACGCCCGCTTCACCGTGCAGCCCGGCCAGCGCATCGTCGGTTGGGAAGTGGTGACCGAGCGCGACGCCGACGGCACCGTGCGCGAGCTGAATACCATCGGCACCTCGGGCGCCGGCGCTGTGGGCTCGGGCAACCACGTCACCGACGAGGATGGCAAGGTCATCCCCGGCCGCACCAACGCCGAAGTGACCGCCATGATGTTCGGCGACGAAACTACCTACACCTTCAGCTACGATGCCGACGGCAACCCGGTGCTCGACGAGGCCGGCGACCAGCAGCAGACCGGCCGCTTCGTCACCATGGCCAACGCTCCGGCGTCCACCGACCTGACCCGCGACCTGCCCGGCGTTACCCGCACCGGCTACGCGAACCTGCCGGTGCAGCAGCCCGAGGAGGGCGAGCTGGACGAGGCCGACTCCTACGTGAGCGTGCCTGTCACCTACCAGCCCAACGCCGAGGGCGAGTACGTGTCCGAGAACCGCACCCTGGTGTTCTCCGTTGGCTCTCGTACCCAGCTGAGCTACCCGGGCGAGGGCGTCTACATTCGCGTCATCACCCAGATGACCGACGAGCTTGAGGCTGCCGAGAACTACAACAGCACGGACAACCTGGCCTTCAACAACGACGCGGACCGCCCCAGCTACTCCGCTGACACGGTGAAGGCAACCTTCGCTGCCACGGCTCTGCCGCTGCACGGCTACACCCAGTACCGCGTGGAGCGTTCGGACAACAACGGCGAGGGCGTGTACAAGACCCTCTACGACGAGGGCTTGGACGGCATCCGCTTCTACCACAAGAACGACATCCGCGCCAACGCCTCGAACCGCGCCCAGTACGGCGCCGAGATCGAGTCCACGGTGAAGTTCTACAAGAACGAGGGCGGCACCCACGCGGCGCTGGCAAACCGTGCCGCTGACGAGGTGGCCGACGACGCCGCGGGCGCTGCAGCCGGCTCCACCATGCAGCTGCTGCACTACCCGGCCCTGCGTGACGTGAACGACCAGCTGGTGGCCGGCTTCACGAACTTCGGCTCCGACAACCAGCGCACCTATCCGGCCTACGACGCGCCGCTGGCCACCAACGTGGGGCAGCGCATGACCGCCGTGGCCGACAACCACGCTGCGGACGTGAACATCAAGGCTGACTGGGTGCACGACTCCACCACGCGCCGCAAGCAGGCCGACCAGGACGGCAACCCCATGAACGTGACGGTTTCCAACCTGGCCAACCCCACCTGGCACACCAACGACGTGCGCGTGACCGTGCGCTTCACCAAGAACTTCGACGCTGCCACCCAGCGTCCCTACGGCCTGCAGATCTTCGAGATGTACGGCCATGACATCTCCTACCCGGCCGACCTGCCCGACAACACCACTAGCGGCATCACGCCTGCTTTGGGCAAGCGCATGGTGGAGGCTTTCGGGGGTACCGACCCGGTGACCTCCGCCGACGGTCGCGAGCTGCAGGAAACCAGCGCCGGCCGCCAGAACATCAAGGTGGAGTACTACGTGGCCCTGGACACCGCTGCCGACGTGGCGAAGGCCCAGGAGATCTTCGACGCCCTGGGCGCCGACGCCGTGGACTTCGTCTACGACAAGGCCGCAACTGCCGCTGCCGCCGATGCTGACGGCGCTGATGGCGAAGGCGACGGCGGCGAGGTCGTCGAGCCCGAGCCCGAGCCCCAGATCGTGGGCGCGTGGCTTTCCGAGGACCAGGACCGGGACGCGCTGACCCGCTTCATGGCCGGCCGTGCCCACACCGTGGAAGGCACCGCCAACGACTACACCGACGGTAGCCGCGGCGTGTACAACATCAACTTGTACCGCGAGGCCCAGGCTATGCGCTGGACCTACTTCGACATCCCGGCCACCAGCGACGGCTACGCGGCCTTCACGCTGCCCAACGTCACCCTGAACGGCGTGGGCCGCTTCACCGACACCCGCAACCTGCTGTCCAACTGGTCCGACATCGCCAACTCCGTGACCGGCAACCTGGCCGTGGACGTGGCCTACACCCATCATCACAACGAGGCCACCAAGCTGGACTTCAACGGCACGCTGTACAGCGAGCCCGCCGACGCCATCGAGCACGGCGAGTGGCGCACGAAGCAGAACCAGTGGAAGACCTCCAACAACATGACGGTCTACCGCCGCAGCCCCAACGTGCAGTTCCAGAGCCAGGTGTTCCAGACTCACGACGAGGCCACGAGCGCCTATAACGAGAACGCTACCCAGAAGAGCGGCTACGTTGCCGGCGAGACCTTCTGGTACCGCGACACCCTGGTGAACGCCAGCCTGGCCGCTACAGCCACGGCGCCGAAGACCCAGGGCTACCAGTGGGCGAACAACGGCAACGGCACCTTCACCTCCACCAACCACGGCCATGGGTCCAGCTCGGCCATGTACACCGACTTCACCGTGTACGCCGACACCACCATGACCTTCCAGTTCCGCGTGTCCTCCGAAAGCGGTTACGACCGCCTGTACTGGCGCTTCGACCGCGACGGCGTGGTAGGCTCCACCTTGGGCGGCTACTCCGGCGAGTACGGCTGGACCACCATGACTTACACGCTGACCCCGGGCAATTACCGCGTGCACTTCTGGTACGCCAAGGACGGCAGCGTCAACCGTGGCGAGGACCTGGCCCAGATCCGCGGCATCTCCGTGGCCGACGGCGTGGCCTCCACCGGCACCTCGGGCGGCGTGGTGCCCGGCGACATCGCCGTGGGCGACAAGATCCCCGGCACCGGAGACGTGGACGACGAGGGCAACCTCATCCCCGGCACCGAGAAGACCATGACCACGGTGACCGTCCAGGGCACCCAGGAGCAGTCCGCCGGCGAAGGCGAGCTGTACAACGCCGTGTTCTACGAGCGCATCCCGCTGGACTACCTGAAGCAGGCCGCAGCCTACGCCTACGACGACATGGCCACCCAGTCGGCCAAGAACGGCACCGATATCGACGTGGCCTACCTTGAAGCGGTGCTCAACGACCGCGACGAGAACGGCAACCTGAAGAATATCGCCTGGATGGACCGCTTCCAGAAGAACGTGACCGCCGAGCGCACCCGCGGCCTGAAGCTGAAGGTCACCCTGGAGGGCACCACCGAGGCGCCCGACTACGGCGGATCGATGAACTACAAGTCCGACGCACTAGGCGTGTGCACCTACGTGAGCGCCAACCAGCCCTGCCTCTACGGCGGCACGTCGGTCTACACCAGCGGCAAGACCTACAGCGACATCAACCCGCGCGCCGAAGGCGTATCCAACACCACCACCTACGGCCTGTTCCGCATCGAATGGGTTGTGGACGAGTCCGTGGCCGGCGGCTACATCACCGACCCGGGCGAGACCAAGGTGGAGAATGGCACCGTAGTGACCCTGCCCCAGGGCGAGAGCCGCTTCCTGCCCGACAACGAGCTGAACACCGGTTCCGACCTGGACAACATCAACACGGCCCTGCGTCCGGTGGACCGTCCCGACTACACCTCCAACGTGGTGGAAGTGGGCGACACCGTGAGCATCGCCATCCCGGTGCGCGCCGCTACCGAGAACCTGCCCCAGGTGTACAAGAACCTGAACACCTCCACTTCTACGGCCAAGAACGCCGACGGCACCCCGAACACCTCGGGCCTGGAGCCGGCCTTCATGCCGCGTCTGGGCGAGTACTACTACAGTGGCTACCACCTGCACTGCGGCCACACCGGCTGCGCTGCCGGCAACTTCTTCATCAGCCCCGGCCCCGGCGTGTCGGACTTCAACCTGTCCAACAACCTGACGGGCACCATGCGCATCCAGAACCAGAACGTGATGCTGGACATGGATTCGCTGCTGCGCGAGGCCGCGGTGACCACCGACAAGCCCAAGCACGTTGACACCTACGAGATGTTCAACCGCGCCTACACCTTCATCCCCGGCACCGCCAGCAACGCCCGCAAGAACGGCTCGGGCGCCATCGGCGAGTCGGTGACCAACACCAACGGTTGGGAGCAGGCGAACAACTACGGCTCCAGCGGTTCCGACAACCAGCTGGTGGACGCCGACGTGATGACCTCCAACAACAAGCAGAAGGTCACCTACCTGCTGACCGGCACGCCCCTTGACGGCTCCGTGCTGAAGGCCAAGACCGAGCTGCCGCTGTCCTACTCCTTCGTGACGGCGGGCAGCACCGCCATCAAGGGCAGCACCGATTCCGGCTACCTGGTGCGCGACTACTTCCGCTTCGTCACCGCCACCCGCATCGCCGACGCCCTGGCCACCAAGGCCGACGCCACGCCGGGCCGCGCCACCAAGACCCAGGACCTCACCGTGGCCATGAGCGCCACCGGCACCGCGAATAGCACCACCGGCGCGGCGGCCCTGTCGAAGACGCCGCTGCTGTGGTCCGAGACCCGCGTTCACATGCAGAAGGCGTGGCTTGCCACCACCAGCGAGATGGTGACCGAGTTCGACGACGAGTACGGCGCGGGCAACGCGAACGATGACTACCAGGCCTCCCGCATCTACAACCACGGCACCAGCCTGTCCAACGGCAGCCTGTTCGGCGTCACGGCCTTCAACACCGAGGCCGACCCGAACTACACCGACCCGAACAAGGACTCCTACGACAGCGGCGCCAACTACCTGACCCACTGGCAGTACGCGGCCGATCCCACCATCGAGTTCGGCCAGTACGACGACGCCCTGGAGTTCGGCCAGAACTACACGAGTCAGCTGACGGCCTACAACTACGGCGACCGCAACCTGGACGGCGTGTCGTTCACCTACATCATGCCCCGCGGCGTGGAGCCGCAGCTGAAGGTGGACGAGAACGGCGACTATGTGCGCGACGCCGACGGAAACTACCAGGTGGAAGTGGCCGCCGAGCTGCTCAAGCGCGTGAACGGCGCCTACACCGGCAGGAACTCCGACGCCGCCCACGCCAACGATGCCGCGCCCTATGTGGACGAGACCTACGCCGACATCGACGAGAGCCTTATCCAGGTGGAGGTGCTGCAGACGCCCTACGGCACCTACCAGGGCTACGACGCGCCCAGCGCCAAGCAGGATCCGGCGGTGTACCGCACGGGCAACCGCACCAACCTGGGCACCGACTACTCCACCACCCTGGAGCAGTCCACTTACGCCTCCGTGAACGCCACCACCGGCGAGGCGTCGGTGATCGGCCAGGCCGCTGGCTCCGATGCGATTGACCCGGCGCTCATGAAGGGCAAGAGCTACACCCAGTCCAGCCAGCCGTGGGTGCTGCGCATCACGGTGAAGCAGCCCCTGGGCAAGTGGTTCGGGCGCGCCATCGACTCCAACCCCGCCGACGCCGCCGACCCCGATCCGGCGTCCATGGCCGACTGCTACGTGGCGGGTGGCTACAAGCTGCGTGTGAACCTGGGCAGTCACATCTTCGGCAACAACGAGGACGAGGCCTGGTACGACCGCCTGCTCACCGCTCCGTGGGACAACCTGGAGCAGACCGAGAAGGTGAGCGGCCAGTGGGTAGACGGCGCCACCTCCGGCGTGGCCGGCACCGATGCCGTCTACGAGGCTGTGGCCCAGGACGCCGTGGCCGGTACGACCGACACCCTGTACGTGCGTGACGAGGCGACGGGCAACTACGCCGTGGCGACGGCCGCCCAGCTGGCCGACGAGGCCGTGGCGAAGTACCGCCGCACCGCCGACGCCGTGGCCGCTGTGGCCGCCACCGAGCCCTTCAATTCGTCGGCCTACTACCAGATCTACGACGTGGACCTCTACGAGGGCAACGCCGCCGTGCCGGGTCGCCGCCAGAACGTGCAGCCCTACGGCATGGACTACACCTGGACCCCCATGGCTCCGGGCCGTCTGGGCGTGCATGCCCCCTCCTACGCGCAGTTCTACGGCAGCCCGAACTTCCCGGCCATCAACGGCTACACGGTCATGAACAACTCCGTGATTCAGGATGCCAACCTGGCCGATGCCGGCAGCCTGCGTGCCAGCCTGTCCAACATGGGCCTGCGCATCACCGACAGCGGAAGCATGACCTACGTGGAGGGCGCCGACGACGCCCGCGGCGCCATGCAGTGGACCGGTGGCCAGGTGAACCAGGCCGATGCTCTGAAGGACGGCGTGACCGTGTACGCGCAGACCGGTACCCATGCCATCATGCGCAAGCCCTTCGTGCGCGTGTGGAACACCGTGTCCGACTACAACAAGAGCGAAGGCACGGTGAACGCCGACGGCACCAAGACCGGCAACACCTCCGAAGCCATCCAGGTGGTCAACGAGGACTACTTCGTGGACACCGAGACCGACTTCCGCCAGCTCAACGTTCACGTTGAGAACCGTTACTGGCTCAATGACCAGCCCTACTACTTCCAGCGTTACATGAACACTGGCCATCGCTACGGCGCCGATGCGGGCTACAACACCTACAACTCCAAATACCACAACAACTACGCGGTGGACGGCGGCCAGGAGGGCACCCTGGTGCTGCCCGTGATTACCGTGGTGCTGCCCTTCGGCGTGGCGCCCTACCTGAAGAGCGTAAGCCAGCCCGCCCTGCCCGTGGACCAGTACGAGCAGCCCAGCCTGCCCGAGGGCGAGAAGAGCGCCATTCTGCCTGCCCAGGGCACCATTCAGGCCAAGGATTGGGACATCTCGCTGGTGACCGGCGCCGATGCCGACAACTACACGAACCTGACCACGGCAGTGAACGAGGACCCGAGCGATCCTGCCAGCTACCAGACGCTGAGCTCGGTCAACGACAACCTGTCCGACGCCTGGAAGGACGCCAACTGGAACGTCACCTACGCCTTCGAGCCGGTGACCACCGATACCGGCGAGACAGAGTACCGCTACGTGGTGCGCTTCGAGCCTAAGGCCGACGGCTACAACTCCGACGCCGACCTGGTCACCCGCATCGTCAACGACGGCCTGGCCACCTTCAAGCTGAACATCATGACCTACGGCGAGCCGAAGCTGAGCGTGGAGCCCTCCATCACCAGTCGCGCCTACGACAACATCCGCACCTTCGTCACCTCGAAGGTGGACGGCTACAAGTACCTCACCGACGAGGACATCACCGTGGCCAACGGCACCGACGGTGGCCGCACCGAGCAGCCCGGCGGTAACTTCGAGCGTGAGAGCGGCATCCAGGATGCCAGCATGTCCGTGGTGGGTCCGCTGAAGTCGAACCCGTTCACCGTTGGCAGCGAAACGCAGCTGACCCGCCAGGAGCGCATGACCTGGCTGGCCTACCGTGCCAGCAGCGGCGCATGGGGCAACATCAGCTGGACTACCTACAACAACACCCTGCACGGCCTGGGGTGGCATGAGACCGACAAGCGCCTGGATGCCAGCCAGTCCATCTTCTACACTTACATCAACAAGGGCGACAACGGCGCCACCTACGACACCCTGGCCAACGTGCGCGGTGTCGTGCCCACGAACCACATCAACTCCGGCGACTTCACCACCGAGAGCGTGCCGACGAACTACCTCATCGGCTTCAACGGCCACTACACCGAGGGCAACGGCACCGACATCCTGTTCGGCACCCAGCGCATCCCCAACGCCATGGGCGGCACCGGACTGCCGGCGCGCCTGCCGTTGCGCGGTTCGGCCACGGCGCTTGAGGACAAGAACGGCAACCTCTTCGCCACGCCCATCACCCAGGGCAAGGGCCTGCCGGTGGGCGACTACAGCTACGACGGCATGCGCTACGGCCTGTCCAGCGCCACCACCAACTCCATGAACCGCGGCAGCGTGCGCCCGCAGGCCGGCGAGGACGTGGACGCCGACGCTACCCATCTTGAGCCCTTCGCCAACCGCTACTACACCGACGAGGATGCCCGCGTGGCCGCCCAGACCCACATCGACGGCGGCGTGTACTCCACGGTGAAGCTGCGCACGAAGGTGCCCACGCTCAATGTGGACTTCGAAGTGGAGGCCAACCCCACCGACCGCCCGAGCGACATCCTGTCGAAGAGCAACGCCAACCTCATCGACCCGGTGACCGGCCTGCCCATGGCGGGCACCGAGGCCACCGGCGCCGGCGCCCACGAGGACGACATCATCAAGACCGACGGCTCCATCATCCATGCGCCCGAGACCCACGTGGTGGGCGACATCCAGACCACCACCCGCGTCATGGACGACGCCGACGGCAACGAGCTGGTGAAGGTGACCGAGCAGGTGAACCTGACCACCGGCGACACCACCACCGTGGCTGTGGAGCGCGACATCAACGGCGTGCTCAAGAACACCGCCGTTCGCACCAAGGTGGGCAACAAGATCACGCTGGTGCTGAAGCAGTACGACGCCACCGGCACCCAGGTGGAGTGGTCCATGAAGAAGACCTTCACCCTAAGCCAGCTCACCGGCGAGGTGGACATCACCAAGGCCGATCTGTACATGGGCGACCTGGAGAACGGCGGGCGCTACGTCCTCACCGAGAACTACAAGCGCACCAAGCGCGTGACCACCGGCGTTCTGTCCGGCGTGGCCGATCCCGTCTCCGCGGTGGGCGAGACCTTCTACACCCGCACCGCCACCTACGTGCCGCTGGAGACCGGCTACAAGGGCACCATCTACGTGAAGCGCACCGACGGCGACGGCAACGACGTATTCCTGCCCATCACCTCGGTGACCGACGCGTCCTCCACCGAGCAGCAGTACATGGACGACGAGACCGAGGCCGTCTACACGGCGCTGCCCTACACCACGGCCGCCATCGAGAACGCCTTCCGGAACAAGACCGACCTGTACGTGGGCCAGGGCGAGGCCTACGTGCACGTGAACCTGGAGAAGCTGCCCGAGGTAGAGAAGCCCTACGTCGATCCCTACAGCTACTTCACCTACGGTCTGCCTGACCTGGGCCAGCGCGAGGCCACCGGCCTGACGCTGTACCAGCAGCGGACTACCGGCGCCACGGCGGGCCAGTACACGCCCATCACCCTGGCGACCGAGAGCGACTACGAGCGCTGGGCCAGCGCCACCGCCCCCGACAGCTACATCAAGCTGGAGATCAACGGCGTGGACACCTACGTGCTGGCCAAGCTGGTCTCCAAGGGCATCGACCCGCTGTCCGACTACGTGTTCACCGTGGGCAGCCTGGTGGGCGAGCAGGCCATCACCTCCACGGCCCTGTACGAGCGCACCGGCTCCAGCCAGCAGCAGAAGGTGGACGAGAACGGCGACTTGGTCTTCGACGAGGACGGCAACCCGGTCATGGAGACGGTGTACACCTACGCGCCGGTCACCCTGACCATGGACAACATCGCCACCTACACCGAGAGCATCGACGGCGTTCCTCCGGTGAAGCTGTACTACGCCTCCTTCGACGACCACGGCCGTGCCGTCTACGAGGAAGCCACCATCAAGAAGAACACGGTGAACCCGGCCACGAAGTATGGCTACACCATCGCCGACCCGGGCCGTATCGTGCCGGTGTCCTACCGCGAGCCCGAAGAGGGCCAGGCCCCCGATCCCTTCACCCAGTTCTATACCTACGAGCGCACCGAGACCGAGACGCCGGTGCTGGGCGATGACGGCAAGCCCGTCTACAACCCCGACGGCACCATCAAGACCGAGACGAAGGTGACAGAGGCCTACCTGCCCGTGGATCCGGCGGCCAGCCTGGACGACTACCTGGACGAGTACGCCGACCAGCTGTACGTGAAGCTGACGCTCAACGGCGCCGACGAGTACGTGCCCGTGGACCTGAGCCGCGACATCGAGCCCGAGCCCGAGCCCGATCCCGATCCCTACGACCGCTTCCAGTACCGTCCCGACCAGACCATCGAGAGCATCCGCACCGTGATTACCCGTTCGGTGGACTTCGCGCCGGGCATTCTGTCGCCGGACTTCGACGACGAGGGCAACCAGATCATCCTCACCGAGTCCTACAAGGTGCCCGACCGTACCCTGAACTGGGTGGCGGCCAACGACCCGTACTTCGCCATCAATAATTTCAAGTACGACCCGGCGCTGCTGGACAGCTTCGGCATGGCCAATGATTGGGTGCAGCACAAGACGCTGTTCCTGCCCAGCTCGTCTTTGGGCGCGTGGCAGTACAACGAGACGCCGTGGTTCGCCGCCACGGCGCTCAACAGCGCCGATAAGCTTGACCCCAGCGAGTACTCCGACAAGCTTGAGGCCGAGGGCGCCCTCAAGCATGCCAAGCTGGTCTTCGCCATGCAGCTGCCCAAGCAGGTGACCTTCTACGAGGACACCATGCTGACGGCCAACAAGGACGTGGCAGCGGCGTACCCGAGCCTGTACAAGTACATCGGCGACTACGAGAACGACGAGTACGCCTTCTACGTGGAGCGCACCTACTTCGACCGCACGGCCGAGCAGGCCGACTACGAGAAGGGCGAGGTCATCTGCGACGCCCATGGCGATCCGCTGCCGGCGTTGCTGGATGCCGACGTGGAAGCCGGCCAGAAGGTGTTCACCGCCGCCGGCCTGGAGAAGCCCGGCGCCACCCAGGCCGACCTGGCCGCAGGCGAGTACGTGGCCGAGGCCGACGGTACCCGCGTGCCCAGCGTGCTTCCCGTGGACCTGGAGCAGGAGCAGAAGGTGCGCAAGTTCGAGCGCCTGACGCCCAAGCAGCTCATTGCCGAGGGTTGGACGGTGAACGTGACTTACCAGTCCGACTACGGCGACGACACCTTCGCCACCACCGGCTCCTCTGCCGTGCGCGGCGGGGCCAACAACGCCAACTACGGCAAGGCCGATTGGGACGACCTGACCGACACCGTGGAATCCCGCGGTCTGATCAGCGACGTGAAGTCCGGCACCCAGGAAGCCCACGACGGCCGCAACCCGGACAACGGCGCCTACAGCACCGTCAAGCCGCTGTCCCATGACAACGACATGGTGGTCATCGAGCTGGCCACGCCCGACGACGCCTCCTACGACGAGTTCCAGAAGTACCCGTCGCTGCTCAACGCCTACTACGCCGGCATCCATGCCGACGGCTACCTGGGCCACGGCGAGTCGGTGACTCTGAAGCTGAAGACCCGCGTGGACAACCTGGGCGACCGCGACAGCGCCATCGACGACACGCTGTTCAACGACGGCGTGCTGGTGAGCTACAAGGACCAGATGAACGCCGTCAAGAGCTGGGACGGCGAGGCGGGCCGCGTGTACGTGACCGCCCACGAAACCGGCTTCGAGTGGGTCGACGACGACGATGAGCACGGTTGGGATCATCCCACGTGGGATGACGGAAACGTGGAAGAGACCCCCGACGATCCGTCCTTCGACACGAAGCCGAAGAACTCCAACCACCTCAACTCCATCGGCACGAACTTCCACCCGCAGACGGTGAGCCGCTTCTACCGTGCGGGCGAGAAGGCCGCCGACGCCTACTACAACAACACGAACTACGACAACGACGCCTCCTTCGACGACCTGTACGTGACCGCCGCCTCCGGCTGGTTCCGCGTGCGCAAGCCGTCGGTGAGCGTCCGAGGCGACACCGAGGAGCTGCGTACCCTCATCTACAACGACCGTCTGGACGTGTACAGCGGCCAGGACGTGCAGCTGAAGGGCAACAACGGCTTCTACATCACCCAGGCTATCAACACCGGCGGCGCAGTGAACTCGTTCATCCTCGACTGGCAGGTGCCTTTCTGGTCCACGGCTGCGGCCACCTCCGGCGGCACCTCCATGTCCACCGAGAACGCACCCTTCGAGACCGACGCTTACGCCGTGGCGCGCCTGCTGTCCACGTTCACAGAAGTGTCCACCGGCGTGTGGGAGGTTCCCGGCGCCGAGTATGAGCAGGGCGACGTGCAGGTGCCCGTGCTCGATGCCAAGGGCAAGGTTGTGACCGACGCCAAGGGCAACGTGGTTTACCAGACCGTGACCGGCAACGCCAAGCCGCTCAACAAGGAAGCCGAGACCGAGAGCCAGCTGCGCCTGTTCATGTTCGCTCGCATCGTCGACCTTGACATGGATGCCGAGGGCAACGTGTACGAGGAACAGAACGGCACCGGCTACATCGACCACGAGAACTTCGCCCTGGCTGGTTCCGACGCCGACCGTGACTACTGGTACAGCGAGGACGACGTGGACGACGCCTTCGGCGAGTCCACCGACTACAACACCGCCGACAGCCAGCAGTGGATCCAAATTGGCGCTGCGGAAGGCTACGCCATTTCGGCCAAGCAGAACATCACCATCGACGATTCGTTCCTGGACAAGTATCCCAACGGCCAGGTTCGTCAGATTCGCTGGGTCATCAAGGCCGCCGACGCCGCCGCCGGCTACGGCGACGACAAGCTGTCCCACAAGGTGGCCGTGCCCCATGGCTTCCGCCTGGACGTTGACGCCATGCCCGACCGCGAACTGGATGAGAACGGAGACGGCGAGCTGCTGGACGTGCGCGGTAACGTGATCAACAGCCAGGGTAAGCAGGAAGCCGACGACTTCGACCCGCTGCGCCTGAACGTGGGCTGGGGCTACCGTGTGAACAATCAGGGCCGCGTCATGACCCTGGACACCTTGGGCCACTACTATCCCACCTCCACGGTGCGTATGCCTGAGACCATCACGAGGAACGCCCCCGCTATTGGTGTGAGTACCTCGGTGGCCGACACTCCGGCCATCTACGGTAACTCGCGCTTCCACACCGCCAAACTCATCAACACCGACGAAGGCGACCCGGACGTGCACGTGAACCACTTCGTGTCGGCTACCCCGCGCTACGACGATACCAAGTTCGTGGAAGCGGAGCGCAGCCGCGCCGGCTTCATCCGCACTCCTGAGAGCCCGGTGCTGGGCCTGGAGATCATCCAGGGCTACTTTAGCGGTTCGGGCAATCAGGGCTTCAAGTGGACCACCGACTCGAACACGGTCATCGACCAGCTCTCCTCGCGCATGATGCGCTACAAGATCATCCTGTCGAACCTGAGCAACGAGCAGATGGAGGCTCTGGGCTACGAAGGCTATGAGCAGGACAGCTGCTCCAATCCGCAAATTTCCCAGGTTATGCCTGCGGTGGACGCCTACGGCCCCGCCGCTGACCTGAAGGCCGGCGATTTCTCCTATGTGAGCTATGCCGACCTGCAGGCCGACAAGCAGTTGCCGGTCAGCGAGCAGAAGTATGCTTACTTCGACTGGGGTTACGAGACCTCCAAGCCTTCGCCCAGCCGCCCGGCTCCCAATATTGACGCCGAGAAGCCCGTGTGGACCTACTACATCGCCGACATGACGGACTTCCTGGAAGTGGAGTCGGTGGACACCTCCGACCGCGCCTCCACCCCGCGCTTGAACGACCCCGAGCTGGGTAGCGCCTTCATCATGGGCGACCGCGTGGCCGGCACGTCGTCGACCGTGGTGGACTCCACCACCCGTAAGTTCGCTAGCTGGAGCTTCAACGGGCAGCAGTACGACCGTCCGCTCTACAATGACGATGGTACGCCCGACCTGGACGAGAACGGTGTGCAGAAGACCGAGCCGAGCTACCGCCGTGGCGTGCTGGAGGCGGGCAAGGGCATCGTGATCGAGCTGATCATGCCCATCACCGATGCCAAGACCGACCTGCTCTCCGAGGACCTGCTCACTGCCATGGGCTTCGGCTACAAGGCTGGCAACTTCAAGGCCTACACGCCTTCCTCCGAGAACAGCGACAGCTCGCGTTCGCTGGTGTCCGACACCTCCGACGTGAACATGGACGGCATCACCAGCCAGTCCATGATTCGCATGCAGCTGAAGCCGCTCACCTTCTCTACCTCTACGAACCTGACTACCTCCAAGGTAATCACCACGCAGCTGGAGACTAACGCCACCTCCGCCACCAACGGTGCAGCGGCGGTGCCCGAGGGTAGCAACTACACCTATGATTCCGCAGCCATGAACCCTGACGGCGATGGCAAGAAGGCGGCCGAGTACCGCAAGGTTGTGCTCTATGACGCGCTGCCCGACGCCCTCGACATGGAGGTCTACACCAGCCAAGATGGTCAGCCGGCCTACCGCGGCTCGCAGTGGCACGGATTCATCGCCGACCTGGATTCCATCAAGGTGACCCAGTACAGCGCCCAGCCGGCGCTGAACTACGACGGTCCGCGCGAGCTGCGCAACGGCGTGGATGTGAACATCTGGGTTGGCCCCTTCGTCACCGACGAGACCACCGACGTCATCTCCGTGGGTTCCATGGACGACCTTCTGTGGCTCTACGACAAGGGTGAGTACGAGGTCTACGGTCCGAACTACGGTTCGCCGGAAGATGGCAAGAACCCCGACGACTACACGCTCAACGAGGATACTCGCGAGCTGGCTATCAACGAGCTGCGTTTGGGTACCGAGGGCAACGCCGAGCTTGGGGTGGCCGCCAAGACCGCCGAAGAGGTGAAGCGCGAGCACAACCTCATTCCGCTGTCCGAGCTGAAGGACTATGTGAGCTCCCTGGAGCAGCTGGGCCAGGAGGACGAGGCGGAGAAGCTCATCCGCGCCGTACGTGCCATCTGGGCCGAGCCGCAGCAGACCATTTATGTGCTTCCCAAGGGCAACTTGCGCTTGACCTACGAGCTGCAGGCACCGCTGAACCTACCCAAGTACCTGGGCAGCAAGACCCACGATGTGAACGTGGACATGGCCGAGGATACCGACGAGTCCCGCAACACGCTGGCCGCCGCCGGTAAGACCGAGGAAGAGATCGAAAGCGCCATCGCCCGTGCCGACCAGATGCGCGCCGTGGCCCAGTGGAACACCTACATGCAGCGCGTCGGCGCCGAGGAAGTGGCCTTCGGCAACGTGTACGAGAACGTGCGCGCCGGCGCCTTCATCGACGCGCCCGACGGCCGCGGCTACATCGGCCAGTACGTGTGGCTGGATTCCGACTGGTCCGGCGTGCCCGACGACGACGTGGAGGAGGCGGCCGACGGAACCACCGCCTACCAGGAGAACGTCAACGGCCGCAACCTCATCCGAGGTGAACGCTACGTGTACGACGAGAACGGCGAGCATCTGACCTGGATTCGCACACCCGACGGCACCTACATCAAGTCCAACGAGATTCCCTCCAACCTGACGGAGCTGCAGAAGCGCGAGTACGTAGACACCCTGCGCCTGGTGACCGAGCCCTTCGACAACTCGGTAAACGCCGACGGCACAAGCCGCCTGAAGGATCTGGACTACGACGCCAAGGCCGACGACCCCGGTGTGAACAAGGTGAAGGTGGAGCTGCTCAACGCCTACGGCAACCCTGTGAACCGCGACGGCGAAGTGGTGCGCCTGGTGCAGAACGAGCAGACCGGCGGTGTGCCTCGTTGGGTGCGCTGTGACGACGTGACCGGCATCCCCGAGAAGGACGCCTACGACTTCTACATCCCCGCCGACGGTGGTGCGCCCTACTACACCTACACTACCACCGACTACTACGGCAACCCCGGCTACTACATCCTGTCCAACCTGGCGCCGGGCCAGTACTCGCTGCGCTTCACCTTCCCGGAGAAGTACTACAACTACTCGCCCACCACGGCTTCCATCGGCGAGCAGACCAGTGGCGAGGGTGGACTGTACGTGAGCAACGACCGTTCGCTGACCGTCGAGCGCGTGGAGCCCTCCTACGACGAGGAAGGCAACTACGTCCCCGCGGCTCTGAAGATCACGACCGCGCCCTTCAACGTGGAAGCGGTGAAGTACGACACGGCCAACGTGGACAAGATGGGCACCCCGGCCTACGACGAGTCCATCCATGCTGCTTATGACAGGCGCATGACCTCGCTGTCGCTGGGCATCGCCCAGGGCATCACCTTCGAGGGCGTGGTATATCGCGACGACGTGCTGGCTACCGGCGAGCCGGAGGAGACCGCCAACATCAACTCGCTGCTGGACTCCGTGGGCGTGGGCGAGGGCGAGAACGTCACCGACTCGGAGAGCCAGATGGCCGGTGCCACCTCCGTGGCCGAGAAACGCCTGGAGAGCATCCGCGTGAACGTGTACGAGTACGATCTTGCGGACGGCACTATTGGCAAGTTGGTCACCGATGCTGACAACAAGGCGGCAACCCTGGTAACTGACGACACCGGCGCCTTCACGTTCCGCTTGCGCGCCAGCCAGCCGGGCAAGGGCTACATCATCACTACCAGCGACGAGGTGTCCACGCGCCTGATAAAGCCCACCCTTGTCACTTGGGTGGAGGATGCCCTGCACTATCCGAACGAGACCCTGGTCTACACCGATTCCAACAAGCCGGTTTTCGACAACGACTTGCGCTATGTGTCCGGCTCCGCCCGCACCTACCCCTTCGAGGCCATCATGCCGCTGGACAGCAACGGCTGCGCTGTCTTCGAGGATCCGTCCAACGAGTGGAAGGGCTACAAGCGCCAGAACAAGTTTGCTCTGGGCTACGTGGACGGCACCAAGGGCTATCTGGGCAACTACGTGTGGAACGACGCCAACTACAACGGCATCCAGGATGCCGGTGAGAAGGGCGTGGGCCAGCGCGCGGTTGACGGTGGCCTGAAGGTGAAGATGGAGACCTGGTACTACGCTCCGGTTTCCGCCGAGATGAAGTACGTGCAGCAGACCGACGAGAACGGCGACCCCGCCTTCCAGAAGAACGTCTTCGGCACCAACATCCTCGACGAGAACGGCCAGAAGATTCCGATCATGGCCTGGCAGCTGGTGGACTCCGAAGAGTACGCCTGGCAGCTGTACCCCGGCGACGAGCTGCGCGAAGCCTTCACCGGCGACGCGGCTGACGCCGGCACCTACCTGTTCCGCGACGTGCGCACCTACGTGGTCGACCCGCGCGACACCCGCAACGTGGAAGAGGATTACAAGGTCAAGCGCCTGGCCGGCTACCGCCTGCGCATCGACCAGGACGACCTGAACGCCCTGGGCGACGACTACGCCATCACCCTGCGCGACTCCTACACGGTGGATGCCAACGGCAACATCGGCCATGCCATCGACAAGGATTCCGACGCCATGTCCAAGCCGGTGGACACCACCGTGGTGCGTCAGGCCAACAGCGACATCGATGCGGCCCAGGACGGCAACAAGTACTTCCGCCTGGAGGGCAGCGTCTACGTGGAGTGCGACGCCACCTACGACGGTGACAAGTACGTGGCCGTGAACGATCCGGAGAACCCGGGCACGCCCATCTACGTGCTGGTGGAGAACTACCCGGCCGAGCTGACCGGCGCCGGCAACGCCGCCGTGGGCCAGGTGGTCCAGAAGGCCGACGGCACCAACGCGGTGAAGCTGGAAGACGGCTCCACCACGCAGCAGACCACGCGTACCTACTACTTGAACGAGAAGGGCAGCCAGCGCGAGCGCGGCTCCTTCGAGGACGAGTACATCGTGATCGCCACCATTGGCCAGCAGTCCTCCAACCCCAACGCCTTCAGCCATCTGCAGGCCTGGGATGATGACAACGCGGCCACCCAGCATCCGGAGACCATCACCTATACCACCACCTACACCAACGAGACTGGCGTCACTCAGATGGTGTCCATGTCCGACCCGTATCCCACGGGCGAGGGCGTGACGCTGGTGGGCGCCACCAACTCGAAGGGCTACACGCACAACAGCAACCACAACGTGACCAAGAAGGTGACCTGGACCGGCATGGTTCTGGTGCCCGGCGAGTCGGTGACCATCACCACCACCTACAAGATCGAGAAGGTGACCAAGACCATCGTGCACGCCGTGGCCATCAACTCCGGCGACGGCGAGTTCGAGTCCAACGTGGTCAGCCACAAGGTCATTCGCGACATCGAAAAGCTCAAGCCCGAGTTGCCGTTCATTCTTGCCGGCACTCTGGCCGACGAGGACCGCGTCACCTACGATCCGATTACCTTCCAGGAAGTCAGCCGCGTGAAGCCGGAGAAGACCTCGCCGCAGGTGCTTCGCGATTTCTACGCCGATGCCAAGGCCAAGATCGAGGCTGCGGGTCTGAAGGTGGGCCGCGTCACCTGCACCGAGGGTATGCTGACCCCGCCCACTGGCTTCCAGATCGGCCAAGTGTGCGCTCAGACCCCGGCGGCCGGCCTGGCCAAGCATGAGGGCGGAGCCGTGGACATCGTGCTCTACGGCACCATGGCCCAGCTGGAGGCAGCGGGCGTTCCCGTGGTTACCTACAAGTACATGGACAGCAACAACGTGCAGCAGACCGGCAAGGTGCTGGGCGAGGGGAACCGCTTCACCGACACCGCCGAGACCGAGACGGTGCTCTCCGAGCTGCAGGGCCAGACGAGCCGCCTGCGCCGCGCCATCCCCGCGGAGCCGAAGCTGCCGCCGTCGCCCGACGAGCTGAAGCTGAAGGACCCGCAGAGCAAGGCGTTCAATCCGGCCGAGTTCGAGCCCGAGAACTTCTATCGTCAGGCCGGCGTGAAGCCCGTGCGCTACGACGAAGACGGCAACCCCGTTTGGCCGAACTACTCCGACCTCGAGGCCGACCTGCAAGACAAAATTACCGACCTGCAGGAAGATCTGTGGTGGACCAAGTGGCTGGCTTTCTGCAAGGAATGGGCGCCGGTGCTGGGATTTGCCTACTACGACGAGAATAACAAGCTGGTGGCCCCTGAGGGAGCTGGTACCGCTACCGATCCCTACGCCCAGCCGTGGCTGGTGACCAAGAGCATCATCCTGCGCGACAGCGGTGGCTCCATCCAGAAGACCATCCAGAACTACACCAACGCCTACGGCCTGCCCAAGGACGACGGCACCGTCATCGCGGGCCGCGATACCACCTACAAGTTCTCTATCGACGAGTCTCATACCGAGATCGTCAACGACAAGGAGACCACGGTCTACCCGACGGTCGTCGAGCTGACCGCGGAGCAGTTCCCCGGCTACCTGGTCATCTATAACGAGCTGAAGAAGCGCTACGACCAGGCTGTGGAGCGCTACGACGTGGCCAAGGCCATCTCCGACCAGCTGAACAAGGAGTACAGCGACTACAAGGCCGCCTTCAAGTACTACCAGACCGAGAAGACCGAGTACGAGTCCGAGCAGGATTACGGTGCCGGCAAGCTGCTCATGCCCAACGCCACCACCGGCACCTCGCTGGTGTACAACCTGGGCGACGCCGACCGTCTGTACAACTGGGACGCCGGCCTGGTGAAGATTCCCCGCTCCGAGATCGACGGCGCGGTGTGGGACGACTCCGTGTTGGGCGAGGACGAGCGCTCCTACAATGGCATCCGCGACACCTATTACGTTGACGCCAACGGCGAAGAGGTGGCGGCACCCGCCGAGGGCGACGCGCTGCCCGCCGGTACCACCCAGACCATCGAGCCGGGCATCGCCGGCCAGGAAGTGCGCCTGACCCAGTGGTACTTCGTGCCCGTCACCTCCGACGGCATTGCCGATTGGGACGAGGTGGACGCCAGCGACGAGCTTTCCGCCGAGGCCAAGCAGGCCGTGAAGACTCAGAAGCTGCTCGATCGCGCCGTGGAAACCGGCATGATTTCCAAGGTGGAGTACGAGGCCCTGAACCTGAGCACCGACGTGGAGCTGTCTGCCTTCGAGGCCATGGACGACGCCGCCAAGGCCGAGGGCCTGCCCAGCAAGGGCCACGTGGTCGCCACCTCGCCGGCCGAGGCGGACACCACCAACCTGTACCGCACTGTCGAGGGCCTGTGGATCCGCAACACCTTCTTCGGCGCCGACCGCCACACCGGCAACGTCGTCACCGAAGCCACCGAGGAGTCTCCCGCCACCTACGAGCCGCGTACCACTGGTGCGTGGCAGGTGGAGGGCGAGCAGGGCGTCATCGCCGTGCTCACCTCCGACGGCACTGTCGAGCGCACGGTGGAGGGTGTGGACGCCGACGGCAACCCCACCTTCACCACCGAGACCTACGTGGACGAGAGCCTGGTGGGCACCTACCGCTTCGACCAGCTGCCCGCGGCCTTCTCCAGCCAGGACGGCAACCACTACCTGGCCAGCTATCGCGTGGAGATGGGCGACGGCTTCTACGACGACTTCGACACCGACACGGTGACTGACGACGAGCAGTGGCTGATCAGCCGCTACCACAAGACGGCCAAGGAAGGCTACGAGGCCTCCGACGACTCCGACCTGAACGCCGGCAACGCCCAGGAGGCTGCGCCGAAGGCCGTGAGCGCCGGCGCCATGGCCTTCACCGCCCAGGACGAGGTGGTCAGCGTTTCGCAGATCGCCGCCTTCCGCACCGAGTACCTGAAGTGGCGTGCCGAGTGCGCCAAGATCCAGAGCGAGTACGAAGAGGCCCACGCGAAGTGGGAAGAGGACCCGAGCGCCTTCGATGCCGAGCCGGTGTTGGGCGAGATGCCTCCCGAGCCCACCTCCTCGGTGACCCAGAAGGGCGTGCGCGCCCATAGCGGCCACATCATCCTGGCCCGCGAGGCCGTGGACGAGACCGGCGCTCCCACTAACGCCGAGACCAACGACCTGAACCGCAACGACGCCCGCGTGACGGTGCCCCTGGCCGACGTGATCACCGAGAACGCCCTGGCCGACGGTACCGCTTCCGCTGCCAACGTGCGCGATGTGCTGGTCACCTACGACTACCTGACCCCGCGCACTCGCACCGAGCTGGCACAGGACGAGAACGGTCAGCTGAAAGAGACCCAGGTCCAGAAGGTGCACGGCGGCGACGCCGGCGAGATTCGCCCGTCGGTGCAGCAGATCAGCGGCATCGTGTTCAACGATACTGACAACGACGGCCTGCGCACCTCCGACGACTCCGATCCGCTCATGGAAGGCATCCAGGTGAGCCTGGAGCGCTACTACATGGTGGTGGGCGAGGAGGAGGCTGGCTGGCAGGCAGACCCGTTGTGGGCCACCGACGACGAGTACGCCGCCTACGAGGCCGACCCGTCCACGGGTCTGGGCTTCGACAGCACCACCGGCGCCTTCACCGCCAGCTACGACGGCGGCGACCGCACGGTGCTCACCGACGAGGACGGCACCTACACCTTCACCGGCCTGCGCACCCAGGGCTGGATGGCCTTCGACGCCGACGGCAACGTGGTCGACGAGCGCGAAGAGGAAGTCGTCGACCCCGACTTCCCCGGCATCGTGCGTCCCGAGACTACTCCCAAGCGCGTGGTGTTCGCTTACCGTGCACGGCTGACCGAGCCCGACTGGTGGAACCGCTACTACGGCAGCGCCAAGTATCTGCAGGGCGGCAGCTACGCGCTCGGCAGCGTCGACTTCCAGGCCGACTCCGACCTGGTGCACAGCGACGGCTACCTGATGGCCTACGACGCCGACGGTGTTGCCCACGAGTTCGACGTGCTGCTGAACGTGGTGGAGGCCGACAGCCCGAACCGTAACTACGGCGACGTGGCCAACGCCAACAACGCCAACCAGAACAGCGACGACCGCTACGGCCATGACCAGGCCGGCGCCCAGATGCCCTACCTGTCCGACACCGACGTGTACTCCAAGAAGCAGTCCGACGTGGCTGCTGCCGGCACCACCCGCGAGGCGGTTACCTATCACGAGGTCATCGACTACGACCTGGCTCGCGGTGCCGACCGCGCCGGCAACGACGCCGGCCTGCGCATGCCGGTGGCCGAGCAGATCGGCGGCCGCCTGTGGCACGACGCCAACTACGACGGCATCGACAACACCCAGGTGGAAAGCACCTCCGATGCGGGCATGACCGTGAGCGGCATGGAAGAGGGCCTGGCCAACAAGAAGGTCATGCTGAAGCAGTGGTACTACGCTCCCGTCACCGTGGGCGAGGGCGAGGATGCTGTGACCACGTGGCAGTGGATTCAGAACACCGCCTTCGGCACCACCGAGGATATATATGTGCGCGCCGGCGAGAACGTGGACGACGATCACCCGGTGGCCAACGCCGGCACCCTGGTGATCCCCGGCGCCACCGCCGAGAACGGCTACGTGTACCTGCATACCGACGACGCGGCCCTTACCGTGGTCGACGGCGTGAACCTGTACACGTCGTTGGGCGGCAACTACCTGTTCGAGAACCTGCCCACCCGCTACGTGGAGCCGCGTCACGGCGCTATCGACGGCGTGGAGGGCGACGAGGACGCCGGCATCGAGCCGGTGGCCCCGGTGGCCTCCAACCTGGGCGCGCCTGCCAACGAATACCTGGCCGGCTACACCCTGGAGGTGTTGGGCGGCTCTGCTGCTGACGCGAAGGGCGAGACCATCTACGGTCTGCCCGCCAGCCTGTGGCAGATGGGATCTGTGGCCAGCGATTCGGTGAACTCCAAGGCCGTGAGCGAAGAAGCGGCCCGCGGCAACACCGCGCTGAACTTCACCGACTACGCCGACGGCACCTACCCGATCCGCTGGACCGAGCTCACCGTCCAGCAGATGGCCGATCCCAGCGTGACCGAGGTGACGGCCAACGAGGAGCCGGCTACGGCCAAGTCCACGCTGGACGGCAAGATCATCCTGGCGGCCCGCGCCACCAACGAGGCTGCGGCCGGAACCCTGGACGCGGCCGGCAACGCCGAGGCCAAGGGCACCCAGGGCCAGTACTACGTGTCCGAGACCCGCGACGGCGCCGCTGCCGGTTCCGCCAACGCGGTGGTGGGAACCATGGCCGGCGAGGTGAACGCTGCCGACGCCGACCAGACGGTCTACTACGACTTCAGCCGCGGCCATGACGAGCTGCGCATGCACGGCGGCTTCGGCGAGTACGGCTACACCACCATCTCCGGCAAGATCTGGCGCGACAAGAACTTCGACGGCATCCTGAACCCGGGCGAGGAAGTGCTCGGCGGCAAGACGCTGTCCATCACCCAGTGGTTCTACACCGCCGACGCCGAGCTCATCGACGCTCTGGAGGCTGCGGTGGACGGCAACGGCGACGCCATCTTCGAGATCGACCGCGTGCAGAACGTGATCGTGCGCACCGCTGCGGGCGAGCCCGAGGTCACCGAGGACGGCGCCTGGGTGCGCGTCATCGGCGCCGGCGCGGACAGCACCGTGTCCACCTTCAGCCGTCCGAAGTCCACCACCACCATGACCCCGGTGGCGGGCCAGTCGGCGGGCACCTACGAGTTCACCCAGCTGCCCAGCTTCGTGTACCTGGTGGGCGACGGCTCCGAGGAGAATCCGTTCAAGATCCTCCAGCCTAACGATACGTCCATCAACGCCGCCGGCGAGGCGTATCCGGCCTCCGTGGACAAGCTGTTCATGGCCGGTTACCGCCTGACCATGGAAGAGGTCGCCCCCGACTTCAGCCTGACCACGGCCCACGTGGGCGTGAACTACACCCAGAAGCACTTCAACGATCTGGCCACGCTGAACACCGCCACCGGCGGGAATGCGCCGGAGAACTCCGATTCCGACGCCGTGCGCGACCCCGACGGCAAGCTCATCCAGATCATGCCCGAGTTCTTCGACAACACCTATGTGAAGGACGGCGCGGGCAACCTGATTCTGTCCACCGACGACCCGCGCGACGGCTCGGCCGCCTCCGCCGCCAACTGGCGCATGGACGGCTACGTGATCGTGTCCGAGCGCGAGGTCACCAACCCCACCTTCACCTACCAGTACAAGCAGGTGTACAACACCGTGTCCTACGACGTGCCGCGGCCCATGGGCGACCAGCGCGGCGGCGACGCGGGCCTGGTGTACGTGCCGCGCACCAGCCTGACCGGCACCGTGTGGGATGACAACGGCATCCTGGACGAGACCACCGGCACCTACGACTACACCACCGGTTACAACGGCATCTTCGACGAGGGCGAGCGCGGCCTGGCCGGTCAGAAGCTGACCATCACCCAGTGGTACTGGGTGCCGGCTCCCACCGAAGAGGACGCCAACGCCGGCGAGTGGGTGCGCAACACCGCCTTCGGCGCCGACCGCTACACCTCCACCAAGGAGCTGGTATCCGACGAGGCTGACGCGAAGCCCTACATCTACGACGGCAACGCCGCTGCGCCCAAGACCCCGCTTGCGGTGGTGGAGGGCATGGACGGCGTGCTGGAGGTGACTACCAACCAGGACGGCAACTACCTGGTGGAGAACCTGCCCACGGTGTACGTGACCGACAACGACCAGTACTACCTGGCCGCCTACCGCCTGGAGCTCGTCGACCTCTACCACGAGGATGCGGTCAACAGCGTGGACGGCTCGGACAACTATTGGGTGCCCACCCGCTACCACAACAGCTCCGACGCGGCCCGCACCGCCAACGAGAACGTGGCGGCGGCCGACGTGACCGCGGTGAACAACAGCTGGTCGGTGAAGGCCGACTCCGACATCGCCAGCGCGCTGAAGACCGACGGCGAGAACGGCACCACCGGCGGCATCGTGGTGGCCAGCCGCGTGGTGGAGGAAGGCGACGGCTCCGACGCCGACACCACGGCCGACGAGCTGGCTGCCGGCAACATCGGCAGCGCCTCCGACGCTACCAACGCCGGCGGCGTGCAGACCACCCGCAACAACAACGGCCAGATCATCCTGGCCCACCGCGTGGACGCGGGCGACACCCAGAACCAGGACGCCTACGTGACCCTGACCGCCGGTGAGGGCATGGGCGCCGGGGTGGAGACCTACGACTGGATTCGCAACCCCGACGGCATCGTGACCGACACCGAGGGCGACAACCTGGGCCTTGACTCCGGTACCGCCGTGCCGGTGCAGGCCGGCGACATCGGCCAGGTGCGTACGCCGCTGGCCAGCGTGACGGGCATGGTGTTTGGCGATACCGATAACGACGGCATCCGCGCCTACGTGGACCTCAACGGCAACGGCATCCATGACGAGAACGACAAGGACCACGGCTACGAGGGCCTGCGCATCGCCATCGAGCGCTACACCGTGGACGCTGCCGAGCAGGCCGACGGCTCCTTCGCCGTGGCCAGCGACGCCCAGTGGACCCGCGACGAGACGTGGGCTACCAACTGGAACGCCTACGACATCGACCCGGTGGCCAATCCGCTGGTCAACGACGACCTGGGCCTGTCCCGCGAGGTGACCTCCGCCGCCGACGGCAGCTTCAGCTTCGACAACCTGCCCGCCTACCAGCGCACGGTTGCCGAGGACGGCACGCAGACCATCACCCTGTACGGCTACCGCCTGCGCGTGGTGGACTACCGCTTCTGGGACAAGTTCCTGGGCGTGGCCAAGTACCAGGAGGGCAACGACTACAAGGTGGATTCCGACGTGGTGGCCGCCACCGGCTACCTCATGGAGGACGGTCAGTACGACGTACTGCTCAACGTCATCACCAACGAGAGCCCGGTGACCAACCACCTAGTGGCTCTGGGCAGCAAGAACGAGAACCAGAACGACGTCGACCTGTACGGTCTGGGCGACGGTTCGGGCAAGCACGGCTTCACGCCGCCGGCTTCCGCCAAGACCGCCGAGACCCTGACCTACGACCTTGGCCTGGGCGCCAACCGCGCCAGCAACGACGCCGGCGTGCGCATGCCCCCGAAGGCTCAGATTGCCGGCCGCCTGTTCAACGACGCCACCTACGACGGCCTTGACCGCGCCACCGACGCCGAGAACGCTACGGTGACGCTGGATCCGGGCTACAACAACAAGATGGTGCTGTTGCGCCAGTGGTACTGGGTGCCCAGCGAGTCCGGCGACGGCACCGGCCAGTGGCGCCTGAACGAGAGCTTCGGCAACGAGCTGTACACCCGCGCCTTCGCCAACACCGACGCGGTGAACGCTCCCGATGCCCTGGTCATCGGCACCACGAACGACACCTACTACGACGCCAACCTGCATGGTGTGTGGACCACCACCGCCAGCCTTGAGCAGGACGGCATGACCGTGGACGGCTACTACTGCTTCAACAACCTGCCCACCCGCTACGTGATGGCCCACACCACCGGCTCCGAGGCCGACGGCGTGGTGACGCCTTCCACCATGGGCAAGGAGTACCTGGCCGGCTACACCCTGGAAGTGCTCGGCCAGGGCGCGGCGGCTACGGGCGGCGCGGCGGCCCTGCCGGACGAGAAATCCATGAACGGCATGCCCGCCACGCGCCTGCAGGTGAACGCCGACGGCAAGATGACCAGCACCTACGACGTGGACACCGATGCGGTGAACTCCAAGGTTGACGTGGCCTGGGGCCAGGCCGACCACTCGGTCTACCAGGACGGCAACTACCCGCTGCGCTGGAACGACTTCACCACCCAGGTGACCCTGGCCGGCGCCGACGGTGCGGAGGGCTTCACGAAGGCCACGCTGGACGGCCGCATCGTGCTGGCCGCCCAGGCCCAGACCGAGTCCGATCCCACCGGTGCCACCCACCCGTCCAACCGCGTGCAGGCCAAGGGCCATGCCACGGCCGACAGCGAAGAGGCCACGGTGGCTGTGGACTTCGACTTCTCCGCGGCCAACGACGAGCTGCGCATGAACGCCGGCTTCGGCCTGTTCGGCACCACCGACATCAGCGGTCGCGTGTGGGAGGACAAGAACTACAACGGCGTGTTCGACGTCACCGAGACCGGCTTGGCCGGCAAGAGCCTGACGCTGACCCAGTGGTACTACGTGAGCGGCCGTGACAACGAGCAGGGCGCCTTCGTGGCCGATGGCACCCAGCTGATGGCTTCCACGAAGATCAGCAAGGTGCGCGACGCTTCCGGCACCGTGGTGGGCGCCTGGGTGCAGGTGCCTGCTCGCGACGATGCCGCCAAGACCGGCTTTGCCCCCATCACCGCCGCCACCGCCGAGACCGACGCAGCGGCGGGCACCGTGGCCGGCGACTACCGCTTCGAGGGCCTGCCCAGCTTCGTGTACGTGGAGCAGGGCCAGGGCGCGGGCGCCCAGGTGTACCAGCCTGGCGACAAGCCCGACACTACGCCGCTGGAGAACCAGGACGCTGTGACCACCGACCGCCTGTACCTGGTCAGCTACCGTCTGGTGCTCTCCGAGATCGCGCCTGACTTCAGCCTGACCGTGGCGCATGTGGGCATCAACGTGGACAGCTCGGTGGAGGCCGGCACGACCGGTATCACCTACAGCACCACGGTGAACGCCGACGGTACCCACACCACCACGTCGAACCGCACCGAGACCGTGGCCACCCGCCCCGGCTCCGCGGCGGGCCAGACCGGCGTGACTAACGGCAGCAATCGCGAGGACATCGACTCCGACGCGGTGCGCGTGCCCGAGAACCCCTCCGGCCCCGGCACCATCATCGACACCGACGACGCCACCTGGACCGAGCGCCCGGGCTCCATCGTCCTCCGCGAGGAGTTCTTCGACGGCGTTGCCTCGGCATGGCGCACGGACAGCTTCGTGCTGACCAGCAACCACGCCGTGGCTGGCGACGGCCATCGCTACCAGCAGACCTACGGCCAGGGCGCTTCGGGCATCGTGGACTACGACGTGCCCAACCCCATGGGCACCCAGCGCGGCGGCAACGCCGGCCTGTTCCGCGCCCCCACCGCCTCCATCGAGGGTGTGGTGTGGGACGACGCCACCCTGGGCCACAGCGACCCGAAGACCTACGACGGCCTGCGCGACGAGACCGAGGCGGGCATCGCTGACCAGCTGATCTACATCACCCAGTGGTACTACGACCCGATCCACACCAACCCGGAGGACAACAACAGCCACTGGTTCCAGAACAAGAAGTTCGGTTCCGACCGCTACACGTCGAACCGCGACTCCGCTGCCCGCGCCGCCGGCGACCCGGTGGTCCCGCTGGCCGCGAACGGCAACACCGGCCTGCCGCTGGAGTATCACGAGGATTACGCCGACAACGGTGCCCTGGTGACCACCACCGGCGCCATCCAGTACGACGTTGACGGCACCACCGTGCTGGACAACAGCCAGCTGGGCCGCTACCGCATCGACAACCTGCCCACGGTGTACGTGAGCGAGTTCGACATGCCCTACCTGGCGGCGTACCGTCTTGAGCTGGCCGATGTGAACCACACCGAGGACGTGGACGGCTTCGACAACGAATGGCTGCTCACCCGCTACCACGTGGCGGGCGACGACAACGCTGCCCTGCAGGCCAACCGCGGCAAGGACTCCGACGTCTACGACGTGTACGACCAGGCCGAGCGCGGCGTGGCCGGCGGCATCATGATCAAGGGCAGCTACTACAACAACGCGGCTCCCGCCGCTGGCACCATGCAGACCCGCGCCAACGACGGCCAGGTCATCCTGGCCAGCATCACCAACCTGAGCGGCGCCAACGCGGCGGCGGCCCAGGGCAGCAGCCGCGCCATCGTGGCCGTGGAGGCCGGCAGCGCCATGGACTCCACCGACGAGGTCATCTACGACTGGACCGCGGCCGACGCCGCCGTGTTCGCCGGCGGAGACGTGGGCGAGCTGCAGGGCGCGCTGCAGTCCATCACCGGCAAGCTGTGGTTCGACGACGACACCGACGGCGTGGACGTGGCCGACGAGGACAACGGCATCCAGGATTGGGTGGATGCCGACGGCGACGGTCTGAACGACGACCCCACTGCCGACGAGAAACCGGCCGTGGGCATGGACGTCACCCTGGAGCGCTACTTCTACGTGAGCGGCTCGGGCCAGACCACGTGGCTGCGCGACGACGAGTGGGCCGCCAACGCCGATACCCTGGCCGGCGGCGCCGAGAAGTCCCAGTGGGCCACCGAGGCCGAGTGGGCCGCCTACGACGCCAACCCCACCGTGGGCCTGGCGTGGAACGACGCGGCCGGCGCTTACGAGCAGGGTCCGGCCATGGTGGACCGCACCGTGAAGACCGACGAGCGTGGCCAGTACACCTTCGCCGGCCTGAAGAGCCAGGAGGTGGTGAAGGGCGTCGACGAGAACGGCGACGAGAAGCGCTTCATCGTCATCTACGCCTACAAGGCTCGCGTGACCAACCTGGATTGGTGGAACCGCTACTACGGCACCGCCAAGCTGAAGCAGGGCGACGACCGGATGGTCGACTCCGATCTGGTCTACGACAACGGCTACCTGATGGCCGACGACGAGTACGACGTACTGCTCCGTCCGAAGTCTGGCGCCGACCAGCCGCCTTCGAACTGCTGGAGCGCGCCCAGCCCGAACAACCCGAACAACGACGCGGCGAACGGCGCCGACGGCTCGCTGCCCACTTACGACTTGGCCCTCGGCCTGTCGCCTTCGGGCAACGACGGCGGCCTGCGCGCGCCGAAGCTGCAGAAGATCAGCGGCGTGCTGTGGCATGACGCCGACTACGACGGCATCCAGGACATGGGCGAGATGGGCCTGGCCGGCAAGCGCGTGGTGCTCAAGCAGTGGTACTTCGACGACGAAGCGGGCATCTGGAAGCAGAACACGCTGTTCGGCACCGCGGCCGACGCCTACACCCATGCCACCCACACCATGGCTGCCGACGGCACCATTACCCCGCTCACGGTGGCCAACTCCACGGTGAAGCCCACCGAGGGCAATCTGGCCGACCCGGCCACCGCCGGCGTGCAGATCGCCGGGTCCGTGTCCGACGGCCAGGGCGGCATCTGGGTGCACACCAACGACGGCGTGGCCGACGTGCCGGGCCTGTCCGACATCAACAGCTACAAGGAGCGCGGCCGCTACATCTTCACGAACCTGCCCACCCGTTACGCCAGCCCGCTGGTTCCGGGTACCGACGGCCAGCCGGCCCAGCCCGGCAAGGAGTACCTGGCCGGCTACACGGTGGAGGTGTACGGCGGCAACGACGCCGACGCCATGCAGGGCATGCCCACCACGCTGTACCAGCAGAAGTCCCCGGCCAGCGACGCCCTGAACTCCCAGGCGCTCACGGCCCAGAAGACGCTGTACGCCGGCACCGGTGCCCAGGTGTCCGCTTCCGCCATCGCCGGCGGCACGGCCCTGGCGCCCTACACCGACAACAACTATCCGATCCGCTGGAACGAGGCGACGGTGCAGGCCGAGTACCAGGCCTCCATCCCGTTCGGCTCGGCCACCTACACGAAGTACAACGCCCATAACTTCGTGATCCTGGCCGGCGACGTGGTGTCCAACAGCGACAACCGCTACGTGGCCAAGGTGGACAACGCCAACGTGTACCTGCAGGGCACCCCCGGCTTCGACGGCGAGGACGCCAACTTCCTGGCCCAGTTCGACTGGACCCGCGGCCGCGACGAGGGCCATCTGGACGGCGGCTTCGGCCAGTTCGGCACCAGCGCCATCGCCGGCCTGCTGTTCCAGGACAAGGACGTCAACGGCTGGTACGACCCTGCCGACCCGTCCACGGCCACCCAGCAGGAGCTCGACGACGCGGACGTGCCGCTGACCGGCCGCCGCCTGCAGGTGGAGCAGTGGTTCTTCGTGCCCGACGTGCAGAATGCCGACGGCACCTACGTGACCAACCCGCTGCTGGCCTCGTTGCGCGCCGCCGGCTACGTGGAAACCGCCGACATCAACACCACCGAGATCGACACCTTCACCGACGGTGCGGGCGAGCGCGGCGGCGTGTGGGTGAAGTCCAAGAGCTTCACCTACTTCGACGACCTGACCGACCCGAGCAACACCAAGACGGGTACGGAAACCTTCGTGTCGGCTCCGAATGCCGATGTGAACTACCTGTTCACCGAGCTGCCCACCTTCGTGTACGTGGACACCATCGTGCCCGACGGCCAGACCACGGCCGTGCTGCGCGACGTGCAGCCCTACTTCGGCGACGGCAACCAGCACGTGCTCACCAGCGCCACCGAGGCGGCCCAGGTGACCAGCGACGTGCTGTTCATGGCCAGCTACCGCATCACCGTGGACGATGTGGAGCCCGACTACGCCATCGCCTTCCCGCATTACGGCGCCAACGTGGATCTCGCTGACGCGCCCAGCGACGCCAGCGACGACCCGACCACGCACAACCGCGACACCGACTCCGACGCCGTGCGCGGTTCGGGCAACTACGTGAACGTGGCCGAGGAGATGAAGGGCGAAGGCCCCGACGGCACCGACCGCATGGACGGCTACATCATCCTGTCGGCCGAGACGCCGGATACCCACGGCACCACCGCCGCCGGCCAGTACCAGATCGACGACATCATGAACGGCGCCACCGGTGCGGTCTTCTACAACGGCAAGTACTACGACGTGCCGCGTCCGGCCACCATGGCCCAGGACGGCGTGTTCAAGGTGGAAGTGGAGCAGGCCGACGGCACGAAGACCACCGTGGTCGCCCAGCGCGGCGGCGACGTGGGCCTGGTGCCCGTGAAGAAGGCCACCATCACCGGTCGCGTGTGGGAGGACAACAACTACGACGGCCTGCAGGCCACCAAGCTCGACGACGAGGGCAACACGGTTCTGGACGAGGAGGCCGAGCCCGGCATTCCCGACCAGGCGGTGAACATCACCCAGTGGTACTGGACGCCCTTCGACGCCGACGATCCGAACTACGACTCGTCCAACCCCGAGGCTGGCGAGTGGCGCCAGAACCTGAACTTCGGCACCGACCGCTACACCACCGACCTGACCGGCACCAACCCGGCCATCCCGGGCGGCGTGGCGCTGGGAGACGGCATTGTGCAGGTGAAGACAAGCGCCGGCACCCTGGGTGCCGACGGCGTCACCCTTGAGGGTGCGGGCGTCTACACCTTCGACGAGCTGTCCGCCGTGGCCGTCATCCAGGCCAGCGTGGATTCCACCGGCAAGATCGTGGCCGATCCCAACGGCGACCGCGACTCCTACTTCCTGGCGGCCTATCGCGTGCAGCTGGTGAAGACCAACGACACCGAATCCGACGACGTGGACGGCACGCAGCGCACCGACCACTGGCTGCTGACCCGTTACCAGACCGGCCACGACGACGCCGATGAGGCCGAGGCCAACAAGGCACTGAACTCCGACGTGGTCGACGAGCTGGCCTTCGCCACCGGCGGCACCACCGCCGGCCGCAACACGCTGGCCATCGTGGCCCAGAACCCCGACGCCACCCAGGCCGACGGCAGCGGTTCCAAGAGCTCGCACCGCCAGCTGGAGGGCCAGATCGTGCTGGCCCAGATGATCGCCGCCGACGCCGCCACCAATTCCGGCGTGCGCGTGATCGGCGCCGGCAACACCTTCGACGCCTCCGACAGCATTCGCTACGACTGGATGGCCATCGAGGGCGAGGTGGCAGGCGCCGGCCGCGTGGACTTCTACGGCGGCGACATCGGCGAGATCAAGCCGACGCTGCAGACCGTAAGCGGTATTCTGTGGAACGACGAGGACAACGACGGCGTGCGCGATGCCGGCGAGCCGCTGCGCGGTGGCGTGAAGGTGTCGCTGGAGCGCTACTACTCCGTGCTCGACGACGCCAACGCTACTTGGACGTGGGATAGCGCCTGGGCCGACAATCCGGCGGGCTACCGCGACGGCTACACCTCCGCCACCAACTCCACTGTGCCCGGCGTGGGCACCGTGGCCGGCGGCGTCATCACCGACAACGAGTGGGCCAACACTGTGACCGGGGCCGCGGGCGATCCCGACGAGGGCGTCTACACCTTCGAGGGCCTGCGCAGCCACGATACGCGCTACTTCGACGCCGCGGGCAACGAGGTGGCCGCCGGTACGGCTGGCGCTACGGCCAAGCTGGTGGTCTACGGCTACAAGGTGCGCGTGACCGACGAGGCCTTCCGCAGCCGCAACCTGGTGACCTCCACCCTGAAGACCACGCTGAACGGCACCACCTACACCACCGATTCGGACCTGGTGCACGACAGCGGCTACCTGATGGGCGAGAACGAGTACACGGTGCTGGTGAACGTGTTCGACGATGCGGACTACGTGAGCGATACCACCGACGACATATATAAGGTAAGCCAGCCGAGCAACGTCCATGGCGGTCTGTACGGCTACAACCCGAACCAGAACGACGCCGACATCTACGGCCGCATGCCGGCTGCGGCCACGGATGCTTCCGTGGACGCCAACGCGGTGGCCAACCCGAACCGCGGCGTGACCGACGTGGCGTGGGCCGGCGGCTCCGACCGCCCGGTGCGGGTGCTCTACGACCTGGCCAAGCCGGCGAACCGCGAGCACAACGACGGCGGCCTCATGGACATCGTGACCAAGCGCATCTCCGGTTACGTGTGGGCCGACGCCAACTACGACGGCCTGGTGGGCACCGACGAGGAGCGCCTGCCGCTGTACGGCGTGACCGACACGGTGAGCTTCTCCATCGACGGCCGTTCTTACAGCGAGCGCGGCCTGGTGGGCAAGACCGTTACGCTGAAGCAGTGGTACTTCGTGCCCGGCGCCGACGCGGCTACCGAGGGCACCTGGCACCAGCTGGCCGACGTGGCCGGCACCGAGGAGAACCCGGGCAAGGCCTACACCCTTACCTTCGACACCGTGGCCGCCGCCACGGCGGTGGGGTCTGGCCGCGACCATGCGGACGGCTACTACGAGTTCAACGACCTGCCGGTGTACGTGGCCGTGGACGGCGTCGAGTACCTGGCCGGCTACACAGTGGAGGTCAAGGGCGGAACCGGCGCCGACGCCGTGAACTTCCCGGTGACCAAGGCCGAGCAGCCGCTGGCCACCGACGGCGCCTCCTACAACTCCGAGGCCCAGGCCATCGGCACCACCCTGGCGTCGGCCGACGCCTCGAAGGTGACCGTGGCCAACACGGCCGCCGACGGTCGCCTGCACGACGCGACCAACTACCCGCTGGCGTGGAAGGCCTCCACGGGCCAGGCCCAGGCCGCTGCCGGCGCGGGCCAGGTGGCCGGCACCAACCAGTCCGCCAGTACCCTGGACAACTTCATCGTGCTGGCCGGCAACAAGGTGGACGATACCTTGGGCGACACCCAGCCGACCACTCAGGGCACCTACGAGCGCGCCTTCACCCGCAACGGCGCCTCCGTGGCCTTCGACCTGACCTCCGGCCGCGACGAGGACGAGCTGTCCGCCGGCTTCGGCTACTTCGGCACCGCCACGGTGAGCGGCCAGGTGTGGACCGACGGCAACTTCGACGGCTTGGTGGGAACCTCCGCCGACGACAAGCCGGTGGCCAACCAGACCGTGAATCTGACCCAGTGGTACTACCTGGCCGGCACGGCTTCGGCCGACGGCGCCACCTTCAATGCCGCTGCGATTACCCGCGACGGCGTCGAGCTGCGGGCTGCCACTACCTACACCGCTGCTGACGACACCTTCGAACTGGTGAAGGACGCCGCCGGCAACGTGGTGGGTGCGTGGATCCAGAACCCGGCCTTCGGCGAGAAGACCTACGAGGCCGACGGCGAGACCCTGGCCAAGGACGCCCAGGGTCGTCAGCTCTACACCGGCACCAAGGTGACCGCCACCGACGCCGGCGGCGAGTACTCCTTCGGCGAGCTGCTGCCCTTCGTGCAGTTCTCTAAGGGCGACGGCGAGCCGCTGTCGGCGTCCGATGCCGCCGGCAAGGCGACGGACGACTCCGAGGGCTTCGCCGCCAACGACGCGCTGGCCCTGGCCGCCTACCGGGTGACGCTGCCCCAGCTGCCCGAGGGCATGGTGCTGACCGTGTACCACAGCTCCGACGCCGCCAACACCGGCATGAACGACTCCGACGCCAAGCGCGACGTGAACCGCACGAACGCGGCGAACGGTCAGCTGGTCACCGGTTACCCGCAGTTCACGGGCACCGGCGAGCAGCCCGACGGCGCTCTGGCCCAGGACAGCGGCTTCATCGTGGTGGCCAACAGCTCCACGGCCGCTACCGCGGTGTACGCCGACTCCAAGGCTTCCGTTGATTACGACGTGGCCTACCAGGTTGACCGCACCAACGTGAACACCGGCCTGTACCGCGTGCCCGCCTCCACCATCACCGGCTGGGTGTGGGACGACAGCGCCAAGGACAACAACGTGGCCCCCGACGGCATCCGCGACACCGGCCTTGCCACCGACGAGGACGGCAACCTGCGCCAGGCCGAGCCCGGCATTGCCGACCAGGTGGTCATTACCACCCAGTGGTACTTCGTGCCCAACACCGCCGCCTACGCGTCGGCCTTCGCCCAGATTTCCAGCAAGGTCTTTGCCGACAACCCGGGCAACGCCAACGCCGGCACGGTGGAATGGGTGCTGGCCGACGGCTCCACCACCACGGTGAAGCCTGGCAGCATGGCCGACGTCCAGGGTGCCTGGGTGCAGAACTCCACCTTCGGCAGCGACTGGCTGTCCACGGCCAAGAACCTGATGCTGGGCCAGCCGAGCAATGCCCTGGCCGTGGTGACCGGCTCCGTGGCTCCCGACGATCGCGTCCGCGTGCCCCAGGTGAGCGGCGGCGTGTCCGTGACCGACGCGGCGGGCCGCGCAAGCGCCGTAGCCGTGGTGACCGAGAAGGCCGCCACCCGAGCCGACGGTACGGCGGACGAGACCAACATGGGCCGCTACGTCTTCGACAATCTGCCCACCGCGGTGGTCCGCACTAACGAGGCCACCGGCGAGGACCAGTACTTCCTGGCGGCCTACCGCGTGGAGCTTAAGGACGTGAAGCACACGAAGAACCTGCGCGACGGCAGCGACGACCCGTGGCATCTGACCCCAGCCCATGCCGGCACCGGCACCTACAAGGGCAAGGACGCCTGGACCGTTGACTCCGACACCGACGTGGATGCCAAGGGCACCGGCTCAATCAAGGATGCCTACACCGTGGAGACCCGCTACAGCAACGCGGTGAGCCCGCTGCGCGCCAACAAGGGCCAGGTCATCCTGGCCGGCACCACGGCACCCGACGGTGCTCCCGTCACGCCGCTGGCTCAGAGCACCTCTTCGGTGCCTGCAGGCAGCGCCATGGACAGCACTGCTGCTGCCACCTACCACTGGACCAATCCGCAGGCTGCGGCCGGCGGTGACGTGGGCGAGGTGAAGCCGGCCTACGGCATCATCAGCGGCTACGTGTGGTCCGATAACAAGTACAAGGACGGCGCCTACAATACCCTGGGCGGCGACTATGTTGACGACGACGGCAACCCGCAGGAATATGATCCTGAGCAGGGTTACTACACCGACCCCAACACCTCTACGGTGGCCAAGACCGTGTATCTGCGCCAGTGGTACTTCGACCCCGAGGCCGTGAATGCTGCGGGCACGAAGGGCGATTGGCTGCCCACGGTCAAGGGTGGCTACTCTAGCGTGGATGACGCCTCCACGGGCACCTATAGCTACTCGCGTACCGCTACCGTGGGCAAGAACGCTGCGGTGGCCTCCGGCACCGCCCACGAGGACGGCTACTTCGAGTTCACCAACCTGCCGGTGCGCGTCATCGTGGACGGCAAGGAGTACCTGGCCGGCTACACCACCATGGTGGTGGGCGACGCTATCAGCCTCACCACTTTCGAAGAGGTGCATACCACCCAGGATGACACGCGCTTCGATCCCGAGATTGACGCTTGGAACTCCAAGGCCCGCGGTATTGTGTCCAACGCCAGCGACGCCAAGCTGGTGAACCGCTACGGCGCCGGCAACTTCCCGCTGTACCGCTCCAGTCATGTGGCGGCTGACGGAACGCTGACCGACCACATCGAGACCGGGGCCGACGGCAAGGACGTGGCCATCCCGCTGTCCAACTCCGACGGCAAGACCCACGCCATCGACGGCGTAATCGTGCTGGCCGGCTCCACCACTGTGGACGCCACGGGCAACAAGCCGGCGGCGGGCAGCTACAACGTGGGCACCGACGCCTTCCACCGCGCGGTCGAGTTCAACCTGACCTACGCGAAGAACGAAACCCATATGAACGGCGGCATTATCGAGCCTCCGTCGGCACCTATCGTCGGCCTGATCTGGGAGGACGCCGACTACGACGGCATCCGCTCCGACACCGAGGAAGGCATTGCCGGCGTGGAGATCCAGGTGATCCCCTACTACTACACCAAGGTGGGCGCCTACGCCGACGGCACCGACAAGTGGAGCTGGGTGCGCGCCGTGGAGTACGAGGCTCAGCTTGAGGACCTGGGCCTGAACAAGTGCTACACCATGGACGGCACCGACGGCACCATCAAGGGCCGCTACGTGACCGCCAACATGCCCACGAAGTTCCGCTTCGACGCCGACGGCAACTTCGTGCCGGCCACCGACGACAGGGAAGGTGAGGACTACCTGGCCGGTTACCGTATCGTAGTGACGAAGATGCCCGTGAAAGACGGCGTGACCGCCACGCTGACCCGCAATCATGCGGCTGGTACCGACCACTCGCTCTTGGGCGTGGAGTCCGATCTGTTCCGTAGCGCCGATGGTGCCACGACGAACTTCGTGATGAAGAACCGCGACTTCGTGTCCGTGATCGGCCCGGACGGCAACCCGACCGAGGCTGTGAAGGACGGCGGCATGGTCATCGTGGCCCACAGCGTGACCGGCACCGTGGCCGAGGAATACCGCAAGGAGTACTTCGGCAACAAGGGCAACTCCATCGTCTACGACATCTCCACCAACGTGCCGCAGCGCAACGGCGGCGACGCGGGCCTGGTGTTCATCCCCTACACCTCCATCGAAGGCGACGTGTGGGACGACACCTACCAGGCCGAAGCCGGCGACGTGCTGAGCCTGGCAGCGAAGGCCCGTGCCTACAACGGCATCCGCGACACCTGGCTGGATGCCGACGGCAACGAGCAGACCGAGCCCGGCCTGGCTGATCGCACCATGATGATCACCCAGTGGAAGTACACCCCCGCCGGTGCAAACGGCGACAGCGGAACCTGGGAGCAGGTAAAGGGCTTCGGCACCAAGACCACCCTGACCGCCGACGGCACCAAGGGCACCGAGCTTGGCCACTATGCCTTCAACCGTCTGCCCTCCGCGGTGATCAGCAACACCAAGAACACCTACGACGTGGTGCGCGAGATCGACACCTACGAGCGCCAGGCCGACGGCTCGCTGGTGATGAAGGACACGCTGGGCAACACCGGGTCCCAGCAGTTCTGGAGCGACAAGTACTGGCTGACCAGCTACCAGGTGGAGATCAGCGGCTTCGACGCCACCACCACCGATGGCGATAACGACAAGGGTGTACTTGACGGCCTGTGGATGCTCACCCGCTACCACGAGGGCACCGGCAAGGACAAGGAGTCCGCCGACTCCGACGTCCGCACCGACGAGCGCATCGGCGTGGCCGGCGGCCGTCCGCTGCGCGACCAGGATACCCTGGCCGGTCAGGACGGCGTGCGCGCCGGTTCGCCCGATGCCGCCGTGGGCTCCACCGGCACCGGCGCCCGCATCGTGGTGGCAAGCGTTGGCGACAACGACGCCGGCGATACCAAGACGAACCTGAAGTACAAGAGCGACTACGTGAACGTGGCTGCCAGCCAGCTGCTCTACAACGAGGCCACGGGCGCGGCGGCTACGGGCACGGTGGGCTACGACTGGCTGACCGTTCCCTTCTCCGTGTCCACCACGGGCACCGGCGAGGACGCGGTGACCACCAAGACCAAGACCCCGCTGGCCGGCGGCAACGTGGGCTTGGTGCATCCGGGCACCCAGTCCATCGAGGGCATCCTGTGGTACGACGAGGACAACGACGGCGTCCAGGATGCCGACGAAGAGGGCCTCAACAGCTACCGGGTGGACATCGAGCGCTACTTCTACAACGAGAAGAAGGGCGCCTGGGAGCGCATGGCCGACTGGCGCTACCTGGAGAGCGAGGCCAGCCTGGCATCCGGCACCGCAACCCACAAGCAGAACCTCTCCGAGGTGCCGGGCGGCAGCGACTACGACTACTGGCGCACCGGCGGTAACTTGGGCATGCCCAGCGAGCTTGATCTGAAGTGCGGTCAGACCCTGGGAGCCACGGGCACCATGCAGGACGGCTACTACCGTTTCGCCGACCTGGACACCATGGGTCTTGTGTATCTGGATGCGGCCGGCAACATCGACCCGGCTGGAACCCAGACCAAGGTGGTTTACGGCTACAAGGTGAAGGTGACCGACCGCCGGGTGGTGAGCGGCCAGCTGCTGAAGTCGAAGTTGAACGTGAAGGGTGAGGACCTGGACTACACCACTGATTCGGACCTGCAGCGCAACAGCTACCTGACCGCGGCCAACGAGTACATCGTGTTGCTGGAGCAGGTAGACGTGAACGGCATGACGCCCGACGGCAAGGTGGCTAACGTGTCCAACATCGCCTGGGCGCCGGCTTCCAACAACGCCGACCAGACCGCTACGCTGACCGATCCCATGACCAGCGCCGCGCATCCGGGTCTGGTGGCCTACGATTACATGGCCAGCGACGACCGCGCTCACAACGACGGCGGCCTTATCCGCCTGCCGAAGTTCAGCATTTCCGGCTACGTGTGGGCCGACGAGGATTACGACGGTCTGTTCGAGTGGTATCCGCAGGATCGCCTGGACGACAACGGCGCGGTCGTGGAGACCAACTACGTGGAGGCTGGCTACAACGGCAAGCGCGTGTACCTGAAGAAGTGGTACTACGATCCCGAGGCCGTGAACGAAGACGGCACGAAGGGCGCGTGGCTGGCCTGGGAGAACACCGCCGACGCCATTCGCGAGAACGGCCCGGCCGCCCAGAACATGCTGACCGGCACCAACCCGGCCCAGGTGTACGGCACCGCCCAGGACGAGGACGGCAACGACTACGACCAGACCTACGACGTGGACGGCTACTACGAGTTCACGCAGCTGCCCACGGCCTACGCCAAGGTGGACGCCGCTGGCAACTACACCTACTACCTGGCCGGCTACACCGTGGAGCTGAACGGCGCCAACAGCGCCGACGGCATGGTGTCGCTGCTGGTGACCAGCCATCAGTGGGCCACCACCGCCAAGGATGCCGTGAACTCCAAGGCCCAGCCCATGCTGACCGAGGAAGGCCAGCAGAACGGCTGGGAGGACTACACCGCCGGCAACTATCCCATCCAGTGGGATGAGGAGAACCTGCAGACCGGTTCCGGCCGTCACGTGAACAACAAGCCCGCGGGCTACCCGCGCGACGGTGTGTCCAAGAACATCATGGACGGCAAGATCGTGCTGGCTGGCATCGCCGACAACGACACCTACGAGAACCAGAAGCTGACGGCCACCCGCGGCACGGGCGCGAGCCAGGTGAAGCTGAACTTCGACTTCGCCTTCGGCCAGAAGCAGACGGCCATGAACGCCGGCTTCGCCCCGCCGGACCACACCAACCTCACCGGCAAGGTGTGGCTGGACGAGGACTTCGACGGCCTGTTCACCGACGATAACCCCATCGACGATGTAACGGTGGTGCTGACCCAGTTCTACTTCGTGCCCAACCTGGACACCTCGGGTACGCACCAGCTCTACGAGGACCTGGAAGGCAACCTGTTCTACTGGGAGACCGACGAGGATACCGGCGAGAGCAGCTTGCGTCTCGAGAAGGCTGCGCCTACCACCAGCGTGCTGGCCGGCAACGACGGCACCGTGTACTATGTCCGCGCCGACCGTGTGTACAGCTACGAGAAGCTGCTTGAGCTGGGCACGCTGCCGAAGCTTTCCGAGAGCGGCACCTGGGTTGAGAACACCAACCTGGTGGGCAACGGCGAGACGGTGGTCATGGGCGTCAACGGTCACGGTCAGGACGTCGTGCTGGATGCCGACGGCAACCCGATGTACGGCGTGGACGTGAAGCTGGACGACAACGGCGTTCCCGTCGACGAGCTGGAGCGCGTGCAGCTCAACGCCGACGGCACCATCCGCACCCATACCCTGGGCGCCCACCAAATCGTGGTGAAGACCGACGAGGGCGGCGACTACAACTTCTACGACCTACCCAGCTACGTGCTGGTGGACAGCGCCGTGACCGACCCGGCTCATCCCGGTGCCGACATCTCCAAGGTCTACCAGCCGCGCACCGACTACAACAAGGTGTTCGCCGGCTACCAGACCGACGAGAACGGCGAGTTCGTCCTGGACGAGAACGGTCACAAGATCCCGCTGTACACCAACGGCTTCGCCAGCTGGAAGACCGACGAGAACGGCGAGTACGTGCTGGACGAGGAAGGCAACAAGATTCCCGTCTACGACGACGAGGTGTCCTTCGGCACTGCCAACCACTACCTGGTGGGCTACGCCGTGCGCGTCATCAACCCGGACGGCAAGTACATGGCGTCGCGTTACCACGTGGATGCGCCGGAAGGCTCTATCGACTCCGACCTGCACAGCTTCGATGCCAACATGTCCGGCAAGTACAACGAGGACGGCACGATGGAAGAGACCTACGCCGTCGTGGCTCAGCAGTCTAAGTCGGGCGAGAAGTTCGCCAACGACTCCTACGAGGTTGAGTACAAGGGCATCGTCTACGACCTGGCCAACCGCTTGTACCTGAAGCACGCCGGCAACGCGGGCCTGATCCTGCAGCACCCGGTGTACCTGAGCGGTCGCGTGTGGGACGACGTGGACGCCGATGGTCTGCAGGGCGACGAGGAATCCGAGCCCGGTATCAAGGGCGCGCTGGTGCGCCTGACCCGCTACTGGTACGACACCACCGGCATCGGCAGTCTGGAATCGGCGCCCAGCGACGCATGGGATGACATCCCGTCGGTGGACGACACCGAGCTGTCGCAGGAGGTGCTGGACTTCATCATCAACATGGACGAGGACGATCCCGAGGCCATGATCGCCTGGATCAACGCCGTGGCCGAGGGCGACGACGGCGACGAGGGCGAAGGCGACGCCGGCACCACACCCGGCACGCCCGGCTCTGGCGAGGGCGAGGGCTCCGAAGGCGGCGACGCTGAGGGCGGCGAGGGCACCGACCCGACCGACCCCGACGCGCCCGAAACCCCCGAGGCTCCCAAGCCCGAGGGCAAGCCGCTGCGCACCTACGAGGAGCTGAAGGCCTTCGAACGGGCGCACTACTTCTTCATCTACGGTTACGGCGAGCTGCTGGACAAGCCGGACGGCAGCGGCCAGATCGTCATCGAGCATCCGGGCAACGAGGCCGTTGAGAACGCGCTGATCACCATGATGTTCCGCCTGGCCGAGGGCAACGACTTCGACGAGGACGAGAAGAACGTGTGGCGTCGCGACTGGAGCTTCAGCCAGAGCGACGTGGCCGTGCTGGCCGAGGAAGGCGGCATGGGCGGCGGCGGCCTGACGAGCGTTCCCAGCCAGGCCGAGCTGGACGCGCTGGTGGGCGGCGAAGTGCCGCTGGTCAGCGTGCGCCAGGATGCCGACGGCACGGTGAACATTCCCGGCAGCGTGTTCAACTACACGGTGTACAACGGCGACTGGGCCTTCCTGGCCAGCGGCACGGGCCTGCATCAGGTGAAGGGCTCCGGCGCCTCGTTCAAGGTGCTCTACGGCTACCGGGTGGAAATCATCAGCTACCCGGACGAGGATGTGTACGAGCCGACGGTGCAGAACGTGGGCGAGGACGACCATATCAACTCGAACTACGATATGGCCACCGACTCGCTGCGGCCCAACGACTTCGACGTGACGCTGAGCCACACCACCGAGGAGATGGGCGACCTGATCATCCTGACCACGCTGGCCCAACCCGACGAGGGCATGAGCACCGCCGGTCCCTACGAGGAATACAAGAACATGGAAGTGGCCGACGAGCTGCTGGAGGGTTCGGGCATCCTGGACGACCTGATGCACAACAACGGCGTCATCTCCGGCGGCGCCTCCACCGTGGCTGCGAAGGTGGCCGCGGCGGCGGACAGCGAGCGTCCGGTGGCTACGGCCGCGGCCGGCGTGGCCCTGTTCGCCGCGGTACGCACCGCGGTTGCAGCGGCGGCCGGCAACCCCATGCCCGCCTTCGGCACCTCGGTGAGCACCTTTGCCGAGGGCGACGGCGCTGGCGAGGGCTCCGGCGAGGGCGAGGGCGGCACCGAGCCTGCCGAGCCCGTGGAGCCCGGCACCCAGAACGTGGCGGACATGACCGAGGCCGAGAAAGTGGCTGAGGCCGAGGCTCTGGGCGTTACCGTGGACAGCTTGGCTGCGGCCTCCATGGCGCAGCTGCAGGCCATCGCCCATGACAGCGCCGACCCGGTGCAGGTGCGCCTGTCGCAGCTGATCTTCGGCAACCACACCGGCGACGACGTGGACGGCAAGCCGCAGTTCGACGGTAACGGCTCTACGGCTCTGGCCGCCGCCTACGCCGCGCGCTACGAGTACCTGCAGGGCGAGCTGGACAAGATCGGCACCACGCCGGTTCAGGATATGACCGACAACCAGAAGGTGGCCGAGGCCGAGGCCCTGGGCTACAGCTTGGCCGCCATCGCCGGCATGAGCAAGGAAGAGCTGCTGACGCTCACCCACGACAGCGCCGAGCCCGTGAAGGCCCGCATGAGCCAGCTCATCTACGGCAACTACACCGGCGACGACGCCAACGGCAAGCCGCTCTACGACGGAAACGGCTCGGCCACGCTGAAGGCGGCCGTGGAGAAGCGCCTGTCCGACCTGGGCATCTCCGATACCGACCCGTCCACTATGGCGGAGCAGGAGAAGCTGGCCGAGGCAGCGGCCCTGGGTCTTACGCCCGAGTGGATCAGCAGCGCCACCTACCAGCAGCTGATGGAGCTGTCGCCCGACAGCGACGACAAGGCCGCCCAGCGCAAGGCGCAGCTGATCTTCGGCAACGTGGTGGGCCGCAACGAGAACGGCGAGCCGGTTTACGACGGCACCGGTTCCACCACGCTGCGCAACGCCTACAACGAGCGCATCGACCAGATCATGAACCAGGTGGGCACCAATGGATACTCCGAGGTGAACTGGCACAACAGCCCGTACCACGACTTCGGCGTGGTGCGCATCGCCCGGGCGTCCATCAGCGGCTACATCTGGGAGGACACCAACCACGACGGCATCTGGGCCGCTGGCGAGCAGCAGATGTTCCCGAACCAGCCCATCACCTTGGAGCGCTACTGGTGGGGTGCTGGCGAGGACGGCACCATGGGCTGGATCCTGGACACCGGCTTCAAGGCCAACGCGGTCACCGACGGCGACGGCTACTGGCACTTCGACGACCTCGAGGTGGCCGGGCGCCGCAACATCGACGGCAAGCAGACCATGGTGCTGTACGGCTACCGGGTGTACGTGGACGACCTGCCGAAGAACTACGGCGTGACGCTCATGAACCAGGGCTCTGACGCCAACGCCGACAGCGATCTGGACGAGATGACCAAGATCCTGGATCCGGCCGATCCGCAGGGCGGCATGATCGTGCTGGCCGAGCCCTCGACCGAGCATGCTTACGCCGAGGCTACCGACAACGGCGTGTACCTGGTGGGCCCCGACGGCACCGCCTGGGTCATCCGCAGCGGCGTGGACTCCGAGCACAACGATACGGGTCTGGTGCCCTTCGCCCTGGCCTCCATCGGCGGCAAGGTGTTCATCGACCCCGAGAAGGACGGTCTGAAGGGCGACACCTGGGAGCCGGTGCCCGGTCATACGGTGTACCTGGAGCGCATGGTGCTGCCGGTGGCCGTGGACAGCGCCGCCAACCCGACGGGCAGCAACGTGCTGGGCGGCTTCGGCTTCAACGGTCGCGATTACGTGGCCACGTCGCTGAAGGAGCTGGGCGCTGCCGGCGTGGAGCCGCTGAGCGGCTGGCAGGCGGTGTCTTCCATGGAGACCGACGAGAACGGCGACTACCGCTTCGACGGCCTGCCCATGGTGGACGACCAGAACCGTCCCTACATCTACCGGGTGCGCACCACCATGCCGGACGGCTACGAGTGGGTGCCTATGAACGTGGGCGGCGAGCTGGTGGACGGCTGGCACGGCGACAACAGCAACGATGCCGACGACTCCGACATGTACCACACGGTTGGCGGCTCGGCTGCCGATGCCTCGTCGGCGTCCATGGCGGTGCTCGGCTACTTCCAGGCCGGTCGCACCGAGCCGAACGCCTACGGCCAGACCTACAACTTCCTGACCCCGTACAACTGGGTGCCCGAAGTGAGCAGGCCGGTGGACTTCGGTATGTACAAGACGCCCGATCCGGACGACCCGACCGGTCCCAAGCCGCTGCCGAAGCCCGGCCGCGACCCGCTGGACGAGATAACCGTCTGGCTGCCGCACCTGCCCATCACCGGCGACAACAGCTGCAACTGGCTGCTGGTGCTGGCCGCAGGCTCCCTCATTCTGCTGCTGGTGGCCCGCCGCCGCAGCAAGAAGGAGGAAGAGGAGCAGGCGCAGACCCAAGAGTAACCCCGAAGCGCCGGCCGGCCCCCAAACCCGGCCGGCGCAAGGGTTGGCGAGCGCGTAAGGCGCGCAAGCGCGAGGGAGCCCGCAAGCGCGAAAGAGTGACCAACCTGGAAAGCCCCCAACCGGGGGCTTTCTTTTGCTAGCCGACGCAAGGGCCCGCGAGCACGGAAGGCGAGTACCGCGCCAGCGCCGGCGCAACTGCTCCATATTGGTCGTCCCCGTGTTACATGGTGACTGGCTCTGTTTATCTTCCAGAGTATGAGGGGGTCTATCTTTTTGGTGCGGATGGTGCCTGGTATTCGCAGGCGGGATGGGCTCAGTTGCCGACTGGCGAGCGTTGCTATGTGAACCAGGACGGCAAGCTTGCATTGGGTTTGAATAAAATCGACGGAAAGTACTATCGCTTTGCGATCGACGATGATAGGACGGAAGAAGTATGGTATTCCGGGTGGGGGCGTTGGGACGAAGCGTATCCTGCAGGAGCGTTGATGACGGGGAAATATGAGGCCTGGGGAAAGTATTTGGCCGACGAATACGGCGTTGTGCAAGTTGGATGGAAGACAATCGGAGGTGACACCTATTACTTTGGGGAGAGCGTTGTAGAAGCCGATAGTGCGAAGCTTGCCTACGGGAAAAGTGCTACCGGGTGGATGGTCATTAGCGGAAAGGTTTATTACTTTTCGGATAGTGGCGCTATGCTTACGGGAAAACAGGAAGTCAGGGACAGGGAGCAGCTGGACGATCCCTACCGTAACGGAGTCTATCTCTTCGGTGACGACGGCGTTCTCTACGAGAATCCTGGCTGGTTGCAGATGAGCAATGGTGACTGGTATTACGTCAACAGCGACAGTACGCTGGCTACAGGATGGAAGGATATAGGCGGAGAGAGCTACTACTTCGGCGAGAACGGCGTTATGCGTACGGGATTCTACTGGGCGAACGGCCAGCAGTACTGGTCGGATCCCAACGGCGTATGGCACGAAACCGCATGGAGGCAGGACAGCAACGGATGGTGGTTCGACTTCGGAAACGGTACCTATGCGCAGAACAGCTGGCAGCCTATCGGTGACGAGTGGTACCACTTCGATTCCAACGGTTACATGCAGGTGGGATGGCTTTACCTTGGCGGCACCTGGTACTATCTGGCCGGATCGGGAGCCATGCAGGTGGGATGGCTGCACAATGGCGGGGCTTGGTACTACCTCAACGACGGCGGCGACATGCATACCGGCTGGAAGAGCCTTGGAGGCACGTGGTACTACCTGAACGGCTCGGGCGTGATGCAGACGGGATGGCTGCACAACGGCGGCGCGTGGTACTACCTCAACGGCGGAGGGGATATGGCCACCGGATGGCGAAAGGTTGGCGGGGCCTGGTACTTCCTGAATTCGTCGGGCGACATGGCGACGGGATGGAAGAAGATCGGCAATACCTGGTACTACCTCAACGGTGGCGGCGACATGGCCGAGAATCGCTGGATAGGCAATTACTGGGTTGGGGCTGATGGCGCCATGGCGACAAGTGCTTGGGTCGACGGCGGCAAGTACTATGTGGGGTCCGATGGCGTCTACGATCCGCAGGCCCGCCGGCAGGAAGCAGCCGCGTAGAGGGTTGCTGCACCGAGGGCGAGCGGCCGTCTTCCGATAGCGATACGTGCCGGATAGGGGCCAGCTTGCGGTAGTCGAGATTAGGCGAGCGTTTACTGGGGCCGTCCAAAGGGGCGGCCCTCGTGCTGTATTGGGTTTTTCGGTATCAGGCATTTCGCGCTGTTGGCGAGAGTGCAAGGGTTCGGATGGGGAAGTCTGCTTTATCAACCGTATCCACCTAATCTGTAACAGTTTATTACAGATTTTCACTAAAACTGATAAAATAATTTTCAGTTTAACCATTGGGAAGGGATCGCCATGGATGATGCAAAAGCTGCCGTTCGATACATGCTCACCGACTTCATCGACAACGTTTTGCCGGCGATTAGGGAAGAGCTGGTTTTGCGCGACCTTGCGCTCGGAAAGATTCAGCAGCCCAAGATCGGGTCCACGGCAAAGGTTGTTGTGGGGATGCGGCGTTCGGGAAAGACGTTTCGCCTCTACCAAGAGATCATGGCGGTCCTTGATTCCGGGGTCAGCGCGAACAGAGTCTGCTATTTCAACTTCGACGACGACCGCCTACGGCCGCTTTCGGCAACACTTGTAAGCGACGTGCTCGAATGCTTCTTCGAGATGAATCCAAGCGCCCGAACGGAGGGTGCCTACCTGTTCTTCGACGAGATTCAGGACGTACCTGGTTGGGACGTAGTTGTTCGCCGCATTCTCGATACGGAAAAGGTTGCGATGTGGGTGACGGGATCGTCCTCGAGGATGCTGTCCGAGGATGTGGCAACCGAGTTTCGGGGACGATCCATTTCCTACGAGCTCCTTCCGTACAGCTTTCGCGAGTATCTGCGTGCGTGGGGGGAAGAGCCAGCATGGGGCCAGTCGCTTGATAGCCGGGTGCTCGGCTCCAGTCTTAAGAAAGCGCTGCGAGGGTACTTGGTCGAAGGCGGCTTTCCCGCAGCGCAAGGACTCGACGACATGGAGCGGGCCCAGTTGCTTCAAAGCTATGCGCAGCTGACGGTCGCCCGCGATGTGGTCGAGCGGTTCGGGTTCTCGAATGCGGCGTTTGCGAGCTCGCTTGCCCGCACTGCGGTAACGTCGAGCGCGCGGGACGTGTCGATTTCTCGCTTGGATAACAAGAGCCGGGAGGCGGGCTACAGTCCCGGGCGGGCTACGGTGACCCAGCTAATAGAGGCGTTCGAGGACGCTCATCTGGTCTATCAGACGTTCGAGTTCAGCTACTCGGTTCAGAAAATACGGCTGGGAGGGCTGAAGCTGTTTTCGGCGGATCCGGGGCTGTACTGGGCAATGTCGATTGCGACTGCCGATGGGTTGTGCTTCGCTCTGGAAACGGCGGTCTATCTGGAGCTGCGGCGCCGGAGGTTGAGTGGGAGGCTTGGCGATATTGCTATGTTGAAGCTTCCTTCGGGCAAAGAAGTTGATTTTGTCGAAGGCGATGCGCTGGTGGACGAGGTTTCTACGCTCGTGCAGGTTTGCTTTGCCATGGACGACGCCAAGACCTGTGAGAGAGAAGTGTCGGCTCTGAGAGAGGCCATGGCGCGATTCGACCGGGAAGAATGCCTCATTATCACCTTCGACGACGAGCGCGATATAGTCGTTCCCGAAGGAACGATACGGGTGCGCCCGGCGTGGAAGTGGTTGCTGGCCGAGTAGCAGCCGAGGGGGATTGCCATGGTTTCTATGTTTGACCTGCATTGCGATACGCTTGACCGGCTGGAGTTCTACGGGGATTTCTCGGTGCCGGGCGGATTTGCTGCCCACGATGCTTCGGTGGCGCCTGCCGACATGGCCGGGCTGGCGCGCAATGTTGCCGACATCTCCTTGGAGGGGATGGAGGGGCGTGGGCTGGCGACCGGTGCGCCTTCGGGGCTTGGGGCGGAGCAGGGACGGGCGGCCTGCGCATCTTCGGGGCTTGCGGCGGAGCGCGGGGGCGACGAGGCGGCGGCCTTGCAGCCCGATGCGCTTGGCCGTCGCCTTCGATGGTGCCAGTGCTTCGCAGTGTTCGTACCCGACCAGCTGCGCGGCGCTGAGGCGTGGGCGCTGTTCAATCGCGTGAATGGGAGGTTTCGTCGCGAGCTTGAGCGGAATGCCGAGCGGATCGAGCAGGTTCGCCCTCGTCCCGGCGCCGAGCTGCGCCATGATGGCCCAGCAAGCTGCGGGTTTTCCTCGCAGGTGGAAGCGGTTTGGGCGCAGGGGAAGTCGGCGGCGGTGCTTACGGTGGAAGGGGCGTCGTTTCTGGAGGACGACGGCACGGCGCTTGCTCGGCTGGATGCTCTTGAGCAGGCGGGCGCGGCCATGGTTACGCTCACGTGGAACGGTGCGAACGCTCTCGGCAGCGGCAACGATACGCCGGGCGGCCTGACGCCGTTCGGTCGGCGTATGGTGGCCGAGCTGGAGTCGCGTCGCATTGCAGTGGATGTTTCGCACCTGAACGAGCAGGGGTTTTCCGACTTGTGCGCATGCGCGACCCGTCCGTTCGCTGCCTCCCATTCGAACGCGCGGGCAGTGTGCGACCATCCGCGCAATCTGGCCGATTGGCAGCTTCGCGAAATAGGACGCTGCGGCGGCGTTGTGGGTCTCAACTGCTTCCAGGACTTCCTGGCGGACACGCCCGACCAGGCCACGCCCGACCAGGTGCTTCGCCATGTGGAGCACATGCTTGAGCTGGCCGGGGAGCATGCCGTGGCCTTGGGCAGCGACTACGACGGCTGCGACGTGCCCGACTGGTTGCGTCCGTGCTTCAAGGTGAGCGGTCTCTACGACCTGCTGGAACGCGCCTATGGGAGCACCCTGGCCGAGCGCATCTTCTTCCGCAACGCCCTGGACTTCTTCGACCGCGCAAGTGCGCTCTGAGCCGCGCAGGTGCGCCATCGTTTCGGCTTTGCGTGTTGTGGTCTATAATGCCGACAGAGAGAGGGCCGGAAGGACGGCCGAGAGAGAAAAGGACGGTTTCGCGATGCAGGATGCGAAGCGGCAAGACGGTGCGATTGTGAAAGGAAGGCTGGCGTTTCTGCTGGCAGCGGCGCTGGTGTGTGCGGCGCTGGTGCAGGGAGTGGCCGGTGCCACTGTTGGGGGAGCGGCGGTGGGCCCGTGGCCGGTGCGCGCCTGGGCGGCCGAGCTGAGTCAGGCCACCGTTCAACAGCGTATCGACGAAGGGTCGCTCGGCTTCTTCAAGAGTTTGGGTGCTGCGGGCGAGAAGGCTGTGGCCGTGTTGGAGAACCCGGCGCCGGCGGTGGCCGGCTGCACAAACATAGGGGCCGAGGGCGACGCCACCAGCCTGTACAACCTGTGGCAGACGCTGCGCTTCATGGACGAGTGCAACCAGCTGCGCGCTGACGAAGGCTACGACCCTCAAGAGGGCGAGAAACTGCAGACGCTCAAGGTGGATCCGGAGCTTATGGCTATCGCCGAGGTGCAGCTGAACTGGTCTCGCGACAACATCGGCCATTCGGAGGCCTACAACGTGGGCGAGAACCTGGCCTGGGGTTACTACGACCCCTTCGACGGCTGGTACTACAAGGAGAAGGAGCTCTACGACGCGGGCGACATCGATGCGGCTGGGCATTACCTCAACATCGTGGCCTCCGGCTACCAGACCACGGGCTTCGCGGTAGCCAAGCAGACGAGCGGGATCTACGGTACCGCCCATGGTCAGACGTTCGATGGCGTTCGAGGCGGCAACGAAGATGACCTTATGACCGTCGCCGAGTTCCGCGCGGCGCTCGAGGCCTATCTGCCGGCGAAGTATCTCCCTGCGTCATTCGAGATGGAGTGGAGCGGCTCGGATTACGTGTACCGGGCAATCTACGCCGATGGCAGCCCGGCGGAAGGCTGGCTGTCCGCCAACGGCGCGTGGTGCTATGCCAATGCCGACGGCTACCTGGCGCGCGGCTGGGTTCACGACGGCACCGGTTGGTACTGGATGGATCGCGACTATGCTATGGTCACTGGCTGGCAGCCGGTGGGCGGCGAATGGTACTACCTGGATCCTTCGGCAGGCGGTCGCATGGCTACCGGTTGGAAGTCGGTGGGCGGCGCCTGGTACTGGCTTTACGACAGCGGCGCCATGGCCACGGGCTGGTACAAGGTAAACGGCGAGTGGAATTGGTCCGACAGCTCGGGCGTTTGGCATGCGAACTCGTGGGTGAAAAGCGGTAGCCGTTGGTGGTACGCGTGGGCTGACGGCACCTATCCCACCAGCTCGTGGCAGCTGATCGGCGGGAAGTGGTATCGCTTCGACGGTAGCGGCTACATGCAGACCGGCTGGCTGAACCTTGGCGGCACCTGGTACTATCTCAACGCCGGCGGCGACATGGCTACGGGCTGGAAGAACGTGGACGGCACCTGGTACTACCTGAATAGCGGCGGTGATATGGCTACGGGTTGGAAGCTGCTGGGCAGTACCTGGTACTACCTCAACGCCGACGGCGACATGGCAACGGGCTGGAAGAACGTGGGCGGCACCTGGTACTACCTAAACGGCGACGGTTCCATGGCGGCCAACCGCTGGGTAGGAAATTACTACGTAGGAGTTAGTGGCGCCATGGCCACTAACCAGTGGATTGGCGACTACTACGTTGACGACTCGGGCCTGTGGGACCAGTCGCGCACGAAGGAGCCGGCCTCCCAGCAGCCCGTCACCACCGCTTACGTGGGTAACAGCAGCACCATGAAATTCCATGCGAGCACCTGCGCCTACGTGAAGAAGATCGACGCGGCGAACCTCGTGGCTCTGAGCACGCGCGATGCCGCAGTGGGGCAGGGCTTCAGCCCCTGCGGCCACTGCAATCCCTAGGTGTTGTGCGGTTGAATAGGGAAGACATGGGGGATGATGCCGCCAAAAAGCTAACGTACGCGGCAAATGGCACGGGGTCGGTAGCAGTTGCGTCGGCCCCGTGGCCTGTGTCTGCGCTGTCTCGACAGCCTGCATCCGCCCGGCAGCTAGCGACTGCCCCGCGGCCTGCGTCGTCTCGGCAGCCCGCGCCCGCCCAGCAGCAAGCGTCTGCTGTCCGGACGGTGCTTGCGGTGGGTGCGGTGATGGTGGATGCGGTATGCCAGGTGCCGCGGCTGCCAGCTTCGGGCGAGGGTGTGGTGGTGGAGCAGGTGGGCGCCACGCTGGGCGGTTGCGCGTTGAATGCGGCGGCTGCAGTGCTGGATGCGGGTGCGGATTGCTGCCTGTTCGCACCGCTGGGGCGCGGCATGTTCGCCGGCTTTGCGAAAAAGCACCTTGCCGATCTGGGGATTTCCCTATTCGGGCCAAACGATCCGGAGGGCGGCCCGGCTTACGACAGCGGCGCATGCGTGTGCTTCGTGGAGCCCGACGGCCAGCGCACCATGGTGACGCTGCCGGGTATCGAGCGCCATTTTCGCGACGAGTGGTTCGCCGAGCTGGACGTCGCGTTGGATGCCGAGCAGGGCGCCGAACCGGCCGCTGGCCTGAACGACGAATCGATCAACGCTGCCCCCGCTTGCGGCTTCTCCTGCGCCTTGGCGTCGGGCTTCGAGGTGGGCGGCCCGGGCGGCGAGGCCATCGTCCGCTTCTTCGAGCGGCACCCGCAGCTTCCGCTGTTCTTCGGGCCCGGCCCGTTGCTGACCGAGTTCCCTCCGGCCCTGATCGAGCGCCTGAACGCCCTGCATCCTCTCTGGCACCTGAACGACCAGGAGGCCCTGGCATTTACGGGGTGTGCGACGGTGGAGGAGGCCGGTCGGCGCATTGCGCAGGAGGCGGGCAACGTGTGCATCGTCACCGCAGGCGCGCAGGGCAGCTACGCTTTCGTGCCGGCGGCGGAAGCAGCTACGCGGGCGAGCGCGGCTGGGAGCCTGGCTAGCAGGGAAGTAGCTGAGGCGCTGGACGGTCGCGCGAGCGCGATGGAAGCTGCAGAGGATTTAGGGCTTGCAGTATCGTCGCAGAATGCGGCCTGCGGGGCCCTAGAGGCGAACGAGATTGCCGCTTCGCCCGCCGCCCCGGCGATCCGGGTTGTATTCGCTCCCTCGACCCCGGTGCCGTCCGATCGGGTGGTGGACACCATTGGGGCGGGCGACACTCACTTGGGGGCGCTGGCTGCGGCGTTCGCTAAACACATGAGCTGGGAAGATGCTCTGGCGGCGGCCAACGAGGCCGCCGCCAGGGTGGTGCAGCTGAAGGGCGGCATGCTTCCGATTAAGTAGCGCCTTCGCTCGCGCCGTTCAAACGAAGGGCCGCATGCTGTCTCTTGCGAATGATCGCTCGCATGCCCCCCTGATTCCATGCCCCATTCCCCATCTGCCCGCGCGCTCTCGTCCGTCCGCGTGGCCCACGGGGTGCAGCCCCAAATGCAGCCCCAAGGGGTGCAGCCCGCATAATCGGCATGTTCGCGCGAAAAAACTCACGAACATGCCGATTATGCGGGCTGCGAGGCCGGCGGGAGGGGACGCGTGCGGGCTGGCGAAGGTGCGGGCTGCGAGGCCGGCAACGGCGCGTGCGGGCTGGCGAAGGTGCCGGCCCTGCACCAGCAGCTCGCTGCAGGGCCGGCAGTCGGCGGCTCTACTTCCCCAGGAACTCGGCGACGGCTTCGGCGGCCAGCATGCCCGAGGTCAGGCAGTAGCTGGACGACGATCCCAGGAAGTTGGAGTAGGGGTAGGTGAAGTAGCCGCCGCTGTCCATGCCCGCTAGGTACAGGCCGCTGATGGAGGGCGTCAGATTCTCGTCGAGGGCCCTGAACGAGGTGTCGACGCGGATGCCGTTGTAGGTGTTGTCGATGGGCGAGATGATGCGCACGGCGTAGAAGGGGCCGTCATCCAGCGGATACAGCAGGCGCGGGTCCTTGCCGAACAGCGGGTCGGTGCCGTCGGCTACGGCTTTGCGGTAGTCGTCGATGGCTTCCGCGTAGGACTTCTCGTTGAAGCCGACGGCCTTGCCCAGCGCCTCCAGCGTGTCGGCCTTGAAGGCCTGGCCGTAGGCGATGCATTCGTCCATCTCGTCTTTGATGGTGGTGTACACCGGGTCGATGATGCGGCTGCGCATCTCGTACTCGTCGCAGTACTCGCGGGTCAGGTGCCCCCACACGCCTTCGGTCTGCAGGCTGTCCAGGTCGGCTTGGGTTAGAATCACCCAACTCCACGACGCGCGGCGCATGGCGGCTGCCCCGATGCTGTTCGACTCGGTCAGGCACAGCTCCTCGTTCATGAAGCGGGCGCCGGCCGGGTCCAGCATCAGAAAGCCCAGCTGGTTGATGAACTTCATGTAGCCGGCGTAGTAGTCAAGCACGTCGTTGCTGCAGAATTCCGCAAGCGCCGGCGACAGGTCGTCGGACATGGCACAGCCCAGCTTCTCGCACAGCACGATGGCATCGCCGGTGTTCGACGAAAGCCCTACGTTGTCGAACACGCCGTTGAGCCGCTCCTTCATCATGGCCGCGTTGCCGCCGAAGCCGCCCGTGGCAAGCAGCACCGCCTTGCATGCGATGTCCACTTCGGTGCCGTCCTGACGGCGGGCTACCAGGGTGGTCACGTTGCCGGCGTCGTCGGTGCGGATGTCTTCGAGCGAGGTGCTGTAGAGCAGCTGGACGCCGGCGGGCAGGATGTAGGAGTCGTAGAGGTCCTGGAACTTCTGGGTGCCCTTGCCGTAGATATGCATGAGGTTCATGGGGTCTTTGCTGGGCTTGATGGAGAATCCCTTGTCGCCGATGGCCTCCCAGCGCTCTTGCATCCAGTCGATCATGCGGCCCGTGGCATGCACCACCTCGCGCACGAGCGGGGCGTTGGTGCGGCCCTGGTCCTCCTGCATGCGCATGGAGAACGCCTCGTCGGCGGTGAGGGTGATGCCGGCGTCAGCGTCCATCTTCGATCCCACGGCGAAGGGGCCGCTGGAGCAGGCGCCGGTGCCGGAGACGCGGTTCGTGCGCTCCAGTACGATGGTGTTGATGCCTAGGTCGGTGGCTTTCAGCGCGGCGGCCGTGCCGGTAAGTCCCGCGCCCACGATGACCAGGTCGCAGCTCAGCTGCTCGGTGTTGGTTTTCTTCGGCGTGGCCTTTGCGAACCCGGCCAGGTCGGCGCCGGCCTGCTCAAGGCAGCGGCATACGGCGGCGGAGATGCCTGCGGCGGTGAGGGTGGCGCCGGTGACAGTGTCGGCGTAGAGGGACTGCTGGTCCACGATGCGCTGGGGCATCTGTTCGAGGGCCGGCTCCATGAAGCCGGGCGTGTCGGAGCAGGCCAGCACCTTCACCGACTTGATGGAGGTCTCGTCCACGGTCACCTCAACCTCCAGCGGTTCGATGACCGCCGGGCAGCCATGGCGCTCGCCCTCGATGGACCCTTCCTTCCATTTGCCCCAGGAGGCGCCCTTGTAGGTGCCGGGCTTCATGGCTTGAACGGGTTGGTAGTCGGCGGGGGCGTTGCGCAAGGCCGCAGCGTCGGCTCCGGCCTGGGCGGCAGCTTCGCCTACGGCGCCGATCACCCCCATGGAAGTGAGCGTGGCGCCAGAAACGGTGTCGACCCCCAGCGACTGCGTAGCCAGGATGGCCTGGGGGATGACCGTGAGGGCCACGTCGCTCAGGTCGGCGGTCTCGGTGTGGCTTTCCACGGTGATGGCCTCGATGGAGTCGGGTCCGAAGGCCACTTGCACGGTGATGGGACCGTGCTTGCCCTGGGCCGACCCCTCGTAGGTGCCGGCGGTGAAGGCCACGGGCGCGGCGGTTGCCTTGGTAGCGCTCGCGGCGCCGTCGCCGTTGGTGGCATCAGCGCCGGGAGCGCCGTCGCCCTTTTCGCCGCCCGCCGGGTTAGCGCAGCCCGACAGCGCCGTGGCGATGCCGGCCAGGCCCGCAGCTCCCGCCAGAGCGAGAGAGCCCTGGATGAAGCTGCGCCGCGTGGGGGCGAAGGCGTCTGCAGGATGCTGTGCGCGGTTCGCGTGTGTCATAGTTCCCCTCCTTGGTCGATGACGATGCCCTTTCACCTTACGGGCCTGTAGGGCGAGCGGAAACACACCTCCATGGTGAATTGCGGCGAGCCGGCGCGGGCTTCACCCCTGAGGGGTGGTTTTTCCAGGATGGCGAAGACGGTGGCGGACAGAGAGCTACGCATGGTCGCCGCGCAAAGCGAGGAATGGTACCATAGAGCCTGCTCGCAAGCTTGTTCGGAGGGAGGCCTAGCGTGAAGCGGCAAAACGGCATTACCCTTGAGCGGGCGTTTTTCGTCGTGGTAGGCATGGCGCTGTTCTGGCAGATTCTTCGGTTTCGCAGCGTCACGGAAATGCTGCCCTATGGAAGTGCCGGGTTGCCCTGCTTCGTGACGGCCCTGGCGGTCGTTGCGGCCCTGGCGGCGCTGTTGCCGGTTCGGTTCGAGCGTGTTGCCGTGTCGCTGCCGGCTGTGGGGCTGTGCGCGGTGGCGGCGGCCGGCTCGCTGGCGCTTCTATGGGCGGCGAGTTCTGCAGGGTGGTGGGATGTCGATTCCGCAATCGCGTGTGCGTTGGCCGTGCTCGCGGGAGCGTCGGAAGCGGTGCTGCTCTTTGCTTGGTACACGCACCTGGCTCGCATCGGCTCCACGGACGACTGGCCCATCATGGCCATGCTGTTCGGTTCTGCGGTGTTCAGCCTGTTCATAGCTGTCGTGCTGTTCTCTCTCTCCCCCGTCGCGGCGCTGTTTCCCGTGGTAGTCCCCCTGTTGGCGGCGCTGTGCTTGGGCGCTTGCTCGGTGCGGGAGCGTGGTGCGCGCAGTGCCGTCGGATCCGGGGATGCGAAGCGCAGCGGTTCTGCAAGCGATGCGGCTGCCGGAGCTGTTGGCGGTGCGATTGGAGGCACAATTTCGGGAGCGATTATCCAAGAGGGCGTGAGCGTGCCCGAGGGGCTGCGGGCTCGGCTGCTCAACTTCGGAGCGCCGCCGTCGGGGATGCTGCTGGCGCTGCTGGCGGCGCTTTCCCTGTTGGGGAACCTGGTGCTTGCGTTCTCATCCGGCTCGGCCGTTACCCAGGAGGACTATACGCTGTGGCTGAAGTACGTCATCAGCATGGCGCTCATCGCCGTGGCGTTCCTGCTGCTGCATCGGTGCGAGAACGAGCGCAAGACATCGTTCGCCATTGGGCTTGTGCTGGCGTTCGCCCTGGTGGGTGGCATGGCGCTGCTGGGCACTGGCGGCCCTGCACAGAACGTGGGCATCGCCGTGGTCACCAGCTGCAAGACTTGCATCGAGGTGCTGGTGCTGTTTCTGCTGGTGCGCGATGCGTTCGACTGTCGCGTGGCCTACGGGAACTTCCTGGTGCTGTTCGTGCTTCCGGTGGTTGCGGCGTTTCTGGTGGGGCAGTGCGCGGTGCCGGCAGCGCTGGGGGCGCCGGTGCCGTTGGGGCCCGGCCAGGTGGCCGGGCTGTCGATGCTGCTGAGCGTGTTTACGCTGGCGGTGCTTGCCGTGGGGCTTGCGATCATCGCCATCCGTAGCTTCAATTTCGAGGTGACCCCCGATTGGGCGGAAGCGGCCATGGAGGCGACCGCGGGGGACGGCGCCGGGGATGCTGCTGGCGGGAAGGGCGCTGGGTTGGCGGCTGGTGGGGAGGGCGGCGTCGGCTTGGCGGCAGGCGGACTGCAGGTTGGCGGCGTTGGCCTTGGCGGTGCGGGCAATGCCGAGCACGGCTTGGGCGCTGGGTTAGCGGCTGGTAGAACGGCCGTCGGCTTGCCGGTTAGCACCGCTGCCGCCCCCGACGGTGCGGGCAATGCCGAGCGCGTTCTGAGCGCCGCCGAGCCGAGCCGTTTCGTGCAGGCAGGTTTTGACGGTGCGGAGGGTGTTGAAGGTGCGCTTCGCAGTGCTGATGGGACAGCTCGGCCCGCAGGTCCCGAGCATGTTCGGGCTGTTCAGGGGCACGACAAGGCGCGCTTGACAGTGCATGCGTCGGCGTGCGTTGCGGAACGGGCGCCATCCGAGGAGCGCGGCATTCCCGAAGAGGTGCTGGGTCGCATAGCCGTGGACCACGGGCTGACGGTGCGGGAGACGCAGATTCTGGTGTACGCGTTCCGCGGCTACTCGCTGCAGCATATCGCCGACCTGGACGTGGTGTCGCTGAATACGGTGAAGAGCCACTGGAAGAATCTTTACCGTAAGTTGGACGTGCACACGCGCCAAGAGCTGATCGACCTGGTAGAAGCGCGCCTAATCGACGGCATGCCGCCCTCGCGCCCCTGATTGCGGTGGCTGGCTAGCGCGGGGCGACGCCTGGCGGCCTCGAATGCAACGAGCGACAGCTTCGGAAGTCTCCACTGGCCCTGGATGTAACGGATGACGTTTGTGGCAGAAAAAGCTGTAACGGATGACGGTTATGTACGATTTCCTGTAACGAAAGACGTTTATGGCAGGTTTCGGTTGCCATAAACGCCTTCCGTTGCACAGGGAGCACGGGCGAGGCCTGCCTTCGGGTTGGGCGCCCCGGTGGCAGAAAGGCCCCGTGTGCTCGGACGTTTCCACCTTGGGCGGCGTCATCGGCTGCGCGGACGGATGGGCGGGCCTCTTTAAGGCCGATTGCCTTGGTGACAGCAAGCCTTGCCGCGGCGGGCCTTTTTGGCTTGAATCGGGGGGCGGCGGTGATTTACGATCACCTACGACGCGGTGGACGTCGCCGATCTGGTGCAGGCGGCGCTGCTGCCCATTCGGCCTCTTGCCGCTCAGCGGGGCGTTCGCATCGAGAGCCGTGTTGGACCCGTGCCGGTGCTGAGCGCGGATTGGGACGCGTTGTTCAAAATACTCGGCAATTTGGTCGGAAATGCGGTGAAGTTCTCGAACGACGGGGGAGCGGTGCGGGTGCTCGTGAGTTACGACTCGTCGGCGGCCCGGCTGTCCATCGTGGTGGAGGACGAAGGCGTGGGCATCGAGCCGGCGCACCTTGAGACCATTTTCGACAGATTTGCCCAGGCTCCGCGCGAAGAGCAGGGCCGCCCGACGGGAAGCGGCTTGGGACTGTTTCTGGTGAGAGCGCTGTCCGAGGCTATGGGCGGCAGCGCGACCGTGGAAAGCGAGCTAGGCCGCGGAAGTCGTTTCACGGTGATCGTGCCCGCGCAGGTCGCCGAGTGCCTGAACGAGTAGGAGCGAAGGCGTATGGAGAAGCGAGCGAGGGTTCTTGTTGCCGATGACGACCGCAGTCTGCGCCAGGCGGTGGCCGCGATTCTGGAACGGGCGTCCTACGAGGTGATATGCGCCGAAGACGGCGAAGCGGCGTTGCGGCTGTTCGACGACGAGCGGCCCGACGCCATCATCCTGGACATCATGATGCCCAGGCTCGACGGCTTTCAGGTATGCGAGCGCATCCGGCAGCGCGACGGGGCCACCCCCATCCTGGTGCTGTCGGCGAAGGGGGACTTCGTGGACAAGCGCCTGGGCTTCAGCTTCGGCGTCAACGACTATCTGACCAAGCCGTTCAGCGAGGCCGAGCTGCTCATGCGCTTGAAGAACATCCTGTCCGCCGGCGGTGCGGTTTCTCGGGTGGTGTCGCCCAAGCCTAAGAGCGTCCGGTCCCTGTTTGATGGCGACCTTCAGATTGACCTGCAGCGATGCGAGGTGAAGGTGGAGGGGTCAGCAGTGGCGCTTACCATCAAGGAGTACCAGATTCTCACGCTGCTTTCCGAACAGCCGGGGAAGGTGTACTCGCGCGACGAGATTTCGCGCCAGGTGTGGGGACCGGAATACGACCCGCAGACGGTGGGCGTGCCGGTGCATATTCGCCACATTCGCGAGAAGATAGAGCGCGACCCGTCGAACCCACGCTTTCTGCAGACGGCCTGGCGGTTCGGCTATCGTTTGGGTGACTAGGGACGACGTCTTGGTGCGGCTGTCTGATGTGTATGGGTTTTGGGCGCAGTGAGCGACGATTCCGGGAGCCTCGGCCCCTGGATGTAACCGATGACGTTTATGGCAGAAAACGTTGTAACGGACGACGGTTATGTACGATTTTCTGTAACGGAAGACGGTTATGGCAGGCTTCGGTTGCCATAACCGTCTTCCGTTACATCGGCTGCGACCGAATTGCCATAAACGTCTTCCGTTTCATGGGGTGGATGGGCGAGGCCCCGCGTGCTCGGACGCCTCCGCCTTCGGCAGCGTTATCGGCTACGGGGGCTGCTGCAGCCCTTGTCGGATATGGCAAGCAGGGCGCCGCGTCCCTTGTCTTTTCGTAACGAACAGTCTACAATTGAGCAATCGTTCGGCGTCGTTTTTGAGAGGCGGCGCCAGAGCAACGGGCAAGCGGGCTCGCGCCGAAGAGGGCGCGGCGCGATGCGGGCGCTCGTGGCCGCGAGGGGTCGCGGCTGCAGTCGTCGGCCGGTGTCCGGGACGAGAGAGTCCGGACGCTCAGGCCTTCGATGGAGCGAACGCGTTGCGCCAAGCGCAGAACGGAGCGTGGCGTTGCCGGCTTGGGGAAGCCGCAACGCCTTTGTCCGCCTTCCGCCCCGGCTTTCAAGGTTTCCAGGGATGCATCTGCGGTTTTTTTCCGAGCTGATTCCATCCCGTTTTCGTAGCCGCGTCCCAACAGGGGCGCTTTGCTTTCTGTGAGCTGCTAGAATAATGCGCATGACCCAAGAGTTTCGACATTCGCACCGAAGCGACCGCGCTCCGCATCGCCGTCATGTTGGCGGGGCTCACGGGGCCCATGGTGTTCGCTTTGATCGTTCTGCCGGCGAAAGCGGCTTTTCCCCGCGTGCTCGGGCAGGCCGTTCGCCGGCGCGCGCCCGTGGCGGTTCGGGGTTGAGCTTGCGGACGGCGGTTCCCCTTGCGGCGGTCGTCGTCGTGGTTGCGCTGGTCGTGTGGGCGATTTCCCTTGCGGCTTCCGGCGGATGCAGCGCGCAGCAAGACGGACCGGCTACCGACTCTCCCGAGGTGGAGCTTACCGCCGAACAGCTGGCCGACGCCGCTGACGCTCAGCTGCTGGCCTCCTTCGCGAACCCCTACGACTGGGACGGACTTGCCGACGAGGGCGGCCGCATGGTCTATTACGAAGACGGGCAGGTGGCGTCGCAGACCGGCGTGGACGTGTCCGAGCATCAGGGCTGGATAGACTGGAACGCGGTGGCTGGCGACGGCGTCGACTTCGCCTACGTGCGCGTGGGCAACCGCGGCTTCACCGAGGGCGTCGTATCGGTGGACGACTACTTCGAGTACAACCTGGGCGCTGCTTCCGAGGCGGGGCTTGACGTGGGCGCGTACTTCTTCTCGCAGGCGGTGAATGCCGACGAGGCTCGCGAGGAAGCGCAGTTTGTGATCGACCAGCTAAATGGCCGCGAGCTGGCACTTCCCATTGCGTACGACCACGAACTCGTGGCGGCGGAAGGCGCGCGGGCCAACGCGGTTGACCGGGCCACGATGACCGAATGCGCTAAAGCGTTCTGCGATGCGGTCGAGGCGGCGGGCTATAGCGCGGTGATCTACGGCAACCTGCACGACCTGACCCGCTACCACCTGTCCCAGCTGACCGCCTACCCACTGTGGCTGGCGGAATACGACGTGGCGGCTCCCACGGCTCCGCTTTCTATCGTCATGTGGCAGTACACCAGCTCGGGGACGGTGGCCGGCATCGACGGCGCGGTGGATATGAACGTGCGCTTTACCGGCGCGCTGTAGCGGGCTCTGGTGGAAACGTGGACGATGGGTGCTTTTGCGCGACAGGGCGCGGGCGAGCGTGCTAACATAACCGAAACGCAAGCGCCGAAAACGCGCCGAACGCAACCGAGGACACACACGCTATGAAACACACCAGGTCCCCGCATCGTAGGGCTTACTGCATCTTCACCAGGCCGATTGCTCGCGGCCTTTTCGCCGCCGTGTTGGCTGCCTCCCTTGTTCCGCTGGTTCCCGCTGCGGCTTTCGCCGTGGAGCGCGAGGAAATCGACGGTCTGCAGGCCCAGGCGGACCTTATCTTCGACACCATCGACGTGCTGCAGACCGACCTGAACAACGCCCAGGCCGAGTACGAGACGGCGCTGGCGGCCCACGATGCGGCCGAGGCAGCGAAGCAGCAGGCCCAGCAGCGGCTGACTAACGCCGAAGAGCGCATGGAGGCCGTGCAGGAGCAGCTGAGCCGCCGGGCGCGTCAGCTGTACAAGAACGGCGGCGGTTACGAGGCCTACCTGGAGGTTTCCCTGGGTGCGGCCAGTTTCAGCGACATGGTGGGCTACTGGCATCTGGCCAACAGCTTGTTCGTGTCCGACGCGAAGCTCATTCAGGAGTCGCGCGATCTGCAGGTGGAGGCCCAGGAGGCGCGCGACGAGTTCGAAGCTCAGCGCCAGGAGGCCGAGGCCCAGATGGAAGCGGCCGAGGCGCTGAAGGCGGACATCGCCACGAAGCAGGCGGCGCTGGTGGAGGAAGCTTCCAAGATCACCGAGGACATCGCCAACCTGGAAGCTCAGTACGAGCTTGAGCAGGAAGAGGCGCGCCGTGCTGCCGAAGAGGCCGAACGGGCACGTCAGGAGGCCGAAGCCAAGGCCAAGGCCGAAGCAGAGGCTCGCGCCAAGGCCGAGGAGGAGGCGCGCGCGGCGGCAGCGTCCGCAACGCAGGCGTCGGCTTCGGAATCGGGCGGCGGCTCGGGATCGGCGGGCGCTTCGGTGGACTCCGGTTACGGCACCTTCGCGAATCCGTGCCCCGGCGCGTCCACGTCCAGCGGCTGGGGTTGGCGCGACTTTGACAACTCCTTCCACAAGGGCACCGACATGGCCGCCCCTACGGGTACGCCGGTGTACGCGGCCGAGTCGGGTACGGTCATCTACGCCACCAACGACGGCGGCTACAACGGCGGCGCGGGCAACTGGGTGGTTATCGCCCACGGAAACGGCCTGGTCACCAAGTACATGCACAATTCCGAGGTGTACGTGAGCGCCGGCCAGAGCGTGGAGCGCGGCCAGAACATCGCCGCGGTGGGGTCCACCGGCCAGTCCTCCGGTCCGCACCTGCACTTCCAGGTGGAGGTCAACGGCACTGCCGTGTGCCCCTACGACTATCTGTAGCGGCTGCGCGTCCGTTGCAGTCCTTCGCGGCTTTTCCGTGTAAAGGGGGCGCTTAACCCGAGCCGCTGGCTTCCGTTCGCTAGAATGCCAATCTAACGAGCCCCTTTGCGGTGCGGTCGTTGTTTTCGAGCGTGCGGCGGCATCAAGGCCGCCAGTCGGCATACGGGGCGGAGGTTAAGCCAATCCGAAGGAGGCTGTAATGCCCAAAATCACTCGTGACCAGGTACGGGTTCCCGTTGACGTAATGCCAGAGTCCCGCGACGAGTACATCGAGAACTACATGAAGGCCACCCAGGGCACGGGCCGGCTCATGCTGTTTGCGTGCGACCAGAAGGTGGAGCACCTGAACAAGGATTTCTACGGCAAGGGCATCGACATCGCCGACGCCGACCCGCAGCATCTGTTCGAGATCGGCAAGCAGGGCGTGGTGGGCGTGCTGGCCGGTCAGCGCGGTCTGATCGCCCAGTACGCGGCCGATTACCCGGAGATCAACTACCTGGTGAAGATGAACTCCAAGACAAACCTGGTGGACACCGACCAGGAGGACCCCTACTCGCCGCAGCTCTACGACCTGGAGGCCGTGCTGGCCATGCGTGAGGCCGGCGTGAACATCGTGGGCCTTGGCTACACCATCTACCTGGGCAGCGAGTACGAGGCCACCATGATGGCCGAAGCCGGTAACCTGATCGCCCAGGCCCATGCCAACGGCCTGCTGGTGGTGCTGTGGATCTACCCCCGCGGCACGGCCGTGAAGAAGGAGAAGGACCCCGATCTGATCGCCGGTGCTGCCGGTGTGGCCCTGTGCCTGGGTGCTGACTTCGTGAAGGTGAACCCGCCGAAGCCCGAGGGCGACGATGCCCGCACCCCCTTCGAGGCTCTGAAGATCGCCTCTATGGCTGCTGGCCGCACGGGCCTGGTGTGCGCGGGCGGTTCCACCGTGGACGCCCACACCTTCCTCGACCAGCTGTACAACCAGATTCACGTGGGCGGTGCCTGCGGTAACGCCACGGGCCGCAACATCCACCAGCGCAGCCTGGACGAGGCCGTGCGCCTGACCAAGGCCATCAGCGCCATCACCCTGGCCGACTACGACGTTGACCACGCCATGAAGGTATTCAACGGCGAAGAGGACTTCACGCTGGCCATGATCTAGGGTTGGCGGTCGCGCGGGTTTGCAAACCTGCGATTCCGCGGGCTAGGCGCGAAGCCTTGTGGCCTCGGCTATCTGCAAGTCCGTACGTTCGGAACCAAGAAGCGCCGTCTCTCGAAGGGGAGGCGGCGCTTTTGCATGCTGCATGCTTTTCGAGTGTCGGGTCGTCGGTGTCTGACGCCTTCGCCAGGGGGTGAGAGCAGTGCATACCGGGCAGGTTCGCACGAAAAACCGGTTGAACCTGCCCGGTATGCACTGTTCGTTGGAGGCAAACACGCGGCATGGCGGGCTACGACGTTTCCCGAAGGAGCACCTCGTCGTACTCGACGCCTCGATCGCGCATGATGGCGAGCCACTGGTCCGGTGCGATGGCGGGCACCATGGAGCGGGCAAGGCCTGTGGCATCACGGGTGATCAGGTAGTCGGCGCGCACCTTCTCGGCGGCGATGGCTACCAGGCAATCTTCCATATCGGGCCAGTTCAGGCGCACGGCGTGTTCGTAATCGGCCAAGGTGAGGCTTACCGGGGCGACGATCTGGAACGACTTGCCAATTGCTTGCTGCACTTGGGCGGCATCCACGTAACGGCTCAGCACGTAGAACGCGTCGTTGATGCTCTGGGCGGCGACCCACAGCCTGCAGTCTCCGAAGTAGCCTGCGGCTGCGATTCGCATGGCCCCTCCTCGCTGTATAAAGCAATACGGCAAGATTAGCCTTTTGCCCTCGAATGTAAGGCGCTATACCGCTTGGAGCTCCAGCTCTTCCTGGCGAAGTTGTGCGGCGACTTCGCTTTGGCGGTGGTCTGCGATCGCCCGGACGACGCGGGCAACTGCGTAGGCGCCGAAAACCACGGAGTACACCAGGACGCTCGTTTGCGCCGCTTCCCCATGCTGCAGCGCAGAGGGAATGAGCAGGCACATGGAGTGAACGTAGATAAGGGCGTAGAAAAGGTAGCTCGCCTTCTGCAGGCGGAGCCATGCCCTTCCTCCCATGGCTTTACGAACCCCGCGGAACGAGGTGATGCCCAGCACGAGGAGCAGCGTCAGCAGCCCGAGCCCGGCGAACATGGATAGCGCCATGGTGCTCGGGAGGTTCCCCTCGAACAGCCGCGGGATGAACGTGGTGAAGTAGGCTGCCACGTGGCCGAGGGCCAGGATGCAGGCACAAATAGCCAAAACGGCGCGAACGGGGGAAAAGTAGTTGCGCACCTTCGAACCGTAGGGGAAAACGCCGATGTACATGACTATGACGAAGAGCGAGATTGCGATAAACCCGCGGCGAAGAAGTATCGTGGCGAGCTGCACGGCGGCCTGAGGGATGAGTCCAGCGGACAACGCGAGTAGAGCCGCGTCCAGGGCGATGCAGATCAGGTAGAACATCCAGGGCACCTTCTGCATCGCGGGACGCGCCAGGATGGCGACCATAAGGGTTGCCAACAGGGTAAGGGGAAACGTCATTTTGCCTCCTGGGACAGTGCGGCTTCAAGGTCGGTGCGGAATCCGGCATCAAGTACTTCCCACCCATGGGTAAAGCGGCCGAGCCCGCGGTAGAACTCCGTGCGGGCCGACGACTCCAAGGCGTTGGCGTAGTTGTCCATCCAGTTCTCGATATGGTTCGCGATGAACGACGACTGCGTTTGGAGGACGCGGAGCGCCTCGCTGCGCTTGCCCTCGCGCAGCAGGTCGGAGAACCGATCGCACAGGATCGCGATGAATTCGAACATGAACGACAGGTGGTCTTCGGGAAGGTCGGTCCCCTGGGCCAGTGACACGCCTTCGCGGAGGAACGTCAGGTAGACGTCGTCGCGCGAATCCTGCATGAGCAGCCCCTCCTTCGTGGTGAACACGCTTTCGTAAGGGAGCGCCATCCGCTTGTTCTGCGCGCCGATGGCCAGGATGGTGTGAGCGAAATCGCAGGCCAGCTCCTGTCTTGTGTCGCCGAGGAACGTCCTCAGGCAATGCTGCATCATGGCCAGTCCCTGCGCCATCTCCTCATTCTCGACGTCGAAGGCGTCGGCTTGGAACGACTCGATGGCTTCTATCTGGGGAACGGTTAGCTCGCTGAAGTACAGGCCGGAGAGCATGCGGTAGATGAGGCCGCGAGACTCGTTCAGGACGATCAGGTCGTTTTCGTCCGCCATGGTGGAGTCCTTTCTAGGTTCGAAGAAGGCCCTGCATCGCCCAGGGGGGCGATGCAGGGCGAAGCCCATCGGCTAAACGACTACATAACGTCTTGCCACTGGGCGTACTTGGGTGACAGCAGGTAGTAGGTAGTCGGGCCGTTCCCGGAGTCGCTCAGCTGATGCACCGTCTCGGGGTCGGCGACCGCTAGTTTCTTGGACACCTCGGAGTCGGGGTCGTCGAAGTCCCCGATGAAGCGGCAGGCACCTGGGCAGTTGCGCACGCAGAGCGGCTCGTCCAGATGGAAACAGGTGGTGCACTTCTCTACGATCTGCTTCTCCTCGTTGAGCTGGCGCGCTCCGTAGGGGCAGGCGCCGAGGCACGACTTGCAGCCGATGCAGGCATCCTTGTCGACGAGTACCAGGCCGTTCTCCGAATCGCGGTAGCTCGCACCTGTGGGGCACACCTCGATGCAGGGGGCGTTCTGGCATTGCTGGCAGTTGACCGGCAGCCAGTACATCTGGATGTCGGGGTACTTCCCCATGGGGCCGACGGTGAGCACCTTGCTCCAATACTCGCCGAGCGCAATCCCGTTCTCGTACTTGCAGGCCACCTCGCAGGATTGGCACCCGCTGCAGCGGTCGAGGTCCATCAAAAAGCCAATGCGCGTCATTAGAACACCACCTCCGTGCTGTCGCTGTATTCCGGAAGCCAGGGCGTGAAGTCCTTCGGCTCCACCCAACATCCGTCGGGAGCGCTGTCGGCGCGCTCGATCTTGACCTGATACCCGCGAAGGGTGTAGGAGCCTACCTCGGGGCAGTAATCGCCGGTCTCCTTGGACAGGACGTTGTAATTCATCTCCTGCCAGCCGCCCGTGGGGTTCTTCGGGTCTTCCATCTTCTCAGGATTCCAGAAGCGCTCGGAGGCCAGGACGCCGGGCGCGATGCCCTCGGTGACCCATGCGCGCATGGTGACCGTGCCGCGGCGGGAGGAGACCTTCACCCAATCCTTGTCGCCGATGCCGTACGTTTGGGCGGTCTCCGGGTTGATCCACAGCTCGGGTGCCGGGTACAGCTCTCGGAGGTAGGCGTTGTTGCGGAGCGTGCCATGATGGAAGTAGGGAACGCGCCCGCAGGTCATGACCAGGGGATACTCTTTGTCGGTCAGAGGCGACTCCTCCGGCTCGCGGTAATAGGGCAGCGGGCGCCAGTCGCCCTCGGCCGGTCCGAGAATCGGACCGAGGTCGACTTTCGAGAACGGCAGGCCGGTGTCGCGGCAGCGTAGGAACCCGGTGCCGTAAAGCTCCGCCTTTCGCGTAGGGGTGGGGAAGCCCTGGGGCTCTGTGGCATCGTCGATGAAGCGCTCGTAGTTCCGGTAGGTGCGGTAGTCCTCCTCGGAGCACTTCTCGTAGTAGCCCTCGCGGTCCTCCAGGTCGCAGAAATCCTTCCAGGTCATGTCCTTGGGGGCGCAGCTGTTGGCGTAGGCCTCGTCGGTCAGGCCGGGGACCTTCTCCACCGAGATGCTGTCGTCGTACTTGCTGCAGGCCTCAACGACCTTCGAGGCGATGACGGCGGGATGGACCGTCTCGCCGATATGGACGACAGCGCGGTGGGAGATGTGCTGGTTGAAGGCATGCTCTACCGTGTCGTTCATCTCGCTCCACTCCTGGGAGGGGAGCACCAGATCGCACAGCTCATAATGGAAGGATGTCATGTACGGGGCTATGCCGAAGATGAATTCCATGCTTTTGGCGGCTTCGAGCCACTTGTTCGGCTCGGCGAGGGCGGACAGCTTGTTCAGCGAGCCGTCGTACCACAGCACGGGGCGGTACGGCTCGCCGGTGGTGATGGCGTCGAGGACCGAGGGGATATGGGAGTTGCAGGAGGGGGCGAACAGCGCGCGGTACTTCTTGGCGGTGCCTAGCGTGTTGATGCACGCTTCCTCGGTCATCTCCATGCATCCGGGGCGGCCTGCCTGGTTGACGCCCTTCTTGCCGAACTGCTGCAACACGGAACCCGGGATTTCGACATGGCCCATGATGCCCTCGATGATGCAAGCGCACTGAGCAGCCTTCTCGGCCTGGGGGTGCTGGTCGGTTGCCACGCCGTGGACGATGCCGGAGACCTGGTTCTCGATAAATATCTTGAGAGCCTTTTCGATGGACTCTTCCTGCAGCCAGCAGGTTTCCGCGGTCTTGGCCAGGGTCCACTCGTCGGCAGCCCGCTTGAGGGCCTCGAAGCCGGTCATGGCCTTGTACTGCCTCCCGTCGGCGGCGGCGAACTCGTACTCGCCGAAGAAGGCCGGCTGTATGTCTTCGGGGAACGGGTAGTAGGGAAGGGGCTTGGGCTCGTTGGTGAGGGTATCCCACACCACGTAGTCCTCAGGATTGCCGTCCTCGAAGACCTTGTCGGCGGTCAGGCAGTACTCGGTGTCCGGGTCGATGAGGTAGGGCAGGTTCGTCCAGCGCATGCAGAATTCGGCATCGTAGGCTTCGTGCTCGATGATGTATCGCACCCAGGAGAGCATGAGGGCGACGTCGGTGCCGGGGCGAATGGGGAGCCAGACGTCGGCGCGGGCGGCATCGGGGGTGAAGCGCGGGTCGATCACGATGGTCTTCACGCCGCGGGCCCGCAGCTCGCGCATCAGGCGGCCGGAGCCTGCCGTTTGGTGCGAAGCGGGGTTGGTGCCCCAGATGGCGAGGCACTTGCAGTTCTCGTCCTCGGGCCAGAAAAGGTCCTCGCCCTGACCGTCAGCCATGGAGAGGTAGGTGCGCAGGCCGAATACCATGGTGGTTGCGGCGGTACGGGGCGCCAGGCACTGGGAGGCTCCCGGCTCGAAGAGGTTCCAGAAGCCGATCTCCCAGATGGTCTTGCGAAGATGGAACATGGTGACGCTGCCGCCGCCACCGCCGGAGGCCAGAAGGCCGCCGCCGCCATAGCGGTTCTTCACGTCGATGATCTTCTGGGCGGCCAAGTCCAGCGCCTCGTCCCAGCTGATCCTCTCCCATTTGTTCTCACCGCGCTCTCCTACGCGCTTGATGGGGTACTTCAGATGGTTGGGATGGTAGACCGCCTGTACCTGGGACATGCCCTTGAGGCAGATGCGGCCGTCGTTGCGGCGGCACCCCGGGACGCCCACGATCTTCTTAAGCCTCCCGTTGAGCAGATAGGCCTCGCAGGTGCAGTTGGTGATGCACCCATGGCACGTGGTCTTAATCTTCTCGTACTGGTCTTCGGGAATGCCGTCGTTGCTATGCCGGTTCGTCGTAGGCTCGACAACCTCCTCCGCCGCGCTGACGGTCGGCTCCTCCGACGGTTCCACCTTGTTGCATCCGGTTATTCCGAATGCCGTTGCCGCAGTCGCAAGGGCGGTTGCCTTAAGCAAGGTCCTCCTGCTGATACCCGCTTCCCTCATTGGTTCCTCCTCTAAGCTCTCTCGTTACATGGACAGTGCGTCGCTGGCAATCAGTTAAGGGCATCGACTCCTTCCCGGGTTAGCACCCATCCGCCGTCCCAGCAGACCGCGCCGGTTTGGGCGAGCGTGTTCATGACGGTGGAGGCGTAGACAGTCTCCCTGTCTCTTGTCGGGCTTGTGCTGTAGCCTAGGCTCGAGATAAGGCTTTCGATTTGCTTGAGGGTACGCGGCGAAGCACAGAACGAGAGCGCTTCCCGGTACAGCCCGGCCATCTCGGGGTCGATATCGCCGAACATGGCAGTAAGACGGTTGGATACGCTCATCTCGCCGACGACATCCATTGCCTGGTTGCTCGAGCGGACCACAAGGGTTCCGTTGGCTTTCGTCGTCGCGCCGCTTTCGATCTGTACGACGAAGTTCTCGGTACTGATTTCGCTGCCGTCGGCCTGACGTACCGTTTGCTCGAGCGCCGACTTCCCGATGAGGATGTCGATGCAGCTTGCGGGGGAGAGCACGGTGCTGGCGAGGGCCGGATGGTTCGCAAGGGCTGTCTCGAGCTCCGCCCGCGAAAGGCCCTCGCGGGAGAGCGTTAACGCCGCATAGAATATTTCGCGTGTGTCGGCGTGCGAGAACAGGTCATGCAAGTCGTTTGCCGCGGGCTGGTCGCCGTCATCCACCGGGCCCTCCCGGAGGTGCTGCTCTTCTCCGTAGCCGGATGCGGCAGTGCTCTCGTTGCCATAGTGCTCTTCGCTCATAGGATTCCCCTTTCCTCTTCTGGGTGGGGAAAGCATAGAGCCCGAGCGGGCGGGCGAAAAATAGCATAGGGGTGGGTGTTTTGCTCAGGGCCCTATGGCATAAAATATGCCATAGGGCCCTGAGCAGGCACTACGTTCGGCTCTCTGCTACCGGCTGTCGCGGGCGTCAGACGAAGTGCTCGTTGACGTTGTCGATGAGCTCCTGTCGGGAATGGACGTCCATCTTGCGGTAGATGCTTCTCGAATGGCCTTGGACGGTCGAGGGGGAGATGTACATCTTCTCCGCTATGCCGTTGACGCTGTAGCCCTGGTACAGGTACTGCATTACCTCGATTTCGCGGGGGGACAGCCTTTTCTCCCTTCCCGCCGATTCGCAGAGTCGGGCGTTGTACTCCTTTGCCGAAACCTGATGTTCCTTGCTGCGGCGGAAGAAGACTATCGCCAGCGTTGCGGAGACGACGATGAGGCAGGCGATGGTCACCAGCGAGGTCACGGGGATGATCATCGGAGATTGGTAGAGCGCTACGAACTGGTTCAGCGGTGCTGCGATACCGTTCGAGAGCAGGCTGAGCGCGGCGATGGCCAGAATCCCATAGAGGGAGAACGCGACGATGGGGGAGGTGCGCGAGGATTTGACGGCGAAGAGCGCTGCGGTCATGAGCAGCGCCTCGTAAATACGTTGGGAGGTTTTGAGCAGCGCCACCCCGTGGGTGGTCGCCCCCTGGAAGGAGAGGAACACGGTGGAGAGCAGCGCCGTGAGGAACACGAGGGAGCACAAGGAGTAGAGCAGGACGAGCGCATCAATGGACAAAGGGGCGTATTTGGTGAGGAGCGCCAAGGAGGCGAAGACGACTATTGCCGAGTAGAAGGTGAGCGCCCGCTCGTCGAAGGCGATGGAGTCGATGGTCGGGTCCGAGAGCAAGCGGGAGAAGATTGCCGACAGGATGCAGAGGAACGAAGCCGAGGCGAAGAGAATCCACACGCTCGTTCCGTCGGTGAGGGGCTGGCCTTGGCTCGGGCTGCCCGCGCGCTTCGTGCCGGCTGGATCGTCGCAGGCCCGAGATGGGAGCAGCCATAGGATCGAGCCGGCAACTAGGGGTGCGAGGAATATGCTTGCGGTTCCGACGGCCGGGACAAGGAGGAAGACGAACCGGTAGATTTCGGAGATTGCGAAGGTCGCGGCGACGATCGTGCAGGCGCTTCGTGTGTCTATCTGGGCGATTCTGCACCCTGCGGCGGGGAGGTAGAGTGCGGGGTAGAATGCCATGAGCGCCAAGCCGAGTATGCAGAAGATTGCCCAGCCCATGGGCTGCGAAATCGCAACGGCCACGGCGCCTAAGACGCCAGAGCAGCTGGCAAGCGCCAGAGGCCAGCGCTTGCTTTCGAGTGGTTTGGCGAGCGGCTTTTGCAACACGAGAATTCCCACGAGCAGAATCGCAGTCAGCACCTGGAGCAGGGCGTAATCCTCGTAGATTTGGTTTTGGAATGGCGCGGGTTCGAAGATGCCGAAGAGCGGATAGAACAAGGAGAACGACCGGGTGGAGACGAACGAGGCGAGCGCGGCTGCCGTTGCGATTTGGCGGCGCATGCTCCACGGAGATGCGGACACACCAGTGTGGTTCATTTGATCATTCCTCCCCCTAGACGGAATGGGGGGAGTATAGCACTTGAGAATCTTTGGATTGGAAGCTATATTGTATGACATGTCATACTAAACGGGAGGTAATCATGGAGTCGGTGCTGACGGTTCGACTGGATGCTTCTGTGAAGGCCGAGGCCACGGCGGTCATGGAACGCTTGGGAACTACGCCCTCCCGAGTTGTGCGCAGCCTGTTCGATTACGCTGTGCAGCACGAGGCGCTTCCGCCGTTTGCTGACGCGCGTCCGGCAGAAGAGGATATTGCGCGCCGTATCAGGGCGTTCGACCAGTGCCACACGCGTACTCCGTTGACGCTGTCCGACGACGAGCTGCGCGAAGAGCGCCTGAGGGGCCGCTATGGACTTGATGCTTGACACGAACATCGTTCTGGACCATATCGGTCGCCGCGAGCCGTTCTACGAGCTGTCCCGTCGCACGTGCCTGCTCGGCATCGTGGGGGAGGCGCGCACCTTCGTCACTACCAGCACGGTCACCGATCTCTTCTATCTGCTGCGGAAGGACTTCGGCTCGGTGGAGGCGCAGCGGATGATCCAGGAGGATCTGGGCTTTTTGGAGATGGTGAGTGTTACGCCCGACGATGTGGCCGAAGCGCTTGCGCAGCGCTGGACGGACTTCGAGGGCTGCCTGGTCGCACGCTGTGCCCAGAAGGTGGGGGCCGACTATATAATCACACGCAACGCCGACGATTACAGGCGCTCGACGGTGCGGGCGGTGACGCCGCAGCAGCTGTTCGACGAGCTGGACGCGCGGGGTATCGTGTACTGCGAGATTCCGCTGCCGGCGTAGAGCGCGAAGGGGAGGGAGCAGCGTGCAGGACGAATCAAGGCAGCTGCCGCTTCGGACGGCATGCCGCGTGCTGGCCGACGTGTTCGGCTACCCGTCGTTTCGCCCGGGCCAGGGCCAGCTAGTGGAGGCGCTGCTGGCCGGTCGCGACGTGCTGGGGGTTATGCCCACGGGCGGCGGCAAATCGCTGTGCTACCAGGTGCCGGCTCTGGTGCGGTCGGGGGTGGCGCTGGTCATAAGCCCGCTGGTATCGCTTATGGACGACCAGGTGCGGGCGCTTTCCGACGCGGGCGTGCGGGCGGCGCTGCTGAACTCGTCGCTGTCGGCAAGTCAACAGGGCGCCGTGATGAACCAGGCGCTGGCCGGCGCCTTCGATTTGCTGTACGTGGCGCCCGAGCGGCTGTCAGACCCGCGCTTCGTCGATTTCGCTGCTCGGGCAAGCCTTGCGCTCATCGCCGTGGACGAGGCCCATTGCGTGTCCCAATGGGGCCAGGACTTCCGGCCGTCATACCTGACCATCGGGCAGTTCGTGGCAGCGCTTCCGAACCGCCCGCCTGTGGGCGCCTTCACGGCCACGGCCACCGACCGCGTGCGGGCCGACATCGTGCGCCTGCTGGGGCTGCGCGACCCGTTTACCCTGGTCACCGGCTTCGACAGGCCGAACCTGCACTTCGCGGTGGAGCGGCTGGAGCCCAAGCGCAAGATCGCACGCATCGCGGCGAAGGCTCTGGCGCGCCCGGCGGATTCGGGCATCGTCTACTGCAGTACGCGCAAGGACGTAGAGAAGGTGCACGAGGCCCTGGTGGCTGCTGGGGTGAAGGCTACGCGCTACCACGCGGGCTTGAGCCATGAGGAACGTGCGGCGAACCAGGCGGCGTTCATCAACGACGATGCGCCGGTGATGGTGGCCACGAACGCCTTCGGCATGGGCATCGACAAGTCGAACGTACGCTACGTGGTGCACCACAACATGCCCTCGTCCATGGAGGCCTACTACCAGGAGGCGGGGCGCGCGGGACGTGACGGTGAGCCGGCGGAGTGCGTTCTGTACTGGAGCGATGGCGACATCTCTACTGGGCGGTTCTTCATCGAGCAGGAGTCGGAGAACGAGGAGCTGACCCCCGAGGAGGCCGAGCGGGTGCGTGCTGTGCGCCGGCGCATGCTGGAGTCCATGGTGGGCTACGGCTACACCACCGAATGCCTGCGCCGTTACATCCTGCGCTACTTCGGCGAGGAGATGGGGGCGGAAGGCGCCCGGGGCGCGGATGTTGGCGAGGGGCTGGGCGCGGGTGTGGGTGGCGACCCGGCAGGCAGCGGGCTGGTAGGCGGCTCGGCCGACGAGGCTGGCGCGGGTGCGGATGGGAAACGAGGAGCCTGCGGGAGCGAGCCGTTCGCGGGGCATGCGCGCGGTGCGGAGGCTGCGTCTGCCGATGAGCTGGCCGAGCTTTCGCGGGGCTGTGGGAACTGCGGAAACTGCGACGGTGGCTTCAAGGCGGTGGACGTGACTGCCGAGGCTCGGGCGGTCATGCGCTGCGTGCAGGCCATGCGCGGACGGTTCGGGAAGTCCCTGGTAGCCGACGTGCTGCGCGGCATGGGCAACGAGCGCGTGTGCGCCCTGGGGTTGCAGAAGCTGCCGTGCTTCGGCGACTTGGGGGAGGGCTGGAAGGGCCCGGGAAGTTCCGCCGCGTCGCCGTCGCTTGTTCGCGAGGTGGTGGAGCTGTTGGCTGCGGGCGACTACCTGGTGGTCACCGAGGGCACGTACCCGACCGTGGGGTTCGGGCCTCGGTTTCGCGAAGCTGCAGCCGCTGATTTCAAGCTGCTCATGAAGCAGGCCGAGCGTGCGCCGAAGTCCGCGCGCGGGTGTGCGGACGCTCGCAGCAGCTTCGGACAGGGTTCGGGCAAGCGCGCGTTCGGCAGCGCGGGGGGCTCGGGCGAGCTGTCGGGCCGCACCTTCGGCGCCCGAGCGGCCGATTCCGAAGCCGAGGCCCTGTTCGAGCAGCTGCGCGCCCTGCGTAAGTCGCTGGCCGACGCTATGGGCAAGCCGCCCTACGTGGTGTTCTCCGACGCCACCCTGCGTGCCATGGCCACCGCCCGCCCCGCCACTGACGAGGAATTCCTGGAAGTACCAGGTGTAGGCCTCACCAAGCTCAAGCGCTACGGAGACGACTTCATGGCTGTCATCAGGGAGTTCGAAAAAGGGGAGCAGTGATGGCCGACGAAGCGACAACGGTTGTTTCAGCCGTTTCGCCGGGCAGCGCGCTGGCCGCTCGGCGAAAAGATGCCTCCCGTGCTATAATTCTGGCTAACCTAGCCAGAAATGGAGGCACCATGTTTACGGCGAATGTGCTCGAGGCGAAAAATGGGTTGTCGGGGCTTCTTCGATTGCTCGAAAGCGGGCAAGAGGACTGCATCATCATCGCACGACACAACAAGCCTGTGGCGAAGCTTATGCCTTTCGTCGAGAAGACGGTCTCGCGGCGTATCGGCGCTGCTTCCGGCCAGAGCCTCTACGTTCAGGATTGGGATTCTGACGAGTCAAATGCCGAGGTGGCGGCGTTGTTCGGAGCAGAGCTGTGAGGCTTCTGCTTGATACTCACATCCTTCTGTGGGCGTTGACGGACGACCCGCTGCTGCCATCTGCGGCGCGAACGCTCATCTTGGACGAGTCGAACGAAATCACCTACAGTGTTGCCTCTGCGTGGGAGGTGTCGATCAAGCACAGCCTGCATCCCGACCGGATGAAAGTCGGTGCAAGCCAGTTCGTGGAGTTCTGCGAGGAGGCCGGCTACGAGCCGCTGCCCCTCTGCAATCGCCATGTAGCTGCTCTGGAAACGCTGCGCCGCCCCAGCACTGCCCCGTGCCACAGCGACCCCTTCGACCGAATCATGGTTGCCCAGGCGAAAGCCGACAACCTGCTGTTCATCACCCATGACGCCCTGATCGCGCACTACGAGGAGCCGTGCATCCTGCCCGTATAGGAGCGAGGTGCGTGGCTGTGGCGAGGCATCAAGACGTGCTCTAGGCAATCCCGGTTCTTTGATCAAGGGAGGAAGGTTTCACGGCTTTGTTGCCTCGATGTGGCAAGAAGCCTGATATGCGTGCTTCACTCTGACGGTCAGGAAGTGTGTTTATGACAGCTGATTCGGAATCTAGGGCCAATCTACCTTGCTGTATAATTACGAGGCGTATAGCGGGGTGTATACCAATTCTCTTCATCGGACGAGCATACTGAATGGAATATCATGACCAAGATACTTCACTGCTCCGACCTTCATCTCGATTCAAAGATGGAGTCAAATCTTTCTCGCAAACAGGCAAACCAGCGTCGCGCGGAGATAAGAGAGACGTTTGTTAGGCTAATTGAATACGCCCAGGAAAACGATTACTCTGTGGTAATAATCGCAGGAGATCTTTTTGACGAGTCTCGCTGCAGCTTGACGACGAGCGAGTCTGTTCTCGAGGCAATTCGGGAGGCCTCAGAAATCGACTTTCTTTATCTTAAGGGAAACCATGATGAGCGAAACGCCCTCGCTGACATTGACTTACCGAGCAACCTCAAGCTTTTCGGAAGCGAATGGGTTTCGTATGATTATGCGGATGTACGAATTAGCGGCATCGAGATTGACGGAACCAATTTCAAGACCATGTATCAGAGTTATTCTGCAAAGCCTGGCGCAAAGAACGTCGTTGTGCTGCATGGGCAGGTTTCATCTCAGCCAGGATGCATCGATGTTTCTATCTCCGATTTGAGGGGTAGGGGTATAGACTATCTTGCTCTGGGACATCTTCATTCGTATCAGATTGGCGAATTAGGCGGAGGTGGTAAGTACTGCTACTCGGGCTGCCTTGAGGGCCGAGGTTTCGACGAGTGCGGGAAAAAGGGATTTGTGAGCATTGAGATTCAGGGGGACAAGCTAGTGTCGGAGTTTGTCCCCTTTGCAAAGAGGACGCTTCATGAGCTGAAAGTAGACGTTACCGGCCTTTACTCGTATCCAGAGTTCGAGAAAGCGCTCAAAGTCGCGGTGAAAGGGATTCCTGCTGACGACCTAGTTAAATTCGTTTTAGTGGGCCAATGTGATCCAGCGGCAAACAAGGATGTTCAATCGCTTGAAAAGGCGATCGAAAGCTCCTTTTTCTTTATCAAAATATCGGACATGACAACCTTGAAGATCGACCCCTCAGATTATGTTAACGATGTCTCTTTAAGAGGTGAATTCGTCAGGCTTGTTCTTGCCCGAGATGACATTTCTGCCGAAACTCGCGACAAAATACTGTTGAGCGGACTCAGGGCTATAGCGGGAGAGGATATTCGCTTATGAAGCTTAAAAAGGCCCACATTGACGGATTCGGATGCCTGGAGAACCAGGATTTCTATTTCGAAGACGATGGCCTGTCAGTTTTTCAAGAGCCGAACGGCTTCGGCAAGACAACCATGTCAATTTTTATCAAGTCGATGTTTTATGGCCTTGTCGGAAATAGCCGTTCGATTGAAGGAAACGAGCGTCGGAAATATCAACCATGGCATGGAGGAGCGTTCGGAGGCTACCTTATCTTTGAGCATAAGGGGGAAGAGTATAGGGTCACACGCGCTTTTGGTTCCGTAAAGGGAAAGGATCGCGTAGATCTTGTCTACGAAAGAACTGGCAAGAGGGTGACTAGTGTTGATGCGGGATCTAGCTCAGAAGGGCTTGGGGTTGAGTTTTTTGGTCTTGACGCCGATTCATTTGAGAAGAGCGTCTTTCTTCCCCAAGGCAATGCGCTGAGCGAGTTTTCGACAAGCAAGATTTCCGAGAAGCTTACCGGCATGATTGAGCAGGCGGGGAGCGCAGAGGGATATGAAGGGGCAATCGAGCGGATTAAAAAAGCACGCAAAGAGCTCAAGCCTTATCGGGGGACTGGTGGAAAAGAGGAATTTGTTTCTTCGAGGATGACGCAAGTGGAAAAGGAGATGTCCGAAAAGAAGCAAGACGAGATTTTGCTGGCTGCGTTGAAAGAGAAGATCGAGGGAAAAAGACAGGACCTCTTCAATCTGAGAATGCAAATCGAGGAAATTCGAAGCGATATTCAGAAAGCGTCTTCTGCGGATGCGGTGAAAGCTTTTGTTGACCGCCGCAATGAATTGGTCAAAAGAATGGGTGAGTTGCAAAAGCGAATCGAAGCCCAAGAGGTGAAGTTCCCAAAGCGAATTCCGACAGAAGAAGAAGTTAACCAGCTTTTAAACTTGTCACAGAGATGGTCAGTGTTGATTGAGGGGGTTCAAGACCGATCTTATCTTGACGACGCAAATCGCACCCTTGATGAACTAGGCTGCTTCTTTGCTCAGGGCGTTCCTTTGGAAGAGGAGCTTAAAAAGAAGATAGAGGAGGGCGAAAACCTTAAAGCATATGAGAGGCGATTGGGCAAATCGTTGCTTTCGGACGACGAGGAAGAGCGGCTATCTTATCTCGGGTCCCGCTTTCCCAGAGGGCTTCCTTCTGAGAGCGAGTTCGCGCGAATCCAAGAATGCATGAGCGAGCGCATTTCGATAAAAAGGGATATCGAAAGCGCAGATAACGAAAACAAAATAGCCGCCAAGCGCGTAGAAGAACTCAAAAACTTTTTTGGGGATAGGATCCCATCTGGCGATGCGCTGGCAGAAATGGAGAGGTTGCTCGATGATACGGACGCGTTCAGGAGACGTAGCATCGAGAGGCTCACTCAGCCTAACCCGCAAGAGGAAGATCGGCCTCGCTCCAAAAAGGGTACGACGAGCCTTCTGATGGCTTTGGGTGTGTCGCTGGTTATATTGGCAGGGGTTCTGCTGTGCCTAGCCGTCCCTATTGCCGCTGCGGTTGTCTGTGGCGTCGGCGCGATCGTGTGTTTCGGGGCAGCCTTCGTTCTTTTTCGCAGAGTGTCGCAGCAGCCCCTTTCTTCGGTTGCAAGTGGACGGGATAAGGAGGAGGCAGAGAGGTATGCTGCTGAAGCTGACCGTCTAACCGATGACGTGAAGCGATTTGTTGAGCGCTATTATTCCGACGGGCGACAGCTTAGAGGAGCGCTTGCCAGTCTTAGGGAGCGAGTATCGGAGCTTGAAGGCCTGTCCGAAAAATGCGAGAGGCGAACGAAGGGAATCGAGGAGGCAGAGGGCGAGCTAGAAAAGCTCGAAACGTTCACGCGTTCCTTCTTGGGGGGATACATAAGTGAAGAAGATAGCTTCGAGGGAGCCCTCTCGAAGATGCAAGCAGATGCAGCAGAGTATCGCCTTCTTCAGGATAAACGCACGAAGCAGGCAGAAGCGCAGGAAGAGCTTGCTCCTGAGATTAATAAGGTTGCCGATGGTCTCAGGGTTTATCTCAGGGACTATGGGAGAGAGGTGTCTTGTGGCGGGGATTATGCGGCGGAGATAGAGGCGCTTGGCCGGGATGCGCTTGCTTATCAGAAGGCGTGCGATGTTGTTCGGGGGCATGAAAAAGTAGAGGAGGAGAAGAAACGCCAGATAAGCGAAATCCAGGGCTCCGCGTTTGCGATTTTGGAGCAATGCGGCCTGCCTAAATCTTTGAGCAACGACAGCCTTTTGGATATAAGGGACGGAAGAAAGAATCTCTGCGATTTGGAAGAGGAGTTGGCGCAAGCAAAAGACGAGATGACTTCTTTCCTGGCGAGCAATTCCGACGTAGCTGAGATGGCTGAAGCTGAATTGAATGTAGCCCAAGACGCGAGTCTCGCAAAGCTTGCAGACGAAGAAAAAAAGCTTCTCGAAAAACTTGATGTGTGCCGGCAAGAGCTTAGCAAAATGCATGAAGAGGAAAGGGTTTTGTCCCAACATGTTTCAGAACTTGTGGCTCTTGAGGATGAGCTGGTCGATGTGCGGGAAGCGCTTCGTGAAATAAGAGATCGAGTCTGTATCCTCGACGAAACCGAAAGCATGCTTAAAGAGGCAAAAGAGTCTCTGTCCCGGAAATATCTAGGCCCTGTTACTGCCGCATTTGAAAAGTATTCACAATCGTTGTTCGGCGATTCCAGCTCATTTAGGGTTGACGAGGGCATGAAGGTGACGATTGAGCGCAAAGGGGCATTTAAAGAGGCCGGTTATCTTAGCGCTGGAATGGCCGACATGGTGGGTGTATGCATGCGGATGGCCTTAGGGGACGCTCTTTTCGAGGAAGAAGATTCGTTTATTTTTCTAGACGATCCGTTCGTCAATCTAGACGACGAATATCTAGACAGGGCGCTGCGTTTGCTCAGTTCGGTTGCTGAAGGAAAGCAGATTGTCTATCTTACCTGCCATACTAGCCGAGTGCCTGATTAGGCGCCGCGAAGGCCGGTTGGAGGGGTGCTCTAGCGAGCGCCGACGGCTGCCTTTTGTTTGCATTACGTAATGCAAATATGTTATCATAGGCGAAAAGGAGGCGGCTATGGCTTTGGCTGGAACCATCAATGCGCGGTTGGACGAATCGCTGAAACGGCATGGGGGTCAGGTTCTCGACCGGAACGGGCTGTCGGCTACCGAAGCGGTTCGGCGGCTTTATCAGTACCTTGAGCGGGAGCAGCAGGTTCCTTCGTGGATGCTGGACGATGCTGGCTCATGCGAAGAGACGGCTCGCAAGCGGTTGAGGCTGAGGCAGCTCGTGGGGTCTGCGCCCCTTGAGGCGGGTTGCGATGCGCGCGATGAGTATCGGGCTCATGCGTTGGAGAAGTGCGCTCCGGGGGTTCGAGAATGAGGGTGCTTCTGGACGTCAACGTTATCGTGGACATTCTTGGCGCCACCGAAGACGTGCTGTATTCCGCGCAGGCCCTAGACGTTATGCTGCTGCGTGGATTCGAGCCGTGCATGGTTGCTTCCGAAACGGCCACGGTGCAGTACGCGCTGGCGGCTCGCAAATACGCCTCGGACGAGCGGGCCATGGAGGCAATCGAGGGTATTTCCCAGCTGCTGACCGTCTTGGATGCGACCGAGGCCGACCTGCGCAACGCCCTTCGCAATCCGTTTAGCGACTTCGAGGACGCGATGCTGGCGTGGGCCGCTCATCGTCACGGCGTCGACCTGGTCGTGACACGCAACCTTCGCGATTTCCGCAACTCGCCCGTGGCGGCTCTGTCCCCGCAGCAGTTCTGCGACGCCTACCGCCCGGAAGGCTACGATTACGATTTGATAGAGTTAGGCTAGGGGTAGCGGGCTGAGTGCGGTAAGCCGCGGCTGGTCAGACTTCGAGGACTGCCTTATAGACTGCTGCGCCGAGAAGGTGAAAGCCGACTATCTGCTCACTCGCAACCAAAGCGACTTCGTCCGTGCGCACGCCAAAGTGGCAAGCCCTCAGGAATTCTTCGACTATCCGGAAGAACAGCACGGCCTGGTGTACGACGAGCTGAAGCTCGAATAGGCCGTCAGCCCCCCGTCTTCCACAAAACCATGTAAAACCGGAAACATCAGCCAGTTGAGGTGTAAAAGCGGAAATTTCAGCCAGTTAAAAACTGGGGACTGACCAGGTGGTTTTCTGAGAAAGTCCTGGTCAGAGAGCGAAAATTTTTTGGCTGAAAACGCCGGTTTTGCATGTGGCGGGCGCTTGCTGCGGGCGCTTGTGCTTGCTTGCGCCCCTGCGCCTGCTTGCGTTCGCCACCTCCCTGCGTCCGCCCTCTATGCCTGGCTTAAGCGTTCTCCCAGATCGATGAGCTCTTGGCGGTGGGCGAGTTCCAGGAAGAGTACAAGCGCACCCTCGAGATTTGCCAGCGCCTGTCGCCAGCAGAATAGAGGAGAAGGGCTGCACGGGCATTTTGGCACAGCAAACCCCCAGCTTGCCGCGCATGCGAGCCATCAGCTACTGGGCTCTATGGTGGGCCGTCCTTGCACGACCCTCTTGAACATCGGTGTCCCTTTCAGCTTCTCGCGCAAGGGTGGCCCAGAGGGATGCTCGTCGGATTACGGCCGGGGCTTGGTGCTTAGAGCCGAATAATCGTAGTCGAAGGCTTGCGCTCTTCGATTCTCCCTATTGATTGCCGAGCGCTAGGAAGTTCATTACCAGCGAGACCATGGCTTCCTTCTCGTCAGGGCGTGATTCTGCGATCATGATGGTGGTAGCCACCAAGGCGTTGTCGCCGATGCACTTGCGGCCGTTCTCGTAAAGAATCCCGTTGCGGTCGAGGAAGTATAGGAAGAGGCTGGCTGCGATGCGCTTGTTCCCGTCGTGGAACGAGTGGTTCTTTACTACAAAATACAGCAGGCTCGCGGCCTTTTCCTGAACCGAGAGATAGATCTCGACGCCGCCGAAGGATCGGTAGATGACTGCGATGCTGCTCTGGAAAGAGTCATCTTTCTCCACGCCGAAGATGTCGCTTTCACCAGTGAAACGCAGACTGTTGATAAGGTCGCGGCATTCCTCGTAGGAGAGCACGTATACGCCAGCGGATCCGTCGGGGCGTGCGAGACGCTGATGGTCGTAGTCGTCCAGCAGATCGAGGGCCGGCGTAGCTCCTCACTATTTCGAGGATCTGCGAGGCGCCAATCTCTTGCGGAAAGCGTTCCATAACCGAAATGACCTGGGCTAGCTGTGCCAGGCGCTTTTCGTTCTCGGCTCGGCCCTCCACGATGTAGCGGCGCAGAACGTCGGTGGCCCAACGGCGGAATTCCACCCCACGTTGGGACTTCACCCGATAGCCAACCGAGATGATGACATCTAGGTTGTAGTGGGCTGTGCTGTACTTCTTGCCGTCCTTGGCAGTTGTCAAGAAATCCTTGACAACTGCTTCTTTCTGCAGCTCGCCTTCCTTGAAGCAGTTGTTGACGTGAAGGCTGACGTTCTGCTTTGTCGTGCCGAACAAACTCGCCATCTGCTGTTGGCTCAACCAAACAGTCTCTCTGTCAGAAGCGACATCCAACCTCACTTCCCCGTCGGAGGATTCGAAAAGGACGATATTCGATGTGCTGACCGCCTCGGGCATGGTGATCCCCTTTCTTGCTGGACGGAGAGTGGCGAGCGAACAGCCAGGGTTGCGGTGAAAGAGCAGGTGACCAGCCTTCTGCGCGAAATGGGGTCGACGCTCTCGCAGCTGGTGAACGCTGCTTACGAATACGTGCTCGCCGAGCGAAAGCTGCCTCGGGCGGGTGCTCGTTTGGGGGAAGGAGCGGTCGCGCCTCGGCAGCTGACCCAAGAACAGATCCATCGCATAGCATCTGCGCTTGAGGCGATGCACGTTGGACCTGCCGAGGACGATCGGGCGCTTGACGAGCAGCTTCGGGAAGCGAGGGATGAACGCTATGCGGCTTTTGCTTGATACGAACGTGCTCATCGATTTGTATACGCAGCGACCTTCGGAAGGCGACATTGCCAAGAAGCTTCTGGTCATGCGAGAGTTCGGCGATGCCGAGCTATGGACGTCGGCCAAATCGCTCATCGACATCTTCCATGTGCTGCATAAAACCTATAGCAGCGAGCGCATCCAAAGCGCCTTCGAGGAAAGCTTCCAGTGGCTCGAGGTATGTTCGGTTGACTTCGGGGATTTGCGGCGTGCCGCGGAAAGGAAATGGTCCGACTTTGAAGGCTGCCTTGTTGACTGTTGCGCCGAGAAGGTTAAGGCCGACTATATACTCACGCGCAACCAAGGCGACTTCGTGCATGCCCATGCGAAGGTGGCAAGCCCGCAGGAGTTCTTCGACCATCTGGAATCTTACTATGGCATCGTGTACGAAGAGGCAGGGCTTGTCTGACGGTCTGCGCCGAAAGACGGGGCGTTCATCAGGCCTTTAAGCGGCCCTATGCAAAGGCGCCCCGTCTATGGGAGGCGGGGCGCCTTGGGCTTAACCGTTTTAGGTATTGAAGGTATTGACGCCTTACTCGTACTTACTGATGAAGTTCTCCACGGCTTCCATGCACTCGTTGGGGTGGGTGAGGTTGGCGATGTGGGGTGCGCCGGCGATGAGAGTCCACTCGCAGCCGGGGATGAGATCCACGCCTTCCTTGATGACCAGCGGGGTGCCCTCGTCGTCGGTTCCGGAGAGCGCCATGCACGGCACCTTGATGTTCTTCACGCCCTCGCGGATGTCCCAGTCGCGCATTTTGCCGGTCACCACGAACTCGCTGGCGCCCTGCATGATCATGTAGCATTCGCCCACGCCGGCGAAGCTGTCCTTGAGGTACTGGGGGTAGTCCTTCTCGTACACGCCCGTGACGTGGCGCTTGTAGTACTCGTCGTAGGCGGCCTTGGCCTCGGGGGTGTCGTAGTTGCCAGTGCGCTCGGCCTCGGCGATGGCCTTCTGCATGTCCTCGGGCATGTAGCCGATCAGGCGGTTCGCCTCGTCAAGCCAGGTCTGGATCAGCACGGGCGACGAGTTGATCACGAAGGAGTTCACGCCGGTGTCGTCCTTCATCATGCACAGCATGCCCAGCATGCCGCCCCACGAGTTGCCGAACAGGTGGATGTCGTCCAGCCCCAGCGCCTTGCGCACGGCGTAGAACTCGTTGACCCACAGGTCGTAGGTGTAGAAGTCGTCCTCCTGGTGCGGGATCATGGACTTGCCGCAGCCGATCTGGTCGTAGAACACGATCTGGCGGCCGTACTTGTCGGCCATCTCGGCGTAGGGCAGCAGGTAGTTGTGGCAGTCACCGGGGCCGCCGTGCAGGATGAGCAGGGTCTTCTTGCCCGGTTGGTTCTCGCCTACGATCTTGCAGTAGGTCTTGAACCCATTGTAGTCCACGTACTCTTCGCGAATCTCTGCCATGGGAACCCTTTCTCTCTGGTTGAGGCTGGCAAGGGAGAAGCATAGCGCATCCCCCGTGGGGTAAAGCGTGTATTTCGGGCACCTTCGCGCAAAAAAGTGCACGAACATGCCCGGTATGCGTGATTCAGGGTGAAGCCGGAGCGTGCTGCGGGCGCGGGATCGCGGTCGGCGCGGTACCGGCTTGATGCTACAGCGTGAAGCCCAGGCCCTCCAGCACGTACTTCGGAACCATGAAGCGCACGGTCTTCTCCGGGTCAACCATCTGGCATACCTGCACGTCGGCGGTTAGGGACAGCAGCATGATCAGCTCGTCCTTGCCTGCGCCGGTGCGGTCGTGCAGCAGGTCCACCATCTCGTGCACGGCGCGGTCGGCGGCGGCGTCCAGCGACTCGGCCGATGCGATAACGCCCAGGTGGGTTACGGTTTCGATCAGCGGGTCGGTCAGCGCCAGCTCGGGCAGCGCGGTCAGGGTCACCGTGGCCCAGCCGGCAACCTCGGCGCCGGAGACGCTCACCTCGCCGTCGCCCATGCAGGCGTGCATATCGCCGCAGCCGAAGAGCGCACCGTCCACGGCCACGGGGAAGTACAGCGTGGCGCCCTGGCCGATGGCAGTGTTGTCCATGTTGCCGCCGTGGCTGCCCGGGGTGCCGCAGTTCACGGGCTCGCCTGCCGGCGCCACGCCGATGACGCCGATCATGGGGGCCAGCGGGATGCGGATGGAGTCGTTCCACACCAGCTCGTTGCCGTCGATGGAGCACAGTTTCGTCGACCACGCATCGAAGTAGTCGCCGCACACGCCCTCGCCCGCGCCGGTGCACGAAGCGGTCTGCGGGTCCAGCTCGATGCGGTCGATGGACACCTTCAGCGCCCCTCCCGCCACGGCGCCTTCCACGTAGATGGGGCCGGTGGCCGGGTTTATGCGATCCCAGTCGATCTCGTCCAGCACGTCGTCGGCGGTCTGGATCTGGTTGCCGAAGCAGTCCTTGGTGCGGATGCGCACAGTCTCGCCCGAAGGCACCGTGACCGCCGGCTCCAGGTTGGGCGCGAAGGCGTAGATGACTTTGCTGTCATTGAGTTCCTGCATGGATGGGCCTCCCCATAGGTTGCCGTCCGCGCAGTTGACCGGAAGGGGCTCGGTTGCCTGCCGCTGTCTTGCACCGCTTCGAAAGCGGCTGGTCGGAAGGCCGATCGCACCCGAAAAGCGTTCCAAGCGCGGAGCGTTTGATACACGACCCGTTCATATTAGCCGTCTTTTACGCAGAAATTTGTAAATAAGTTGTAACTTCACGAATAGAAGAATGACTAATTGGAGTATCGTTCATCCAACGTTTTTCTGTTGCGGAGATGCATCGGAAAGGCCGGTGCAGCCTTTGCGCGACGTCGGTTGAGCGAGGAGTCCTGCAAGGCGAGCGAGTGCCCCAAAAAGCGCATCCGCAAGAACCGTGCATGCTAACCATGCGCGCGGTTCGCAGCCAAGGAGATGTGCCCGCCCTCCGAGGACCTTCGGAACAGCAAAACGTCATCTGTACGTTTGGACAAAGGAAACTACTATGGCTGACAAGAACGGCCAGGGCAACCAGCTCAAGCGCGGTGCGATCGGCACGCTGCCGCTGGTGTTCCTGGTTATCGCCGCCGCGGCTCCGCTGGGAGCTTCGGCCACCAACACGCCGCTCATCTTCGCCCTGGGCAACGGTGCCGCGGCTCCGCTGGACTTCGTGTTCATCGGCGTTATCCTCATCCTGTTCTCCGTAGGCTATACCGCCATGGCGTCCCACGTGACCAACGCCGGCGCGTTCTACACCTACATTTCGCTGGGAATGGGCAAGAAGCTGGGCACCGCCGCCGGCTACATCGCCGTGGCTGCCTACAACCTGCTGTGCGTCTACCTGGTCAGCGCCGGCGGCACCTTCGCCTCGCAGATCTTCGAGCAGGAGCTGGGCGTCATGATTCCCTGGTGGGTGTGCTCGCTCATATTCGCCGCTATCATCCTGCTGTTCAGCTACCTGGGCATTGAGGGCGGTACGAAGTTCCTCATGGTGTGCCTGGTGCTGGAGGTGACCATCCTGGCCATCGTCGACATCAGCGTGCTCGTGCAGGACGGCATCGGCGCGTACTCCCTGGAGTGCTTCTCGCCCGAGGTGTTCTTCTCCGGCGCGCCGGGCTTGGGCGTGTGCTTCGCGTTCCTGTGCTTCATCGGCTTCGAGGCCACGGCTATCTTCGGCGAGGAGACCAAGAACCCGCGCAAGACCGTTCCCCGCGCCACCTACGCCGCTGTTATCGTGATTGGCCTGGTGTACTCGCTGTCCGCGTGGTCGGTGTGCGCCGCCGTGGGTCCCGAGAACGTGGCTGCGCTGGCCGGCGAGGACCCGGCGGGCCTGTACTGGTCCGTGGCCGTGTCCCACTGCGGCGATGCCATCGGCCACATCTTCTACTGGCTGCTCATCATCTCCAACTTCGCGTCCTGGATGGCCGCGCACAACATGTGCTCCCGCTACCTGTACGCGTTCGGCCGCGCCGACCTGCTGCCGAAGGCTTTGGAGAAGACCAACAAGCACAAGTCGCCCTTCGTGGCGGCCGTGGTGAACATCGTGTTCAGCCTGTGCCTTGCCTTCCTGCTGGCCCTGTTCCAGCTTGATCCCTACAGCGAGATCGGCGCCATCTGCTCCGCCATCGCCATCGTGGGCATCATGCTGCTCGAGCTGGCCGTTTGCATCGCTGTGATCATGTACATGCGCAAGCACAACAGCGAGCCGGGCTACGGCCACAACGTGTTCCAGACCACCATCGCCCCCATCATCGCGCTTGTGGGCATGGGCTACGTCATGTTCCTGGTGCTGAGCAACTTCACGCTGCTCACCGGTTACGAGAGCCTGCCGATTAACCTGCTGCTGGGCGGCCTCATGGTCATCGTGGGCGTCATCGGCTTCGTGGTGGCTGCGAACCTGGACAAGAAGGGCAAGCTAGCCGACCCGCAGTCCATCGACGTGGAAGACGTCGCGGAAGTGGAGAAGCTGGCTGAAGGCATGGAAGATCTGGAGCCCGCACAGAGCGCGTAGTCGCTTTGCCGGTGCGGATCGATCGCCTCGCGCCTCAGGCGTGCAACCAGGGCGGAACCCCACGGGGGTCCGCCTTTTTCTTATGTGTGGGGAGTTGAATAATCCCTATAGGGAAGATTATCTTGAAAAATGCAGGAATCTTCCCTATAGGTGCTATTTCGTGATACTCTCACCATATCTTCCTTATAGGTAAGATACGGCTCAGTCGTTAGGTGTGAAAAGATGAGATGGGGCGCAGCATGGAAGCAGATGTCGTTGGAGCGGCAAGGCAGCCAGTCTGGAATTCGGTCGATTTGGGGCAGATTATTCGGGCGCGCCGAAAGAAGCTTGGCTATACGCAGGTGCAGATAGCGGCCATGATGGGCGTCAGCCCGCGTCTGATTGGCGAGATAGAGCGAGGCCGGGGGACGGTTGCCGTCCAGACGGTTCTCGGCCTCTGTACGGGTCTTGGCATCGACCTCTTTCTCGTTGGAAGAGGTGAGGAGTGATGAGGTCGATCCGGGTGCATAGGGATTTTCAGGGAAAACGCCAGGTCGTAGGGTTTCTTGAGGGCACATACCCGCAGCTTTCGTTTCGCTACGATGAAGACTATGTGCATAAGTATCCAGAACATGCGATATCGGTCTCCCTTCCTGTCCGCAGTGAGCCGTATGGTTCTGTAGAGACGGCGCGATTCTTCGACGGGCTATTGCCGGAGGAGGCGGCGCGCACGCTGTTGGCCGAGGCGACCCGTACTGCGCGCGATAATTACGCCGCATTGCTTGCGCGCCTGAGTGATGAGTCGGTCGGGGCGCTTGTGCTCGAGACGGAAGCGAGGCCGGCGCAGGCCTCCTACAAACTGTTTGGAGAGGACGGCCTTGCGGCGTTCGCGGGGGCGCCTCGCAAGGTGGCGTTGCAGCTGGGAATGGAATCGCGGCTTTCCTTGGCGGGGGCGCAGAGCAAGGTGGGCCTGTATCGAACGGACGAATCGGGGACTGCGGAATGGTTCGTTCCCTGTGGGTCCGCCCCTTCCACCCACATCGTGAAGGCAGCAAGCGGTATTTTCGAAAACCAGCTGGTAAACGAGGCGCTTTGCATGGAGGCAGCACGCAAGCTTGGCTTTACGGTGCCTGTAACCGAGCTTATCGAAACCGAGCACGGATACCTTCTCGCCGTCGAGAGATTCGACAGGGTTCTTGCCGACAATGCGCCGCTGATAGACGGGCTTTCCATGCCCATGCGGCTTCATCAGGAAGACCTGTGCCAGGCTGCCGGGCTGCCGACTTTCCTGAAGTACGAACCGACCGATGGCCGCTATCCGCACCTTGCGGCTTCCGTTTTGCAAAGGGCTTCGTCGAACCCGTTCGGCGACCGCATGCTGCTGTTCCAGACGCTCGTGTTGGATTTCCTGCTGGGGAACTGCGACAACCATTTGAAGAACCGTTCTATCCTCTGGAGCGAGGACTGGAAGTCACGCATGCTCTCGCCGCTCTACGATCTTACCTGTACAACGGTATACTCTCAGCTCGATCGGCAGATGGGTATGGCGCTGTGCGCTTCTCGGCGCATCGACGACGTGTGCGGGGAGGATGTTCTCCAGACTGCAAGCCAAGTCGGCGTGCCGGAGAGGCTGGCGCGAAGTATGTACGCGGAGCTTGCCTCAGGATTTGGCGATGCGGTCGAATTGGCGGCAGCTTTGCTCGGGGAGCAAGGCGTTTCGGAAGCGGCTGCGGTGGCGGATGCCTTGCTCGCTGATGCCGAGCCTCGTAGGAGCCTTCTGGTGTAGATGCTTGCGGTTGGGGCGTGGGCGCTGCCCCGTTGGTTAGCGCGGGAGGTCGGGGAGCTCTACGGTGTAGAGGGGCTGGTAGCTGGCGCCTTCGGGCTGCAGCGTGCTCTTGAACAGCGTGACGCGCGCGGTGCGGCAGCGGCCGGGGAAACCCGCGGCGGGCAGGGAGCCTTCGGGCAGCTGCACGCGGCGGGCCAGGGTGAGGTGGGGCATGAACCGCTTCTCGTCGAAGGGGATGCCGCGAGCGCTCAAACGTTCGCGCAGGTCGCGGGCGAGGTCGTCCAGCTCGTCGGTGCGCTTGAAGCCCAGCCACAGCGTGCAGTCGTGCGGCCGCCCGAAGGTGCCCAAGCGGTCGGGCTCCAAGGTGGCCGGCAGCGCGATGCGGGCCAGCTCGTCCATCGCGTCCATGACCTGGCGCACCACAGCTTCAGGCGTGTTTCCCAGGAATGCGAGCGTGACATGGTAGTTTTCGCGCGGCGTGAAGCGGCCTTCCACCGTAGGGCCGAACGAACGCGTGAATTCGGCAACCTCGTCGGCGTACCAGTCGGGAATCTCGAGGGCGACGAACGTGCGCATGGCGGGCCTTTCTCTTTCCGCATCGTTTAGGACCAGTCGGGAGTGTAACATCAAGGGATGGTTGTCTCCACCACGTCGGCGAGCTGCTTGGCGGAATGCACGTCCAGCTTGCTGTAGATGTTGCGCGTGTGCGTGCGGACCGTGGTGACGGAAATGGACAGGTCGTCCTTGATCTGCGCGGCCCTGCGCCCTTGGGCAAGCAGCAGCAGAACCTCCTCCTCGCGCTCGCTGAGCAGATAGGTTTTTGCGATGCTGCGGCAGCGTTTTCGTATCTCCTGGTCGCGGTACTGTTTCGCGGTTAGCTTCCGCCTTAGTCCCCACCAGGTTCGCAGCGCGTGGTCGTCGCCTATCCAAAACGTGCCGAGCGTCACCGCGCTGAAGGCCAGCATGATGCAGAAGGACAAGATCGCCTGGTCGTCTCGTTGGTCGAACAGCAGGGGGAAGATTCCGCACAGCGACCCCAGCGTCAGCCCCAGCCCAAGAACCATGAATCCGACCGAAGCTATCCGGAGCCGCGGCACGACGGTCTGGTCCATGGCGAACACGCATCCCAGCACGAACAGGCAGCCGTAGTAGCACGAAGATACGTACAAAAACGTGTAGGCGAAGAAGCTGTGGAACAGCGACGTGATCATAACGAATCCGGTGATAAGGGGAAACACGATGCGCCGCAGATTCGTCCATACCTCGCGCGAGGTCGCGGTAGCCCGCGTGTACGTGGCCAGCAGCAGCCCGACGGCTAAGGCCGACCCAAGCAGGGAGAACAGGTAGCGCTCGGGGCCGAGGATGCGGAACACGCCCAACGCGGTATGGAGAAACCCTATAGCGAAGCCGTAGCAGAGAAAGTGGATGATCGGCTGCCATGGACGCGGCGGTTTCGCCGATGCGCTTTCCGAACGGTCGGCTTGCTGGCCTGGTCGTGCGGCCGGAGCGTCCGAGGGCGCTTTCCGCTCGAAGGGTCGCTTCCGCACGACGACCATCAAAGCTGCAGCGGCAAAGGAGAGGTGAAACGCCGCCACGATAGCCAGTGGCCAGAGATGCGCTATCGCGGATGCGGCATACTCCGCAACCATGCCCAACGCGATGGTGCAGGCCAGTCCCAGGGCCAAGGTGCGAACGGGGATGCCGCCCGAGAAGCTGATGCACAGGGCAAGCAGCACGGTGGCGGCGGCACTTGCGGCCATGCCCACGAGACAGAGCATCTCGATCGGCCACGATGCTCCGATGGCGACGTAGGAGAGGGCGCACAACGCCAGAACGGCTCCCAGGAGGCAGATGGCGAGCCGTTGCGGGCTGCACTCGGCACGCAAGCGGACGAAGGGGGCGAGCGCAACCGTGCCCCCAAGCCCTATGCCCACCGACCGAAGGAGGCAGCTGAGATAGGATCCGTCCACTGCTAACCAGGCAAAGCCGCCTGCGAAGGCGTAGCCAAACTCGTGGACGAGCGTGAGGAATGCCAGCGTGCATGCGGCCACGGCGAACAGCGGAAGTTCGCCGCGAACGTCTTCCTGCGTGGTTTGCTTTGCGGGCGACTCCGATGCCGAAGCTGCTTTCATAGACGCTCCTTGCTAGCCTGCGAATTCGCCCTCATTGTAGGGCAGGCGGCTTCAGCGCCCTTCGTCAAAAATGTGGTATTGGGGGCCTGGGCGGCAAGTCTTCGAGTTTGGGGTCTGCTTGTTTTGGGTGGAAATGCATTGCAACGTTCCAGCTCAAAAGCCCTTTTTACCAACTACTCAACAATCGTCAGCTTTTGACGAACCCACTTTCGGCGGCTCTTTCTAGACTGTGGCAGCGAAGGTCCGGGCGCAAGGGGGTGAGCTAGAGGGCCCGATTGCTTTCCTGGAGCAGCACGGGCTGCGCCGGGGTAGGAGAAGGGAATACGATGAGAGAGGGAGGTTTGATATGACGCGATTCAGGAAGATCCTGGCGGTTGGCGTCGTGAGCCTTGCGCTGGTTGCTCTGGTGGCGTGCGCGCCGCAGGCCAAGCCCGAGCCGACGCCCCAGTCGGATGCGAAGACCCAGGCGGAAGCTGCGGAGGAGCCCACCGACGAGCCCGCAGCGCTCGATTTCGGCTATGCGAACTTCGCCGACGAAAGCTCGGGAATCTACCCCGAAAACTACTATACGAAGAACTACATGAACAGCGGCAACCGTGGGTGCAACTCGTGCCACGAGGATCTGTGGGAGCTGGTGGTCGACCGTGGCAACCTGGTGCATCTGGCAAGCACCGAGCCTGGTTACGGCAAGAACGCCAACTGGCTTGATTGCCAGGGCTGCCACAAGGGCAACCCCTTCATGGGCATGTCTATCATGGATTCCATCCACGGGGCCCACTACACCAACGAGATCTTCGCCGAGGAGCTGGGCGGCACCTGCTTCAACTGCCATGCGATCAACTCCAACGGCGAGTACGTTATGTGGGACCTGTACCGCTACAGCCCCGAGTTCGGCGGCTTCAAGAACGCCAGCGCCGAGCTGACGACGGCATGGATGGAAGGTCGCGGCTTTACCACCGACACCATTGCCGGCATTACGGTGCAGAGCAACATGCCCATCGAGGTGTCCAAGATGACGCAGGACGTAAGCGACAAGAAGGATGCCTACAGCGCATCGAACTACGCCGTGCCCGAAATCGACATGAGCACCTGGGCGCTGAAGGTGACGGGCGTAAACGAAGAGCGCTCCTTCACCTTGGAGGAACTGCAGGCGCTGCCGCAGACCGAGCGCGTGATCACCATCTCGTGCAGCGCTAACGGCCTGGGAAGCTACCAGATTCAGAACATGCCCGTCAAAGGCGTGCGCGTGAAGGACATCGTCGACGCGTGCGGCGGCTTGCAGGAGGGCATGCAGTCCGTCGACTTCTTCGGTGCAGACGGCTGGGGCGACGTGGGCTTCGGCACCGGCTCGAAGATGAACGGCATCGACACCATCCTCAACGAGCTGGACGCCATCGTGATGCTCGAGTACTGGGGCGAGCCGCTGAGCGAGTTCGACGGCTTCCCGGCCACCATCGCCCTGCCCGGCATCGGCGGCGGCAGTTGGGTGAAATGGCTGACCGAGATCGGCTTCAGGCCCGAGGAAGGCTACGCCAGCAAATGGGATATCTCCAAGGCGGCGGGCAGCAAGCTTTCCGGCGGCGACTCCACCAACATCAACGCCTTCAGCTCTACCGAGGCGTGGCACCCTTACGGTTCGATTGCCATCAACCTGGGCTGGATGGATCCCATCAACGAAGGCGAGACGCTGAAGATGGAGAACGGCAAGGTGTCGCTGAGCGGCTACGCCTATCTTTGGGGCCAGGGCGGTCACCGCGTGGGCCAGCTTGCGTTCAGCGCTGACTACGGTCGGACCTGGAGCTACGTGGATGTTCCCGAGACGCTGGACCCGTACCAGTGGGTGACGTGGACCGTGGACTGGCAGCCCGAGAAGCCGGGCACCTACGTGCTGTACGCCAGTGCCATCGACGCGGTAGAGGGCTGGCAGAAGGTGCCTACGCCTATCACCGTGGTTGTCGAGTAAGGAAGGTGGGAACAATGATGGAAGCTAAGGCTCCCAAGGCTCTTGCAGGCGTGCTGGGCGCAGCGGCCCTCGTGTCCGGCGGCGCATCGGCGGCTCTCGCCGCGCCCCTGGAAGCTCCTGTTCAGCCGACGATCGTCGAGGCCGCAGCCGAGGGCCAGGTCGGCGCTGTCGCGGCTGCTCCCAAGGCTGTTGTGGGCGAGTTTGCGTTCGACCAGGACAAGGTTACCTCCAACGCGTGCATCACGGGCGTGTTCGCGAAGGCTGCCACCACGTTGTGCGCCTCGATGCCCGACTACGGTGTGAAGGCGGTATGCAGCGAGCTGTCGCTGAGCATGGGCGGACAGCACATGAGCGCGTCCGTTTCCGACATCGCCGAAAGCGACGGGGAGCAGTCTTACACCATGGGCTGCACGTGCACGGGCAACGGTCCGGGCGGCGGCGCTATCGCCAATGCGAACGTTTCCGGCGCGGGCGTCGCGGCGATTATCAAGATGTTCGCCGCGTAGTCTGCATCTGCTCCTTCGCATGCGGCAACGGGGCGGCTCTGTTGGGCCGCCCCGTTTCTCTGCTTGGATGGCTGCCGGTGCGGGCGCCTGTCGAACGCCAGCGCCTTGCTGGCGCGATAGCGGACCTTTCCTGTAGAACACGGCGCTAGCGCATGAGGGCGGTCGCGTGCAGCAGGGGGGCGCTTTCGCCTTCGGGCGCGCTTTCGATGGTCACGAAATGGGCGCTTGCGCTGGCTGCATCTTTCGCCGCGTTCCCTTCGCCATCCAGCGGCACGTAGCCCAGGCGCACCGTGGAGCCCGGCATGATCTCGTGGCGGTAGGCGATTTCCAGATGGTCGAACAGCCGCTGGTCAACGCCTTCGGGCAGCGCTTCGGTGACCAGGTCCAGGTAGGACGAGTTGTGTACGTGGTTGTTGCAGTCGATCATGGACTTCGTGATGGGGAACAGCACCTCGCGCACCGGATTCGCCTGGATGCGCATGCGGTCGAACTTGTCCTGGTCGGGTGGGAAGGCGGCGCGGTCCTCCAGGCCATAGCATTCCATTATCTCTGGGATCAGCTTTATCATGGTGCGGTCGCTGCGGCTCACCATGGACCACTTCGACGTTCCCCGGGCGAACAGGTTGCCGTCGGCGTCGAAGGCCTCGAAGTCGCGCAGGGCGAAGGCGCGGCTGTAGGAGCGCGCCCAGGTGCGCACGGTGTAGGTCTCGCAGGCCAGAGGCCGCCGCGTGCCGGGCAGCACCTCAAGCTTCCAGTTCAGCACCACCCATGCGCGGTTCACCCGCTGGTTGTCCAGCCCCGACTGGCCCACCATGGCTCCATGCAGGCTGCCGGCGTTGGAGAACGCTTCGATGAGGGCCTTGTCCGTGAGGAGTGCCCCCTCGCCCGTATCTTGGATTCCTGCGAAGAACTGCTGGTCAACGAACATGGTGCTGCCTTTCGTGCATGGTTGTGCGGTGGCGGATGCGCGGGGGATGAACGGCGTGTTGCGCGTGCCGCTCGAGCGCGAATCCGGTGGGCGCGTCCTGCCGAAGCAGAGGCGCGAGGGCTATTGTCGCAGAAACCCCCGCGCGGGGCGACGCGCAATCCCGTTGTCGGAGCGGAACCTCCAGCGGTTCTTCACCGAAGGGGCGCCGGTAACGCGCCGGCAATGCGGGCCGGCAGCGCGTGCCAGCAAGGCGCGCCCCCGTCGGCAGGCGATGGAATCCCGCATAATCGGCAGGTTCGTGCAAAAAACCTCACGAAGGTGCCGATTATGCGGGATTCCACTGCGCCCTAGTTGTCGGTGGCGAGCTTGCGGTAGAGCAGCTTGAACACTACCAGGCCCAGCACGATCCACGCGGCGGTCACCGCCAGGGGCAGCACCGCTCCCGAACCGAAGAGGGCGCCTTCCGTGGCCAATCGCAGCAGGCTCGCGGCGCCGCCGGTGGGCAGGAAGCGCGCGATGTCGCCCAGCATGGGGGAGAAGCCGCTGAACATGGGGGCGATCACCACCAGCAGGATGGGCACGCTGTACAGGCCGGCCGTCATCTGGTCGCGGGAGGCCAGACCCAGTACTAGCGACAGCAAGATGATGGGCAGCGCCCCCAGAACGCCTATGGCCATGTACGGGGCGAACAGGTGCATCGGCGCGCCGCTGACGAAGAAGCACAGCGCCTCCACCACGGCCGTCACCACCAAGGTCACCAGCCCGCGCGCCAGCATGATCTGCTCGGCGCTCACGTTGGCCAGCATGAGGGTGCGCAGGGTGTGCTTCTCCTTCTCTTCGGCCAGGCCGTACACCAGCGTGGCCGAGCTGGTCATGCCGATGGTCATGCACAAAGCGGTGTTGAGCAGCACGTAGGTGATGAGGCTCTCCACGGTTGCCGCGTCCGTGCCTGCGCCCATGTCGGCGCCGCCCATCATCCCCATGGAGCCGCCGACGTTGCCCATGATGTAGCGGTACAGCAGCACGAAGGCCACGGGCATGACGATGCAGACGATCATGGTGGGGTTCTTCAGCATGTCGGTAACGTCCTTGCCCATGAGCGCACCGAGCTTGCGTACAGAGGCGTTCATGTTAGAACTCCCTTCCGGTCAGCTCGAGGAACACTTCCTCGAGATTGGGTTCGTCAGAATGCACGGACAGCACCTCGCCGGCTTCCAGCAGCTCGGCCAGCGCGGCGGCTCCGGCTGCGTCCTTCGACGTTTCCACGGTGCCGCGGGTGCGCGTCTTCACCACGATGCGGTTGCGAGCATAGCGCAACATGAGCGCTTCGGGCTTGTCGCAGGCGGCAATGGCGCCATGGTCCAGAATGGCCACACGGTCGCAGACGGTTTCGGCCTCGGCCATGTCGTGGGTGGTCAGGAAGATGGTGCATCCTTTGCCGCTCAGTTCAGCCAGCATGCGGTGCACCTCCGCGCGCGCCGCCGGGTCAAGGCCGCTGGTGGGTTCGTCCAGGAATAGCAGCTCGGGCTCGTGGATGAGGGCGGCGGCCAGGGCGGTTCGCTGGCGCATGCCCTTCGAGCAGTTCTTGATGAGCGTTTTCTGGTCGTCGGCTAGGCCCATGCGTTCCAGCAGGTAAGGAATCCGGCGCTGGCTTGCTCCGCGCAACTGGGCGTACAGGCGCAGGTTGTCGGCGATGGACATACGCTCGTACAGGGCGCTTGTGTCCGACAGGATGCCGATGCGCTCGTAATCGGCGCTGGTGGCGTTGTCGATGGGGCGCCCGAACAGACTGATGCGGCCTGCGTCGCGCTTCAGCTGGCGGGTGAGCAGCTTGATGGTGGTGGTCTTGCCGGCGCCCGACGGCCCCAGGAAACCGAAGGCCTCGCCGCGCGGGATGGCGAAGGTGAGGTTGTTCAGCACGCGCTTGTCTTTGAACGACAGGCTGACAGCCTCCATGGACAGGATGGTGGCGCTCATGGGTCCTCCCTAGTTCGAGGCGGTGGGGCTGGTGGCGGCGCTGCGGTTGGCGACCCCGGGAGTGGCGCTGTCGGCTCCCTGCTCCAGGGCGACAAGTCGCGCGTTGACTTCGTTGAGCTTACCCTGCAGGTACACATGGCCAGCGCAGATGAGCACGAAGGCCAGGCCCAGGGCCAGCACGAGGATGCTCAGGGCGTGGGTGGTGATCATGATGGTTCCTTTCCGACAGGGCGCCTGCATCGGCGCCGGTGAGCTGACGGCGCCTATGATGCGGAAAGGGTTTCTGACCTGCAATGGAATCTGCACGACGCGCTCGCGTTGCGTACGAGTGGAGCTATAGCGTGCACGAAAGGAGCGGTGGAAGGGCGCTTGGCCGGTTGGTCGTCGGTTGCAATGGCTGCGGCGTCTGGTTTCAGGCCGCTCGCGGCTGCCAGATGCGGGCGACAACCAGCCGTTGTTGGCTGCGTCTGGCTGCGTGCTGCTTACCCGATTGACCGAAGGTCGCCAGCGAGCGTCACCCAGTCGCCGGCCCCGCCATCGGCACCTACTCAGCAGCCGCCGTCCGCAGCCTAGCGCCGCCCCCGCCTGGTCGTAAGTTGCCGTCCGCAGCCTAGCGCCGCCGTCGCCCGAGAGTCGCCGCCAGCTGCGGTAGGCCCGCCCTTTACTTCCAGCGGAAGCGTTCGCGCATCTCTTCGGCGCGGCCCTTCGACAGGGGAAGCGACGTGTGCCCTGCGTCGGAAAGCACCAGGTTGAAGGTGTTGCGGGTGTAGCGCTCCACGCGCGAGACCTTCTGCATGTTCACGATGTAGGACCGATGGCAGCGGAAGAACCCGTAGCGCGCCAGGGTCTCCTCCAGCTCGTCCATGGTCAGCGCGGTGGGGTACAGCTCGCCGCGGACGCTGGCGTAGTTTACGCGGTTGGCGCTTTCGACGAAATCGATCTCGCGCGGGTCCAGCAGCAGCGTGGCCTCGCCGGCCTTCACGGCGATCTTGCAGATGCGCACCTCGTCGTCGCCCAGCAGGTCCGTTTCGGCCGATTCGCCGACGCCGTCTGCAGCCCCCGCGTCGCTGTCCAAGTCGGCGGAGAAGATGCGGCCCTCTTCCTCCCAGAAGGCGACCCCGGGCATGAGCAGCGCTTCTCGTAGCGGTTGACCTGCGGTGACGAAGACGGTTCCGGCGTCGGTGCGGTCGGCGATCCACGAGAGCACCCAGCTGCGCGCCTCGGGCCCCAGTTCCAAAAGCGGGCGTTCGCAGAAGCAGATTTCAGGCTCGAACAGGCTCATGCGCGCGAAGCCAAGGAGCGCTTTCCGCTCGGCAGTTAGCTTGGACACCAGGGTGCGGGCGCAGTTTTCCAGCCCGAAATGGGCGAGCGCCGCCGCTACGTCCTTACGGCCCGACCCGGAGATGCGGCCGAAGAAGCGCAGATAGGACTCGACGGTATCGCGGTCGAAGCCGCCGTCCGACTCAAGGAAGTACGCGCCCCGGCGGTTGCCCTGCACGACTTCGACGGCAGCGCGTGCTCGTCGCACCGTGTCGCGCGAGCACTCCAGGTGGACGCTTCGTCCTGCCGATGCAACCTCGCTTTCGATAAGCGCCTCGACCGAGCTGTATTCCGCCACGCCTTCTCCTTCGCTTTGCCTTACCGTTTCGCCGTCTTGTCGCAGCCTGCTAGTTCGCCGGCGGTCTGCCGTTTCTGTTGACGGCCCCGAGCCAATCCGCCTGCCGTCTCCAGCGCGCCGGCTCGCCGCCCCGCTGGTTCGCCGGCGGTCTGCCGTTTCTGTCGATGGCCTTGCGCCAGTCCGCCTGCTGCCCCGCTGCCGCTTCCGCCCAGGTGTGTCGCTGTTCTGCACCTGTTTGCTGGTCTGCCAGTTCGCCGGCGGCCCGCCGTTTCTGTTGACGGCCCCGAGCCAATCCGCCTGCCGTCCCGCTGATTCGCCTGTTCCGCATGGGTGCGCTGCCGGTTTCGCGTGCTGTTTCGTCCGGAGCTTTTCCGAGGGCACGGTCAAGCGGGTCTGCGCGTATCGTTGGACTTCTTTGGCCTGCCGCCGACTGCCGCATGTCCGGTCGGATAGTCGGGCGAAGCGCGTCGACCGGTTTCGATTCCGCTAGCGTTCGATATGCGGAAGCATTGTACCCGATGACGAGCGCAGCGTGGGGCTTTCGAATGCAATCGTCCCATCTATAGCGCTTGTCGTAAGATGCGAGCACGGCTGACGGCGTCTTCTGGGTGCGCTGATATGCGAGGAGGCCTGCATTACGCGTTGGGCGTGCTGATGGGTATGTGTGGTGGTGTGCGTGGCCGCTGGGAGCCGATTGCGTCGGAAAAGCTTGATGTAACGGATGACGGTTATGGCAGAAATCTCTGTAACGAAAGACGATTATGTACGGTTTCCTGTAACGGAAGACGTTTATGGCAGGTTTCGATTGCCATAAACGTCGTCGGTTACATCGGGCGCAGGCGGCTTGCCATAAACGTCGTCGGTTACATCGGGCGCAGGCGGCTTGCCATAAACGTCATCGGTTACATGGGGCTCGAGCGGTTTGTCACAACCGGCGCTAGTTACATGGGGCGCGCAGCTAGGTTGCCGCAATCGCCGTCGACTAGCATCGGGCTCGAGCGGCTTGCCATAAACGTCGTCGGTTACATCGGGCGCAGGTGGATTGCCATAAACGGCGCTAGTTGCATGGGGTGCACAGCTAGGTTGCCGCAATCGCTGTCGACTAACATGGGGCGCAGGCGGCTTGCCAAACTGCCGCTCGCTGCATTGGTGCTGGCGATTTGCCACAACCGTCGTCGGCTGCACGGTGTGGCACCTCCTGACGACGAGGACGCGGTTGCAGAAAGGGGCGTTCGTTGCGGCGATTTGATGGCGGCAGCAGTGTTGGATGCGCGCCTGGTCAACGTGCGATAGACTGGCGCAAGGTCGTGAGGCGCCCGCAGGCGGCCCGGTGTGTCGGAAGCGCCGACGGCGGCAGGCGGTCGCGAGTGCGCTGGGCGCGCCTGCGACGGTGGGCGGCCGCAAGCATTCCAGACATGAGGGCAGCGACGGGTTGCAACAGGCGGCGAGTGCGCCGGAAACGCTGGCGACAGGCTGCAGCGGGCCGCAAGTGCACCGGGCGCGCGTGCGACGGCGGGCTGCAGCGGGCCGCGGACGACGACAGGCTGCAGCGGGCCGCGGGCTGCGAGTGCTCAGGGCTTGCGTGCGACAACGGGCTGCAGCGGGCAGCGGCTGGCGGCGGTAGGCGCGGGCGTACGAGAGTCGGCAGCGGTAGATGCGGGCATACGGGAAGGAGCGTGGCGCGGATGACCGGGGAAAGCGGGTTCGCGAAGGAGCCTACGGGCGCGCAGGCCCAGCTGCTGCATGCGCTTGTTATGCGCGACCTCGGCTGCGCTCTGCGTAATCGTACCGTGCTGATGACCATCATTACGGTGCTGGGATTCTGCGCGCTGATGATGCCGCAATTCGCCGGGTCGGCGGAGGAGCTTCCGTTCATGGGGGCGTTCGGGTACGCACTCGTGCCCCTGTTCTCCGTGCTCGAGGTAGGCGGCACAATCATGCTGTTCGCCATGGCCGAGGAGCGTGCCCACGGCACCTACGAAGTGATGGCGCGGGCGGGGGCGACGTTGCCGCTTCTGGTGGCATCGAAGCTGATCGCCGGTATCGTGCTGTGCGTCGTCATCTCTCTTGTGGCGGCGTTGTTTTCGGGCATGTGGAATGCGAACCTGTTGGAATTCGCGGCGGTGGTGGCGGTGGGAAGCGTGCCGTTTTTGCTGCTGGCAGCCGGCTGCGGTTTGCTCTCGCGCCAGGAGATGCGCGTGAACGCGTTCTCGTTCGCCCTGGTTCTGCTGTGCATCGCGCCCCTGCTCAGCGCCTTTGTTCCCGCGGCCGGCACGGTGAGCATGGCGTGCCCGGTGGCGTTTCTCGCAGGCTTTGGAGCGCAGGCGCTGGGCGGTAGCATCGAGTCGCTGCACATGAGCTTGTGGCCGTTGGTGGCGAATCTGGTGGCGTGGACCGTGCTGAGCGCGCTGTGGCTGCGCTGGTGCATCCGCCGTGCTCAGACGCAGGAGTCGGCCTAGGTCACCTTGCCCGCGCCGATTCTTCGACGGCCTCCGAAAACCCGACAAGCACCTTGGTGGCCTCCCGGTCGTGTTTGCCGGTGAAGCCGTGTCGCTTCCTCACAGGGGGGGCGTACCTGCGCAGTGGCGGCCGCTTGCGCAATCGGCATGCGGCCGCCTCTAGCTTAGTGCGCGTGGCAGGTGTTGCACTCGTAGACGTTGGCGTGGTGGCAGTTCAGGCAGACTGCCGGCGCCGCCTCTTCGGGGCTGTCGGAGGTGTGCAGCTTGTGGCACGATGCGCAGGTGATGCCTTCGTGCTCCTCGTGGGCCGGCAGCTCGTGCGGATTGACCGTAAGACCGTTCTTGTCGGTCAGCACCGCGGCGGCGGCCCCCTTCTCCGTGAGCTCTGCCTGGTCGTGGCAGCCGGTGGTGCAAGACTCGCGGGTTACGGCCGTGCGTTTCAGCGTAGCCTTCTTCTTCGTGTCGCCGATTTCCACCTTGCTGTGCGCTCGTTCCATGTTGGGGTCATCGTGGCAGCTCATGCACTGGTCCTTCATGTCGGCGTGCTGCGAGGCTGGGCAGGACGCGTCGTCGAAGGAATCGGTGTCGGCTTGATGGCACATGGCGCAATCGCTCTCGGGCGACCAGGTGAAGGCCATCGTCTCGGTCGCGTCGGCCTCGGTCGTGCTGGCCTCGACGCCGTCGGCAGGTTGGCTGGAAGCTGGGTCGGTAGCGGTGCTCGACGTGCTCGGCGTCGCGGGGGAGCAGGCGTCCAGGGCGCACAGTCCGAAGACAAGCATTAGCGACCAGGCGGCAATGGCTGGTTTGCGGAACTTCATGGGAGCTCCTACGCCGCATCCCACGGCTGCAGGGCCGCGGCGCCCTGGCCGGCGATACGTCCGGTGGAGACGGCCTCGCTGATGTTGCCGCCACCGTTGTACATGTAGGCGTAGATGCTGCCGAACTCGCCGGCGGAGAACAAGCGCGGAATGGGGTTGCCGGCCAGGTCGAGCACCTGGCTCTTGCCGTCGCGCTTAGCGCCGCCCTGGGTGTTCAGCAGGCCCAAGGCGATTTCGATGCCATAGAAGGGCCCCTCCACCTTCTGCCGCTCGAACGCCGGGATGGCCAGCGATTCGGTGCCGTGCTCGTCGCCGGCGATGGCGTCGGTGCCGGCAGCGGCGTTGAACATATTGGAGGCGTAGACGTCTGTTCCGCGTCCGAACTCGTCGGGCTCGCCAGCGTCGATGGCGTCGTTGTACTTCGCCAGCGTGGAAGCCAGCTTCTCCGGCGGATAACCCAGCTTCTCAGCCAGCTCTTCGATGGTGCCGGCCTTGAACATGATGCCCGCATCGATGAGCTCCTGGTTGGTGCTAAGGCCGCCGCCCATAATGACGGGCCAGGTCATGTAGGTGATTGCTCCTAGCAGATCGACGGAGCCGGACTGGCCACCCAAGATCATATGAGAGCCGGCCGGAATGGTGATGAGCGGCCAAACGCCCTTATCCTTCTGCTTGCCGTGACGCTGGATGCCGCGCATCTCCTCGTACATGAAGCGCTCGCCCTCGCCGTTGACGAAGATGTAGTCGATTCCGGTGGGGTAGGGGATGTTGCATACGCGGGAATCGGGGCTCACGGCGCGAATGGTGTTGCTGGAAGCCGCGTAGCTGTTCATGTGCCACAGCTCGGCGCCGATCTGCTGGGCCATGCGCACGCCGTCGCCGCGGTTGTAGGGCGATCCCAGAGCGAAGGGCTTCGGACAGCCCATGGAGGCCATGTAGTCCTGCAGCATCTCTTCGTTGCCCGAGAAGCCGCCGCACGCCAGCACCACGCCCTGGCGGGCCTTGAAGGTGCGGCCGTCCTCGGTCTTCACGCCGTAGACTTCCTTGGTCTCGTAGTTGTAGATAAGCTCCATGGCGCGGGAGTCGTAGGAGATCTGCACGTCCAGCTCGTCGGCCAGGTCCTTCAGCGGGATCCACAGCGACGACATGCCGCAGATGCCATCGACGTAGTAGGTCTTGATGGACTCGCCGCCGGCGATGCCCGGGAATTCCGGGCGAGCCGCCGTAGCGTCGCCCAGTACGAAATCCAGCTCCTCGGTTAGCCAGTCGTAGTTGCCCACCACGCCCTGGGCCCAGGCGCGCATGAGCTCGGGTTCCACGGTGTAGGGGCCGTTCAGCTCGGTCTGGTAGGTGATGGCGCCTTCCACGTCGTCAGGAATCATGAGCATGTCGCCCGACACGCGCGTGGTGCCGCCGCAGTCCTTCTCCGGCGCCGCTTCCAAGGCAAGCACGTTGTCGACGCCGTCTAGCTTCGCGGCGATGGCGGCGGAAAGCCCGGCGGCTCCCAAGCCCACCACCACGACGTCCGCTTCCACGTCCCACGCTGCCGGCAGGTTGCCGTTGATGGCGGGCGCCGCCGCGTCGCCTTCGGGGGCTGCGTCGGCCACGGGTGCTTCTTGCTGGGTCTGCTGTCCGTTCGAGCATCCCGCAAGCCCTGCCAGGGCAAGGCCCGCAGCAGCCAGACTTCCCCTGGTCAGAAAGCTGCGACGCGACAGGTTGTGCTCGGCGTTGCCCCCGCTCTCCAGTTCGTTCATCGGTTTTTCCATAGCCCTCTCCTTCTCTCATGCCGGCTCTCCCCGATTGCCGGCTTCGTCTGGCCGTCGGCTTCCCGACCGGCCTCTCTTTCCCGAGCGCTTGGCCGCAGCGGGTGCTGCTGGGATGGTTCGCGCGTCCCTTCGCGATTTGCGCGGGCCCTCCCGCTGTGCACGGCGCCGGCTGCTTGGGCACTTTCACGGTATCGCTGCGAAAGACGTCTCGGGAAGCTTCGATCTGGAAAGGCTGCTGGCCGAATTGGAATACATGCTGGTGAAGGCCGTGCGGTTGCTGGTTTCCGAAACGGAAAGGGTTTGGTCCGATTCGGAAAGGGCGCAGAGGTTTTGCCCCCGCCTGCGCCGCCGGCAATTTAGTATGATGTTTTCAGGGGAAGCGGTGCGCAATGCAAGCGTGGAAGGGGACGCTATGGATATCCGCCTTTGCGAGGAACTGGTGGTGCTTTCGGAAAGCCTCAGCTTCCGAAAGGCGTCCGAGCGATTGTTCCTCACGCAGTCGACGCTGAGCAAACATGTGGCCGCGGCCGAGCGCGAAGTGGGCTTCCGCATTTTCGAACGTAGCTCCCAGGGCGTTGAGCTTACTGCGGGCGGGCGCGTGCTGGTGGAGGATTTGCGCCAGGTGGTGGCTCTGTACGGCTCCTCGCTCGATCGAGCGCGCGCGTGCCAGGCGAAGGCTGACGCAGTCGTCCGTGTGGCGGGCCCTCTGCTGAACCCGCGAATTGCTTCTGTGATATCGGAGGCAGCCTTGCGGGTTTCGCATTCGCAGGAGGCGGTGTTTCAGCTGGCGATGGTGGAAACTGGCGTGCGCGATTGCCCGGTGAAGCTGATGAGGCGCGAAGTGGACGTCGCCGTGGGGTTCTGGTTCGATGACGACTTGCCGGAGCTTCATTGCGAGCACCTGTTCAGCATACCGTTCGGCATTGCCTGTCACGCGACGAGCCCGCTAGCGACAAAAAGCCACCTGAGCTTCGACGACCTGGCAAACGCCCATATGATCTCCTATCCGATGCAAGACAGGGAGGCCTACCACGCCTACGTGCGCAAAGTCAGAAAGCGCCACGGGATAGACATGCCCATCGAGCATCTCGAGCCCGACACACTGTGCTTTCCGCAAACGACAGACAGCGTTATTTTCGGCGTGTTCTTTCCCGACTACGTACGATTTGGCGGTGATATTGTTACGCGCCCTCTTGATGATTGCGCCGAACGATTCGAAGTGTTCGCGATGTGCCGTGCCGACGAGACGCGGCCGGCGGTGCTCAGCCTGTTCGACGCCATCGTGGCCGAGGCAAGGAGCCAGAACTAGGGCGGGCGCCCCCGATGTGCGACGGTGCGACGGAGCTGGGGTCGCTATTGCTCGCGGCATGGCGCGTTCGGTGCCGTAGTTGCGTTCGGCAGGGATTGCCGTCGCGCGGTGCCCTTACTGGCAAAGATTCGCCGAATTCCAAATTTCGCGGGCGGCGATGATCAGCCTTGCACGCAAGCCTTCAGCGTTTTCCCAGCTTATGGAAGCAGGGAAAAGAAGGAGGCTCTTCGTTCGGTGCGAAAGGCCGTCCTGCCGGGCCGAAAAAATTTGGAAATCGCACGATTTGTGCCAGGAAGCGAGGGGGTGCTGGCCCTCGCCCGCGGCGGTCCGACGCCCGCGCCCGCCTCGCTCGCTGTGGCCCTAGCGGTTCTGCCCTAGCGGTTCTCTTCCACGACGCGCTCGTAGGGTTTCGTGCCGGCGTAGATCTCGTCTTTCAGCGGGTTCAGCTTCAGCTTCCGCACGCGATAGAACTGGTAGATGGCCAGCGCCACGTTGGAGGCCAGGGCCAGCAGGCTCACCACGAAGAACGCCGTGGGGTTGTGGGTGGTGGGGATGGGTGCCAGCACATCGGCGAACTGGGGCACCGTCATCACGAACATGATCCACAGCGCCAGCGTCTGCGCCCGGTGCTGCAGCCACGCGCCGCGCTTGATGAAGAACGTGGGGATGGTGCAGGCCAAAAGCAGCGCCAGGCCGCAGTAGGCGGAGTGGTCCGAGATGCAGTTGTAGGTGTAGGCGAAGTTCCACAAATCGTAGCAGATGACCCAGGCCCAGATCATGTCGGGCCAGATCATGTCCTTGGCCGGGTCCTTCGAGATGAAGATGCCGAACCAGCCGCAGATGGTGACGATGTTCAGGATGCCCGCGATGCCGTTCATGATGTTCCACGGCCCCGATATGGTCCACAGGTTCTCGACCACGCCGCCGTTCCACAGAGCGAAGCTGAACACCTGGAAGTCGCGCAGCACCGCTTCGGCGATGTTGATGGCCAGGATCAGCGGCGGGAAGCACAGCGCCCACTTCTTCTCGTAGAGGTAGTGGACGCGGCCGTCCTTGCCGGTCCATTTCACGAACCGCAGCGCCATGAATCCCAGGCAGCCGGCCAGGGCCGAATAGGTCTTCACCCAGTTGAACCAGGTGCCGGTGCCGTACTCGTTGCCCGGGGCGGCGGTGGTGGGCCACACGAAGATGGTCATGACCACGGGCACCACGGCGAACAGCGCGATGCCGCACCACAGCTTCACGCGTCCCAACTCGTTGAACGCCATCAGCGCGAACAGGACGAACAGCCAGATTGCCCAGTAGATCGGGTCGGCCGCTTGGTACAGGATGCCCATCGCTACCCCTCCTTTTCGGGCCCCGACATCCAATCGGGGCGTCTTGTCCGCAGTCTATCAGGAGGTTTCCGCTCAAGATTTCACAGAACAGGTAGTTTTGTGAAAGCTGATTCTGCGCTAAGCTGCTACAGAGGGGCTATCGTTGGCAGCCAGTTGCGGGGGGGGGTGCTATGGGACGGCTTGGTTCGGAATCGACGGCCGCTTTGGCGGAGGCGGTGCTGGCGCCTCGGCCTGGGCGCAAGTCGCTGGGCGAGACGCGGCGGCTTTCCGGCACGCGCGGGGCTATCGTGGCTGCAGCCCGCAAGCTCTTCGAGCGCAACGGCGTGCGCGCAACCACCGTGGGGGCCATAGCCGCCGAAGCCAACGTCACGCGGGAGCTTGCGTACTACCACTTCGGGAACAAGCAGGGCATCGTCTGCGCCGTGGTGGACGACTATGTGGAAGACCTGGTGGAAACGGTAATCGTCTGGAACGAGATGCGCGTGTTCGGCGATACCCTCGGCTCTCTGCGCAAATGCGTGCGGATGTTTCGCTACTCGCTCTACGATGCTGCCGGCCGTCCGCGTCCCATGATCGCCGTGCTGGAGGAACTGGGCATTCGCAACGCCTTCGACGTGCGGGCCACCCGCGAGACCGCCCAGTGCCTGTGCGATCATGTGGCCGCGGAGTACGCGGCGTTCCACCAGGTGGAGATCGAGCTGGTTTTCGAAATGTTCTGCCTGGTCATCTTCGGGATTGTGGGACTGGTGAAGGTGCGGCCCGACATCAGCGACGACGAGCTGATGAAGGTGGTGGAGCAAACGCTGCGGCTTGATATGGAGCCTCTCCTTGCCGAAGCGCCCGTGCCGTTCGTGTAGGGCAGGCGGCGTTGGTTGCGGTTTCGGAGCGCGCGGCCCGGCCGCGGCCCATGATCGCTGCGTCCGGTCATGCAGGACGAGCTGCCGTGGCCGATGCACCCCCCCCTCCATCGCGCGCGCCGGCCACAGAGAGCGGTCGGCGCGAGAAGCGATCAGATGGTGATTGGCGAGCGGTCGGGCTGGCTGTTGGCCCGGGCGACCGCTCGCCGGCGGCGCGACCCCTACAGCGGCTTGTCCATGGCAGCCACGGGCTCGGGCAGCTCCTGACCAGCCACTTCGGCGGCGAACTCGCGGTCGATGCCGCTTTCCGGGGTGGGCGGGTTAATCTGGAACGGAACCGCTTTCGTGAACAGGCTCACCAGCGGCACCAGCACAATGGACACCACCATGGCGATGGCTCCGCAGTTGATGGGGCTGGCGATCAGCGGCGTGCCGGCGAAGCCCATGCCCATGTTCACCACGGTAAGCCCCACGCCGAACACGAAGGAGCACCACACGGCGGCCTTCGAGATGCGCCCGGAGTACAGGCCCCACAGGAAGGGACCCAGGAAGGCGCCGGCCAGCGCGCCCCATGAGTAACCCATGAGCTGGGCGATGAACACGATGGACGAGTGATACTGCAGAAGCGCGATGCCCGCCGACACCGCCACGAACAGCACCAGCAGCCCGCGCATGCAGCTCAGCTGCTTTTTCTCGGACATGTCCTTCACCACGTTGCCCTTGATCAGATCGATGGTCAGCGTAGAGGACGATGTGAGCACCAGCGACGACAGCGTGGACATGGAAGCGGACAGCACCAGTACGATGACCAGGCCGATTAGCAGGTCGGGCAGGGTGGAGAGCATGGTGGGGATGACCGAGTCGTAGATGGGCGTGCCATTGGCGGCGTACTCGATTTGGTTCGAGTACAGGCGCCCGAAGCCGCCCAGGAAGTACGAGCCGCCGGCCACCACGAAGGCGAAGATGGTGGAGATGATAGCGCCCTGCTTCACGGCCGGACCGCTCTTGATGGCGTAGAACTTCTGCACCATCTGCGGCAGACCCCAGGTGCCCAGCGACGTGAGTACCACCACGCCCAGCAGGTTCAGCAGGTCGGGCCCGAAGAAGCTGACGAAGGGCCCTTGCATGGCCGACCCTTCCGCGGGCAGCTGCGACAGGCTCACGATGGCCTCGGAGAAGCCGCCGTTGTTCATGATGACCACCACGATGACCGCGCTGATGCCCAGCAGCATGACGATGCCCTGGATGAAGTCGTTCATAACCGTGGCCATGTACCCGCCGACCACCACGTATATGCAGGTCACAACTGCCATGCCGATGACGCACACGTCGTAGGGCAGGTTGAACGCCATGCCGAACAGACGCGACAGGCCGTTGTAGACGCTGGCGGTGTAGGGGATGAGGAACACGAAGATGATGGCCGCCGCCGCGATGCGCAGCGCCTTGGAGTTGTAGCGCTTGCCGAAGAACTCGGGCATGGTCTGGGCGCCCAGGCGGTGGGTGATCTCGCGGGTGCGCGGACCCAGCACCCACCAGGCCAGCAGCGAGCCGATGATGGCGTTGCCGATGCCGGCCCAGGTGGCTGCGATGCCGTACTTGAAGCCGAACTGACCGGCGTAGCCTACGAACACCACGGCGGAGAAGTAGCTGGTGCCGTAGGCGAAGGCGCTCATCCAGGGGCCCACGTTGCGACCGCCCAGCACGAAGCCGTCCACGGTTTTGGTGGAACGGCGGCAGTAGATGCCCACGCCCACGGCCACGGCCACGAAGGCGATGACCAGGAGAATCTTCAAGAACATAGGTTTCCTTTCGTTGCTCGGTTCGGCTTGCGCGGCTGCTTTCGGGGGGGGCTGCCGTTCGGCAGGTCGAAAGGTGTCGCGCAAGCTGGAGGAACAGGGGTTGCTGTCGGCGGCGTCAGCGGCCGCAACGGGCGGCCTGCGAAGTCGGAGGCGCACACGGCTGGGCGGGCAAAAAGAAAAGCACCCGGTCCAACCGTGTGCTTCTAATATCGGTACAAAACGTATGGGGGATGGGCGGCTGCGGATTGCTGAGCCAGGTGCTCGCTCATGATGGCACACGCCGTATCGCACATACACTGCTGCGCCTTGTGGGCGCTGCGAACCGCGCTGGACTCAGCGGACAAGGCGGCGGTCTGTGCGTTCAGGAAAAGCATGGCGCAAACTCTAGCACACTTTTGCAGCGGCGCAAGCAGAAATTATGAGCGAAACGCTTGGCGTACCTTGCGAGACGGACGTTGCGCCCGCGGTCGCCTGCGTTTGCGCCGACGTTCTGCGAGCTGTTCGCGTTTGCTCCCTCGGGGCCTTTTGTGCTTGCGTCCGCGCCCCCGCCCCCGCTCGCGCCTGAGCTTGCGGCGCCGCTCGCGCATCCCCACAGCCCTGTTAGCGCTACCGATCCGGCGGCGGTTCCTGCTAGCTTCAGAAACGTTCTGCGGCTCAATCTCATGACGGCCCCTTCGTGCTCGTGCTTCAGTGCCCCTCGTCGGATGCTGGGCGAATCCCTGCGGGTCGCGTTTGCGTGCCGTTCCCGAGGGAAACGAAATTCATTCTTGAACTTCAACCTTGGTTTAAGTCAATAATGGGTGCAAGAGAATCCACCGTCTCGCCACGGGAGGCCCCGACGCTTCGGAGCCAACCGTCGCGCACGAGGCTTTTGCCGCAAGAAGCAAGAAGGAGCTGCGCCCATGGAGAGGACGTACACTATCGGCGAAGTGGCTAGCGAAATGGGCATTCCCGCATCGACCATTCGCTATTACGACAGCAACGGACTGCTGCCCGGGGTGCTTCGGACCGAAGGCGGCATGCGGTTGTTTACTCGGGCGGATCTTGAGTGGCTGCGCCTGGTCGGGTACCTGAAGATGTCGGGTATGACCATTCGCGAGATTCGGGATTTCGTCGAGCTGTACCAGGGCGGCGACGCCACCATCGAGCAGCGGCGGGCGCTGGTGTACGGGCGCCGAAGCGAGATTGAGCGCCAGATGGCCGAGCTGCAGCAGACGCTGGATTTCATCACCTACAAATGCTGGTACTACGACACCGCGTCGGCGGCGGGCACATGCGCCGTCGTCGAGTCCATGACCGAGGAGGACATGCCGCCGCATATCGCGGAAATCAAGCGTCGCTGCGACGACCAGGCCCGTTAGGCGCCACCTGGCAGCGCTGCTTGTTTCTGCGCGCTGCTGGCTCCTGTTCGCCTTGCCCGCCTGCTCCTCGCCTCTGCGCGGCGCTGGGCTCCATCCGCCCCGCCTGCGCCTCCTCGCCTCTGCGCGGCGCTGGGCTCCGCCCATCTCGCCTGCGCCTCTTCGCTTCTGCGAGCCGCCGGTTCCCCTCGTTTGTTTAGCCTGCCTCTGCCGGACAGCCGCCCCCCTCGCCTGCTTCGCCTGCCTCTGCCGGACAGCTGCCCATTACAGTCTGAATCGTAGTTGGTCCGACCGTTTAAGTCCCCTGCCCGGACAGTCGGATTACGATTGACATATG
>NZ_CALPDA010000004.1:0-210001 GCF_943193145.1 Adlercreutzia aquisgranensis | reverse complement strand
TCCCAACGGCTGCGGACATCGGCAGATCGCCATGTGCCTGCGCGCCGAGCGCGGCGCGCGCATCGCGGACAAGACGGTGTTGAAGGTCATGCACGAGATGGGGATCAGCTGCGGCATCCGCCGCGAAACCGACTATCACAAGTACAATTCGTACAAAGGCCTCGTCGGCGAGACCTTCGAGAACGTGCTGGGGCGCGACTTCGGAGCGGAGGGCCCTTGGCAGAAGATGGGCACCGACGTCACGGAGTTCAAGCAGGCGTGGGGCAAGGCCTATCTCGCGCCGATATACGACTTCGGGAGCAAAGAGATAATAGCGTGGTCGGTGTCGAAGAGCGCGAGCATGGCCCAGCAGCACGATATCCTCGATCAGCTTTTCTCCAGGATGCCGAAGGGCGCGACACCGATCCTGCATTCGGACATGGGCTGGCAATACCAGCAGAGGGCCTGGGCCGAGCGACTGAGAGAGCACGGCATCGTGCAGAGCATGTCGAGAAAGGGCAACTGCATCGACAACGGGGCTACCGAGCAGATCTTCGGTCATATCAAAGATGAGTTCTTCAAGGGTCGGAAATGGGCTACCTTCGAAGAGTTCAAGAAAGATCTGGACGCTTACATCGTTCATTGGAATACGAGGAGACGACAGGTTAAACTGAAAGGACTGACTCCGGAGGAATTCCGAAATCAGTCCTTAGCAGCTTAGTCCTTACTAATTCGTCCAAGTTTTGGGACGCAGTTCACTCTGCGAAGGGCGGGGTTTCTTCTTTTCCCGATGCCGGTCTCGGCGCACTAGGACGGTCAGACGGCCGCAAGCTCCGGGTAGTCGTCGTCGCAACCGTGCATGAGGGCGGACAGGTACGCTTGAACGGCACGCTCGATGCTGCCGCAAAACCCCTCGACCACGTCGATGCCCTGACGCTCGATCTGACTGCGCACAGCCTGGTCGAGGGCGTGCACCAGCAAAGTGTCGACCCCCAGCGACGTCAGTACGCAAACCCACGACTCGCCCGGTGCGATGGGGCTCGAGTAGTTCCGGCAGCGGACGATGATGCCGCGCTCGACGGTGTAGCACATGAACCCCGCAAGCGTTGTCTGCTCGGTGCATACCTCCGATCCCGCGCTCGCAACGGCAATCAGCATGGGCGCCCCCTTCCCCTACTTCCTTCCGACTTATTGTTAGGGAAGGGTGCCCGCTCGTTCGCCAGAAACCAGCAAACGGCGCCGGGGGCACCTCTGTACGGTACCGCCGCAGATCCTAGGAGCGCCCGCGCTTGCGCGCAAGGGCGGCGCGATGCGCCCTTCCCGGCTTCATGTCCTGACCCCGGGTGCGGCCCTGCTGGGTCGGACGGCCGGCTTGCGCGGGCTTCGCGCCCCGGGTCCTCTTCGCCTCATCGCGTCCCTGGCCGGCGGCTTGCGCGGGCTTCGCGCCCTTCCGCCGGGTCCGCTGCCTCTGCGACTCTGCCTGCTGGGCGGCCCGTTCCTTGGCTGCCTGCTTCTTGTGCTCGCGGCTCATGAGCTCGCGCTTGGCCTGCTGGATCTCCGGGTCCTTCCTGTCCTGCGCCCGCTGGGCTTTTGCCTGGGCCTCCTCAAGGGCTCGGTCCATATCGAAGCCTGCAAGCTCAAGGGGCCGTATGGGTTTGCGCACCAGTTTCTCGATGGCTCGCAGGTCGTCCTCGACCTCCGGCGTCACGAACGAGACCGAGAAGCCTTCATGGCCGGCGCGGCCCGTCCTGCCTATGCGGTGCACGTAATCCTCGGGCTGCGTGGGCAGGTCGTAGTTCACCACGTAGGACACCTCGTCCACGTCGATGCCGCGGGCCAGCACGTCGGTGGCCACCAGGATGTCGGTTTTCCCCTGGGCGAAGTTGTCCAGGGCGCGACGGCGCTGGTTCTGGCTTCGGTCGGAATGAATCGCCTCGGCCGAAAACCCTGCGCGCTTCAGGCGCCGGCAGGTGGCGTCGGCGCGGGAGCGGGTGCGGGCGAAGACGATGACGCGCTCGGATCCCTTTTCGGCAAGCAGGGCCTTCAGCAGGGCGGGCTTCACCTCTTGGGGCGTGCGCACGAGGTACTGGTCCACGGTATCGGCGGTCTCGCCGCGCTTGGCGATCTCCACTACGACCGGGTCCTTGAGCAGCGTGCCGACTGATTTCTGAACGGACCTGTCGATGGTGGCCGAGAACAGAAGCGTTTGGCGCTGGGCCGGCGTCTGCTCGACGATGCGCTTGACCGAGGGCCAGAACCCCATGTCGAGCATACGGTCGGCCTCGTCGAGCACCAGCACCTGCACCCGGGAGAGCGCGACGGCCTGCTGGTTCATGAGGTCGATGAGCCTGCCCGGCGTGGCCACCAGGACGTCGGTACCCTTTCTGAGCGCGGCGATCTGGGGTTCCAGGGACACGCCGCCCACAACGCAGGCGACGCGATGGTGCGTTCTCGCCGCAATGGTGCCCGCAACGTCGTAGATCTGCTGGGCGAGCTCCCTTGTGGGAGTGATGACGAGCATGAGCGGCCCTTGGCCCTTGCCCGCATGGGGCAGCTTGTCGAGGGCGGGCAGCGAGAAAGCGGCGGTCTTTCCCGTACCCGTCTTAGCTGCGGCGATGATGTCGCGTCCTTCGAGCACGCAGGGTATGGCCTGCGCCTGCACGGGGGTGGGGCTCTCGTAGCCCAGGTCGCTTACGGCTTGCAGGGCGAGAGGGGAAAGGGGCAGGTCGGTGAAGGTCACGGTTTCCTCGTTTCGTGGGATGGGAGCGGTTGGTTTTCGGGCGAGGGCGGCCGATCGGGCGATCAGCGAATGTGGGCCGGTTTGCCGCCGAGGTAGAAGTTGGCGAAGTGGCGCTTCAGCACCGGGTCGTCCGGCTCGCGCGTGCGGGCGGCCAGCGCGAGGCTTCGGGAGACCACGTCTCGTGCAGCGTTGGGCTTCGCCAGGAAGCTTCCGTTGACGAGCATGGCCTTGGTGCTCTCCGGGTTCAGCGACACGTGGCGCAGGGCGTCCAGCAGCTCCCGCGGCGTGGTCACGTGCATGGCGACTCCCAGCGAGGTGAGCAGGTTTACGTTCACCTTCTCCTGCCCGTAGGCGCGCCCCAGCAAGATCATGGGGGAGCGGGAGCACAGGCACTCGGTCACCGTGAGGCCCCCGGACTTGCAGATGATCAGGTCGCTCGAGCTCATGAGCGCCGCCATGGCATCCACGTACTCGAGCACGGTGGCGTTCTCCACGCCCAAATCGGAAAGCGATGAGCGCAGATGGTCGGCGTACTCGCGGTCCTTGCCGGCAACCAGGACGAAGTGAAGCGTCCTGTCCATGGTGCGCATGTAGGGGACGATCTGGTCGATGGCCGCGCGGAAGTGCACGTAGGGGCGGGGCAGGTAGGCGCCGGCCAAGACCAGCACCACGCGCTTGTCCTCAGGCAGCCCCAGGGATGCGCGGGTCTGGGCGGAGTCGTAGCTTTTTCGGAAGTCGTCGCGCGTGGGTATGCCCGTGATGGCGATGCGCTTGTCGGGCACCTTGCGGGGGCGCAGCGTCTCGGCCATGGACTCGCTGGCCACGCAGAACAGGTCGGTAGCCTGGTGCGGCCACAGCCCCTCGGTCTCGTAGTCAGTGGGGACGCTCACGATGGGGAAGTCCTGCTTGGAGAGCATGCGCGCCGCTACGCTGGCGTTGGCTGCGGTGATGTGGGTGCAGATGACCGCGGCCGGCTTCTGCTGGCGGATGTACTCCGTCAGCGGGGAGTACATGGCCCACGACCAGATGGTCCCCCCACCCCACAGGAGGCGTCCGGTAAGAGTGTATCTCCAGGTAAGATCGTAGAACGGGCGCGTGGCCCCCGTGAACAGCGACGCTGTCTTGTTTCCGTCGAACACGATGCGCCCGAAGTCAAGCACGTCGACCACTTTTACGCGGCAACGGTCGAGCAGCGCGTCGGCAGCTTCGTCGCCGGTGCTGGTCGCAAGGCCCTCGCGCCGCTCCCGCTGCATGTTCTCCAGGGCCTGGGCGATGGCTTCCGCGGCGCTGCGGTGGCCCGAACCCACCGAGGCGTGCATGACGAGCACCAGGGGCGCGTCTGCCGGCTCTGGTGCTGCGGGTTGTGCGGGGGAGGGCTCCGACGGGGAAGCGTCTACCGGGTTACTCGGTGCGGTCTGCTGGGAGCTGGCGTCTGCGCTTTCGTCCTGAGCCGGTGTCTCTGTGGTCGTCATGGGCAACAGTATAGTGCAAGGGATCGGCCGATGCGCCCAAGGCGGGACGAGCGAGCGCCAAACCTGCCGAAACGCCATGAAACGAAAAGGGCAGGCCGTGAAAGCCTGCCCTGCGGTTCGTGGTGCCCCCAACGAGAATCGAACTCGTGTCTCAGCCTTGAAAGGGCCGCGTCCTGACCTCTAGACTATGGGGACGGTGGCTGCTGTCGATTTACATGCATCGAAATAGCCGTACTAGTATCGCAGAAGACACAACGCGATGCAAGGGTATAATTAAGCATCTTCGGAAAGGGGAGTGGATAGGGTATGGAATATCCCATGCTTGCTTTCAACGAGCAGGGCCTTGTGCCCTGCATAGTTCAGGACGGTGGCTCGCGCGAGGTGCTCATGATGGCCTGGATGAGCCGAAAATCGCTGGACGCCACCTTCGCATGCGGGGAGCTGGTGTTCTGGTCGCGCAGCCGCAAGGAGCTCTGGCACAAAGGTCTTACCAGCGGAAACACCCAGAAGCTGCTGGAGCTTCGCTACGATTGTGACGGCGATGCGCTGCTGGCGCTGGTGGAACCGGCGGGCCCGGCGTGCCATACCGGGGAGAGGAGCTGCTTCTTCCGCGAGCTGGAGGGGCCCCATGGGCTTTGAGTGCGCGCATTGCTTCACCGACGCGGTGCTGGACGGATGCCGATGGCTGCAACGCCAGCAGGCCCCCCAGCTCGTCGCGCTGCTCGGCACCCGCTCCGATGTCGAGCTCGCCCGTCGGGCGGCTGCCGATGCGGGCCTGGGCTTCGGCGTCCGCTTCGAGACCGTCTCGTCGTGGGTGCGGTCCCTGTGGGAGCTTCTGGGGGACGGTCGGACCGTCGTCGACGGAGCCTTGCGCGAGATTCTGGTCCGGCGCCTTCTTCGGCAATCGGCCGGGCGCCCGGCTTGCGCCGCAAGCGAGGTCGACTCGACGGTCTCGGTCGTCGCGCAGGGCGTGCTCCCGGCTTTGCTTGCGACGGGCGTCGAGCCTGCGGAGAGTCTCGGCCTTTCGTCTCGCGAGCTCGATGCCCTCGGCTATGCCCGGGAATACCGAAGCGCGCTTGAAGGCGAAGCTCTGGTCGACCTGTCAGATGCTGCGGCGCTCGTCGCCTCGGACGATCGCCTCGAGTGCTGCGTGGCCGTTATCGGCTCGTTCGCAACCTCTGCCGGCCAGCAGCATTTCCTGGACAGGCTGGAGGCTCGCTGGCCCGTTGCCCGCTTTCCCTACGGTTACGAAAGCCCCATCCCGTCGCCGCGCCGCGCATCCGAGCTGCAGCAGCTGCTCGGACGGCTGTACGCGAGCGCGCCGACGCCGCCCGTCCGTCCCGGGGGAGCCGTCCGCTTCCTGCTGCCTTCGGGGGATTACGCCTCGGCCCGCCTTGTGGCGGAGTGCATCCTCGACTACCTCGGCGAGAGGTCGGGCGCAAAAACGGGTACGGCCCGGGTCGTCGTCGCCGCGAAGGACCCCATGGCTATGCACCGCCGCCTGGTTCCGTGGCTTAATCGGGCCGACCCGACCGTAAGCTGCGCGCTCTCCGAAGTCCAGGCCTTCGAGGACACCGCGTTCGGCCGAGGCTTCCTCGCGCTGCTGGATTTCGCGACGGAGCGGCCCTGCTCGCTGGAGGCCGCGTCCGATTTCGCGCTGTCCCCGCTTTCCGGGGCGAGCCTCTTCGACGCCTCGAAGCTCGATGCGCGCTGGCGCGCCGATAGGCTTGCGGACCGCGAGGCCGTCATTGGCGATCTTGTCGGGTGCAACCCCGACTTGCAGCCGCTTTTCGCATGCCTGTCGGCCGGCAACTACGGCGGGGCTCTGGCCGTCCTGCGGTCGGTTGCCAGGCTGGATGCTTCGGGTTCCACCGCGCATCGTCGCTCCATGGCGGCGGCATGCAGCAGCGCCGAGTCGTTCTTCTCGCTGTGCGAAGACGCGAAGGCCGACCCGCTTTGCTGCATCGATCTGCTCCGCCGCGTCAAGGTTGGTTTCTCGGGATGCTCCGGCGGCGAGGGGGCTGCGGATGACCCTGCCGTGGTGGTGACGTCCCTGAAGCAGGCGAGCGCGATGGCGCCATGCAGCTGCGGAATGCTTGTCCTGTGCGACATGAGCGCATCGTCCTACCCGGTCAAAGCGTCGGAGGACTCGGTCAGCCTGCTGGCGGAGAAGCTCGGCCTGCACCAGAACCGCCCCGACGCGCTCGGCGAGCACAGGCGCATGGTGTTCCGCGCGCTGGAGACCGCCTGCGACCGCGTGGTTCTCGAGCGCCCCCGCTTCGACCAATCCGCCTCGGAGTCGTACCCGTCGGTGTCATGGGAGGAGATCGCCGACGGATACCGCCCCATGGGGTTCGAGCTCGAAGACGGGGAGGTCGCGCTTTTTGCGGACGACAAGGCCACGGGCCTTCCGCGCGTTCTGGGACCGTTCTGCCGCGGCGCCGTCGAGGAATCCCTGACCGGTTACGCCTACGGCACGGCGCAGGATGCCGGCCTTGCCCTGCATGTTCTCCCCCAGCGCGACCCGTTCTCGCTCGTCGACACCGACCGGGCGCCCTCGGCCCTCTGTCCTGTGGGGCCGGACGGGACCTTCCTGCTCTCGCCGTCGGCCGTCGAGACGTACCTCGAGTGCCCGGCGAAATGGTTTTCCGAGCGACGTCTCAGACTCGACTCCCTGGATGCCGAGTTCGGCGCGCGGGAGACGGGAACGTTCGCCCATGACGTGCTGCGGCGTACGTTCGAGCGCCTTGGCAGCCGGGGCATTTGCGCGGTCGACGGCGAGAGCCTCCCTGCGGCCCGAAGGGTTCTGCAGGAGGTTTTCGACGAGCGGCTGGCCGCCCAGGCCGCCCTCGGCCCCTCCGATTGCCCGCTTATCGCCTTGGATTCCCTCGAGCGCGAGGAGGTGGAGCTGCTCCGCAGGCGCCTGCTGTCCTACCTCGAGCGCGAGGCCGGCATGCTGCCCGGCTTCGCTGCGCGCTACTTCGAGCTTCCGTTCGGCACGGAGGAGCCCTTCACCTACGCCGGGTGCCTGATCCGCGGGAGCATCGACCGCGTCGACGTGAACGAGCGCGGCCAGGCGGTGGTCATCGATTACAAGAGCTCGGCGAAGCCGGAGCATTGCCTGGCGAGCTGCTCTCCTTTCGCGACGGCGGCCGGCGGCACCGAGGCGCAGGGAGGCGAGCTCGTGCTCCCTCACAGGGTTCAGGCGCTCGTCTATGCGCAGGTGGTCCGCCGTATGACGGGACTTGACGTGGTCGGGGCGCTGTACGTTCCCTACGGCAAGCCGGCTGGCAGGGCCTGCGCCGTGGGAGCCTACGACCCGCAGGCGATCGGCGAGGCGGACATCCCCGGCGTGAAGGGCACGGAATGCGGGGTCTTCGGCGATGCGGCCGAGGCGTTAGAGGTTGCCGGTTTCCACGAGCTGCTGGACGAGGTCGAGCGGCGCATCGAAGTCGCTTTGCGCGGAATGCGCGCGGGGGATGTCGCGCCCAGGCCCCGAGGAGGCGCCCCGTGCAGCTGGTGCTCGTTCCTCTCGTGTCCCGAAAGGAGGTAGCTTGTGGATCTGACGACGTTTACCGACGGCCAGCGCAAAAGCGTCACCCACCTGGGAGGGCCGCTTCTGGTCTCTGCCGGGGCGGGTTCGGGCAAGACCTTTACGCTCACCCAGCGCATCGCCTATGCGCTTCTTCCCGAAAGCGGGCCGTTCGCGCAGGATATCGACCAGATAATGGCGATCACCTTCACCGAGAAGGCGGCGTCCGAGATCAAGGCGCGCGTGAAGCGGACCCTTTCCCAGGAGGGGTTGCACGAGCAGGCGCTGCGCGTGGACGGCGCGTGGATCTCCACCATCCACGGCGCTTGCGCGCGCATCCTGAGAGCCCATGCCCTCGAGCTGGGCATCGACCCGAAGTTCGGCATCTTGAGCGAAGCCCAGCGCCTTGCGCTGGTGTCGCAGGCCGTCTCGGAGGCCCTTGACGCGGCGCGAACGGACCCGCAGCTGCTCGGCTACGGATTGCTGCTGCGCGAGTACGATATCCGCGCCAAGGGCATGGCGGCCTCAAGCGTGCAGGCGATGCTCGAGGCCCTCATGGGGAAGCTCTCCGGAATGGCCGGCGGCCTCGAGAGCCTGGTGACAGGCCCCGGCGCACCTCCTGCAGGCATCATCGCCCGTCGCCTCGTTGAGCTCTACCGCGCTGTCGGAGAGGTCGTGGCTTTGCAGAAAGAGAGCAGCACCTCCGAGAAGGCGGCAAGGACCGTGGCCGATTCCCTGGACGCCTTGGAAGCCTATCTCTCGTCGGGGAAGGGCGAGGGCGACTACGAGGCCCTCGCGCAAGCGCTGGACCGGTGCGGGACGGTCGGGCGAAACTTCGGCTCGAAGGAGTGCAAGGCGCTGGTTGCGGACTTCCAGCAGGAGCTCTCCGCGGCGTGCGCCCAGGTGGTCCTTGGACTGGCCGCCCCCGCCGCATCCCAGCTCGTGTCGCTGACGGCGAAGGTGGGCGAGATCTACGAGCGCCTCAAAACTGCCTCGGGCTCCTTTGACAACGACGATCTGATGATTCGAACCTTAAGGGCGTTTTCCGACCATCCGCAGATCGCGGCCTATTACAGGGACAAGTTCAAGCTCGTCATGGTCGACGAGTTCCAGGATACCAGCCAGCTGCAGATAGACCTGGTGTCGTTTCTTGCCGGCGAGCACCTGGAGCGGCTGTGCACCGTGGGGGATTCCCAGCAGTCGATCTACCGCTTTCGCGGCGCCGACGTCAACGTCTACGAGGCGCACAAGCAGACCATGGCCTCGCCGCAGGTCGGCGCCCTCGGCATCCAGCTGTCCAAGAACTTCCGAAGCCATAGGGACGTGCTGAGCTTCGTGGACCGCATCTTCGAGCAGGACCGGTCGTTCGGTCGGCGATTCATGTCCCTCGAGCCGAACCTGTCGCGCGAAAGCCTGCTCGCGCCCGGGCTGCCCCGCATCCAGGTTGAGCTGTGCGGCTACGCCGCGCAGGGCGAGGCCAAAGTGAGCTCTTCTGATGCCGTGAGAGCTTCTGCCATGCTGCTTGCCCGACGGTTCGCGGAATACCGACAGGCCGGCCACAGCGCTTCGTCCATGGTGGTCCTGCTTGGGCGGATGACCAATGCGCCCGTGTTCGCCTCTGCGCTGCGGGACGAGGGCTTCGAGTGCATCGTGGCCGGGGGCTCGTCCTTCGCGGGCACCGTCGAGGTCCAGGTGATCGCAAGCTTGCTGCGCGCTTTGGCGAACCCCCTCGATACCAGGGCCCTTTTTCAGGTGCTCGCAAGCGGCATGTTCGGTCTGACCGCCGAGGAGCTGCTCGAGCTGGCGACGGCGTGGGACGGGGAGGGCTTCGCCCGGACGCGCAGTCTCGCGATGGGGTTGATGTCGGCTTCCGCCCCCGAGTCGTCCGGGCGACCAGCTGGCACGAACCTCTCGACCGGGCAGCGGGCCGCCGTCCTTTTCAGCGAGGCCCGCGCAAGGCTGCGGTCGGAACCCGCATCCGTTGTGGCATCCCAGCTGGTTGCTGCTTCGGGATGGCTCCTGCGGCTCGAGGCCCAGGGCGCCCAGGGCAGAGCCGAGGAGGCCAACGTTCTCAAAGCCCTGCGCCTGGCGTCGTCCCTCGAAGAGGAGCGCAAGGTCGGGCCGGCAGCGCTCGCCAAGCTGTTCGAGGCGGAGCTCGCCGCCCTGAAGGAGCCCCCGGGCGCCCTTTCGGGTTCGTCCAGCGAAGCGGTGCGCATTATGACCATCCATTCGTCCAAGGGGCTCGAGTTTCCCATCGTGGGCGTGGCTGAGTTCACGAAGGATGCGAAGCTTCCCCCCCTTGTGGCCGAGACCGTGGGACGTCACGTGTTCATGTCGCTCAAGGCCTCCCGTTCCGCCGACCGCTTCGCCAACCTGTTCAAGATTGCGAGGGGCTTCTCTGCGGCAGCCGCCGACGACCGGGAGGATGCGGCGGACGCCGAGGACGCCCTGCTCGCCCAGCGCGATGCGCTATCCTATCGAACGTTGCTGGAGCAGCGGATGCGGGACGAGGAGCTTGCAGAAGGGCGCAGGAAGCTCTACGTGGCCCTGACCCGGGCAAGCGAGGCGCTGGTCGTGTCCATGGTGGCCAAGGAGTCGAAAAGCGCCGGCTATCCGGAGCTGATCGAGGACTTCCGCTGCGCGCTCTTCGGCGACGAGGATTTCCCTTCGGGGGAGGCGCTCTGCGACATCGGCGCCGAGCAGCCGTGCCTCTTCCGTCGGACGGATGCCCGCAGCGTTCTCGCCGCTGCGCGGGACTGCGGGACCGAGGCCGCGGGCGCAGAGGGTTTCCCGGTGCTCGATTTGCCCCTTGCCTGCGACGCGGGCCTCGCGCCGTGGGCAGGCATGGCGCGGGACGCGGTCTCCTACAGCTTCTTGTCGCGCACTGCGGATAGCTTCCGCGGCCCGTCCGACCTATGGGCGAGCAGCGAGGGGGAGGGGAGCCTTCCGCCTGAGCCCCCGTCCACCGAGGAGCGGCTGTGCCTGGACGACGACGAGCCGGCTTGTGGGGATCGTCCATCCGACGAGGACAAAGCGACCGATTTCGGCATCGCGTTTCATCGCGCGGCGGAATACTGCGGCAAGACCGGCTCCGTGCCTCCGGATGGTGCCGTGGGAGCCATTGCGCGCTCGGTCGGGTTGAGCGATGCGGGGACCGAGCGGCTGAGGCGCGCCGTTGCGCTGTGGTTCGACAGCCCGTGCTTCCGGGAGGCGTCGAGGTACTCCTCCGTTCGATCCGAAGTGCCATTCCTCGTCTCCCTCGGCGAGGGCATGTACCTGGAAGGCGAGATCGACCTGCTCTGCACCGATGGCGACGGCAAAGCCTTCGTCGTCGACTATAAAACGGGGAGGAACCGCCTTCTTACCGAGGACGACCTGTTGAGGAAGCATCAGCTGCAGGCGCAGTCCTACGCCTACGCGCTGCTGGTGAGCGGCTACGAAGAGGTGGAGCTTCGGTTCGTCTACGTCGAGCAGCCGCAAGACGAGGGCGGACTGAGGTCAGTAGGCTTCCGGTTCGCCGAAGGAGATAGGCTGCCGCTGGGACAAGCGCTGCGAGCGGCCGCGGAAAGTGCGCTATAATCATCGGCGAGCGCCCATGGCTCAACGGATAGAGCATCAGACTTCTAATCTGACGGTTGCAGGTTCGAGTCCTGCTGGGCGCGCCAGATAACACCAGGCCAGAGCTGATCTTTCGCTCTGGCCTTCTTGCTGCGCAAGCGATGCGCGTGCTAAAGCGCGCCGATTTGATTCGCTTCAAGAGTTTTCGCTCTGAAATATCGAATATTTTTGATTCGATATGCAAATTCATACATCAATATTCCTCCATAAGCCTAGTTCATCTAGATATTTCTCGTGCAAGTATATCTGTTTACAATTTGTAATTTCCAATAAAGTCAATACGAAAAAGCTAAATAGTTGTGTTTGTTTCATGTTCTCATTGAAATTCTAGCGATGACCAATTGCCCTCTTTTTCAGGCGTTATGGAAACGGGAGGCTAACGTTGCGATTCTGTTGTTGATTTTTGGGGTTATCAGTGAGACTGTTAAGCACGTCGTTGGGTTTCCGGTGCGCAACGGACCCAGCGATGCTTCAGGTTTGAAAATGCATAGGCGGGGAATTCCAACACCTGTGCATGCCGCCGGAAACGACGGCGCTTGGCGAAGACAGCCAAGAAGGCGCTAAAGGACGTTTTCTTGGCAGCGCGCGGCTCTAACCCGGCCGTGCGTCACTTAGCGAAAAGGAGGGTTGCATAATGGCAGGCGTTAACGTCAAGAGCGAAATCAAGCCCTTGAAGAAGGTACTGCTCCACCGTCCTGGCGACGAGCTGCTGAACCTGACGCCGAACACGCTCGAAGAGCTGCTGTTCGACGACATTCCGTTCCTGCAGGTCGCCCAGGCCGAGCACGATGCCTTCGCGGACATCCTTCGCTCCGAAGGGGTAGAGGTTGTCTACCTCGAGGACCTGATGGCCGACGTCATGGCCCAGCCTGGCAGGCGCGAGCAGTTCCTGGCCCAGTGGTTGAGCGAGGCGAACATCCACACGGACCTGTACCGCGGGATCATCTCCGACTACCTGGCCGAGAACTACGCAGACCCGAAGGCCTTCGTTATGAAGACCATGGCGGGCATCAATCTGCAGGAGCTTCCCAACGACAAGACCGACACCCTGGTCGACCTGGTCTCCGATGCCTCCAAGCTCGTGGTTCCTCCCATGCCGAACCTGTACTTCACCCGCGATCCCTTCGCGATGATCGGCAACGGCGTCTCCCTGAACAGGATGTACTCCGTCACCCGTAACCGCGAGACCATCTACGGCGAGTACATCTTCAAGTACCATCCGGACTACGACAAGGTCCCCGAGTTCTACAGCCGCTACAACTCCTTCCACATCGAAGGCGGCGACATCCTCAACATCAACGAGAAGACGCTGGCCATCGGCATCTCGCAGCGTACCGAGCCCGACGCCATCGACCAGATCGCGAACAACCTCTTCGCCGATCCCGAGTCCACCATCGAGACGATCCTGGCGTTCAACATCCCGAACTCCCGCGCCTTCATGCATCTGGACACGGTGTTTACCCAGATCGACGTCGACAAGTTCACGGTGCACCCCGGCATCATGGGCCCGCTGACCGTCTTCGAGATCACGAAGAATCCCGCCGGCGGCCTGAAGATCCGCGAGCGCTCCGAGGCCTTGGAGAAGATTCTGGCCGAGTACGTGGGCTGCCCGGTGGAGCTGATTCCCTGCGGCGGCGGCGACCGCATCGCTGCCGAGCGCGAGCAGTGGAACGACGGCTCCAACACGCTGTGCCTGCGCCCCGGTACCATCGTAGTGTACGAGCGCAACAACGTGACCAACGAGGTGCTGCGCGATAAGGGCCTCAACGTGCTGAGCATGCCCTCCGCAGAGCTCTCCCGCGGTCGTGGCGGTCCGCGCTGCATGTCCATGCCTCTGTGGCGCGAAGACTAACCCAGCCAACCAAAGGCCCGACCCGAGGAAGGATCGTTTCCATATCCGCTTCGGGAAGGGCCTTTCCGTTGCGATGCCGTTTACCGTTTACCCCTCCAGAAAGGAATAAGCTATGCCTGTGAACCTGAGCGGTCGCAGCTTCACGAAGCTGCTCGACTTCACCCCCGAGGAGATCAACTACCTGATCGACCTCTCCCAGAACTTCAAGGACATGAAGCGCGCCGGCGTGCCGCACCGCTACCTTGAGGGCAAGAACATCGTGCTGCTGTTCCAGAAGACCTCTACCCGCACCCGCTGCTCCTTCGAGGTAGCCGGCATGGACCTGGGCATGGGCGTTACCTACCTCGATCCCGGCAGCTCCCAGATGGGCAACAAGGAGTCCATCGAGGATACCGCCCGCGTGCTCGGCCGCTTCTACGACGGCATCGAGTTCCGCGGCTTCAAGCAGTCCGACGTGGAGGAGCTTGCCGCCAAGGCCGGCGTTCCGGTGTGGAACGGCCTGACCGACGAGTTCCATCCCACCCAGATGATCGCCGACATGCTCACGGTCAAGGAGAACTTCCCCACCGGCATCAAGGGCCTGAAGTTCGTCTTCTTCGGCGACCTTCGCAACAACATGGGCAACTCCCTCATGGTCGCCTGCTCCAAGCTGGGCCTGGACTTCGTCGGCTGCGGCCCGAAGGACCTCATGCCCGAGCAGGGTCTGGTGGATACCTGCAAGAAGCTTTGCGAGGAGTCCGGCGGGTCGGTCACCTTCACCGACGACCCCAAGGCCGCTGCGAAGGGCGCTAACGTCCTCTACACCGACATCTGGGTGTCCATGGGCGAGTCCGCCGACCTGTGGGCCAAGCGCATCGAGCTGCTGTCCCCGTTCCGCGTGACCAAGGAGCTCATGGCCCTGGCCGACAAGGACGCCATCTTCATGCACTGCCTGCCCTCCTTCCACGACACCAACACCTCCATCGGCAAGGACATCGCCGACAAGTTCGGCATCACCGAGATGGAGGTCGAGGACGACGTGTTCGAGTCCAAGCAGTCGCGCGTTTTCGACGAGGCCGAGAACCGCATGCACTCCATCAAGGCCATCATGTACGCCACCCTGCGCTAGGGGCGTCTTTTCTGAAAGGTTAAGGTGATCGCTATGCCTTACAAGAAAGGAAAGGGCCCAAGCGTCGTCATCGCCCTGGGCGGCAACGCCCTCGGCAACACGCCGCAGGAGCAGCTCGAGCTGGTGAAGGACACCGCCACCCATATCGTCGACATGATCGGCGAGGGCGTCAACGTGGTGGTGTCCCACGGCAACGGCCCGCAGGTGGGCATGATCAACAACGCGTTCGCCTATGCGGCCGCCAACGACGGCAAGACGCCCGAGATGCCCTTCCCGGAAGCGGGCGCCATGTCCCAGGGCTACATCGGCTACCAGCTGTCCCAGGCCATCCTCAACGAGCTCAAGGAGCGCGGCATCATGCGCTCCACCGCCTGCATCGTGACCCAGACTGTCGTCGATGCGAACGACCCGGCCTTCCAGAACCCCACGAAGCCCGTGGGCGCCTTCCTCTCCGAAGAGGAGGCAAAGGCCAAGGCCGACGAGACCGGGTGGACGTTCAAGGAGGACGCCGGGCGCGGATGGCGCCAGGTGGTCGCTTCCCCCAAGCCGGTTCGCATCGTCGAGTTCGACGCCATCAAGGACCTCATGGACGACGGCTACGTGGTGGTATCCACGGGCGGCGGCGGGGTTCCCGTGCTCGAAGTCGACGGCAAGTACCAAGGAGTGCCGGCGGTTATCGACAAGGACCGCTCCTCGGCCAAGCTGGCCGCCGACTTCCATGCCGATATGCTGGTCATCCTGACCGCGGTCGAGAAGGTGTGCATCAACTTCGGCAAGCCCGACCAGCAGGAGATCTCCTCGATGACCGTGGCCGAGGCCCGCAAGTACATCGACGAGGGTCAGTTCGCCCCCGGCAGCATGCTGCCCAAGGTGGAGGCCTGCATCGAGTTCGTCCAGGCGCATCCCGAGGGCAAGGCGCTCATCACCTCGCTCGAGTGCGCCGCCGAGGGCCTCGAGGGCAAGACGGGCACCGTCATCACCGCGTAGTCCTCTGCTTGAAGCTGCCGCCCGCCTTGCTCGGGCCGGGCGGCAGCCTTCCCGAAAGGGATCTATCCGTTACCGATCCTTAAAGAGGAGGGGTCGAAATGACAGAGAAAGAAAAGGCGAAGAGTAGAAAGCGCAAGGCGCTCTCCTCGTTCTCGATTCTGCTCATCATCCTGATCGTCCTTGCCATCATCACCGTCATCATGGGAGCCAGCGGTGTTGAGGGCGTCACCGGCGCAACGCTCGCCGACGTGACCACCGCTCCTGTCCGCGGCTTCACCGACGCGCTGCCCGTCTGCCTGTTCGTGCTCATCCTGGGCGGTTTCCTGGGCATCACCGCCGAGACCGGCGCCCTTGATGCCGGCATCGCCGCGCTGGTGCGCAAGCTCCACGGCAACGAGCTTCTGCTCATCCCCATCCTGATGTTCCTGTTCTCCATCTGCGGTACCACCTACGGTATGTGCGAGGAGACCGTGCCTTTCTACCTGCTGCTCGCGGCTACCATGGTGGCTGCCGGCTTCGACAGCATGGTAGGTGCCGCCACGGTGCTTCTGGGCGCCGGCACCGGCGTTCTGGGCTCCACGGTAAACCCCTTTGCCGTGGGCGCGGCCGTTGACGCCTTGTCCACCTCGGGCATCGCCATCAACCAGGCAACCATCATCGGCTTGGGCTGCGTGCTGTGGCTTATCACCCTTGCGATCTCCATCTGGTTCGTCATGCGCTACGCGAAGAAGGTGAAGGCCGACAAGGGCTCCACCATCCTGTCTCTGCAGGAGCAGGAGACCATGAACGCCGAGTTCGGAGGTGCCGAGAAGGACACCGAGGAAGCCGAGGCCAACCCCAACAAGAAGATGCTGACCGGCCGTCAGAAGGGCGTTCTGGCTGTGTTCGCCGTCACCTTCGTCATCATGATCATCGGCTTCATTCCGTGGGAGGACCTGGGGGTCGACGCGTTCAACGCCGGTGCCCAGTACGAAGAGGTCGTAGCCCCCGTGGACGCGACCGAGATCGAGGGCGCATGGGCTGACGCTACCGACGGCGCAGCGCTCATGATCGACGGCTCCGTGACCGGCGAGTCCGTGGCCGAGGAGCAGGTGTCGCAGGGCTGGTCCGCCTTCCTGTGCGGCCTGCCGCTGGGCCAGTGGTACTTCGACGAGGCTTCCACCTGGTTCTTGCTGATGACCTTCGTCATCGGCATCGTGGGTGGCCTGTCCGAGTCCCGCTTCGTGAAGGCCTTCATCAACGGCGCAGCTGACATGATGTCGGTCGTGCTCATCATCGCTTTGGCCCGTTCCATCACCGTGCTCATGGGCACCACGGGCCTGGACATGTGGATCCTCACCAACGCCGCTAACGCGCTCGAGGGCATGTCCGCCATCATCTTCGCTCCGCTGTCCTTCCTGCTCTACGTGCTGCTGTCCTTCCTGATCCCGTCTTCCTCGGGTATGGCCACCGTGTCCATGCCCATCATGGGCCCCCTGGCTGCGGGCCTTGGCTTCTCGCCCGACGTCATGATCATGATCTACAGCGCGGGCAACGGCCTTGTGAACTTGTTCACGCCTACGTCCGGCGCCATCATGGGCGGCCTGGCCATCGCACGCATCGAGTACTCCACATGGCTCAAGTTCGGCTCGAAGCTGTTCGTGATCTTGGGCGTGGTCTGCATCGTCGTGCTGACGGTGGCAATGGTGCTGATTCCCTACACGGGACCGGCGCCCACCATGGGCTAGCGGCCCTGCCGTAGGTTGCTGTACGCCTGCGGGCTCGCACAAGTCCGCCATTAGAACCCCCGCTTCATGCAAGCGGGGGTTCTTTACTGCAGTCAAGTATGGTTTTTCGCCGAATGTTGAAGTGCGAAAAGGGGAGAGGAGGGGTCGACCCTTGCAAACGGTTACGTGCAGCCGTATCATTAGCAATTGCTGTTTTCGCTGCGTCGGTACGGAACCGCCTGCACCGGCGTACGCAGATAAAGATATCAAGAGAAGCAAAAGGAGTTCATCTTCATGGCAGTGAAAATTCGCCTTGCCCGTCACGGTGCGAAGAAGCGTCCCTACTACCGCATCGTCGTTGCCAACGCCTCCAGCCCCCGCGACGGCCGCTTCATCGACGAAGTGGGTCGCTACAACCCCATCGCCGACCCCGCCGTCGTCTCCTTCGACCTCGAGAAGGTCGATCGCTGGATCGCCAACGGCGCGCAGCCGACCGACACCGTGGCCTCCCTGCTGAAGCGCTACCGCGAGAACGCCTAAGCCCATGTCCGAAGTCAGCGACGACATTATCGGCCTTGTCCAGGCCGTGGTGGTGCCTCTGGTCGAGTTCCCCGACGAGGTGAGCGTTGCCCTTGGCGAAGAGCACGACGATCTGATCGTCGTCAACATCTCCGTCAACGAGCAGGATGCCGGCAAGGTGATCGGCCGTCAGGGGCGGGTCATCAAGTCTATCCGCACCCTCGCCCGCGCTGCGGCATCTAAGACCGACGCCCGCGTGGAAGTGGAGCTGCTCGACTCGTGAGCTCGTGGACCAAGGCCGCATATCTTTCCAAGGCTCGGCAACTGCAAGGAGGGCTTGTTGCGCGCAACGCAGCGGGCCTTCCTTTTTTGCTACGTCCGGGTCTTGAGGTCTCCTTCGTGCCCCCTACGCTCGACGGAGACCGCCACGGGGTGGTCGAGTCGGTCGAGCGCCTTTCGGGCGAGGACTACCTCGTGTTCTTCCGCAACATCCGCGATATCGACGCCGCGCAGCGCCTTGCCGGTTCCTTCTGCCTGGCGCGGACCGAGGACGTGGGGGAGTCGCTTGCCCAGACGCCCGGGCTTCGCCTCGAAGGGTGCCGCGTGGTCGACATCGCCCTGGGCGAGGTCGGCGTCGTCTCCGGCATTGTCGACAACCCGTCCCAGCAGCTGCTCGAGGTGACCTCGTCCGACGGCTCCGTCTTCCTGGTGCCCAACGTCGATGCCATCGTTGTCTCATTCGACGTCGACGCGCGCATCGTGCGCACGTCCCTGCCTGCGGGGATCATGGACCTGTAGGGGATTTGATGCGCATAGACACCCTTTCCACCTTTCCCGGCATGTACGACTCCGTCATGGGCGAGTCCATGATGAAACGCGCCCAAGAGAAGGGCCTGCTGGAGTTTTGCGCCCACGACCTGAGGGACTGGACCCATGACCGCCACCGCACCACCGACGACGATCCCTACGGAGGGGGAAACGGCCTGGTGATGCGCTGCGCACCCATATTCGAGGCCTTCGACGACATCGTGGGGCCTCGCAGCGGAGACGACGGCACCGAGGTGCTGTTCCTCTCGCCTTGCGGCGAACCCTTCACCGACCGCGTGGCCGACCGGCTTGCGGCCAAGCGCCGGCTGGTCTTCGTGTGCGGGCACTACGAGGGAATCGACGAGCGCGCCTACAGCCTTGCCGACACGGTGCTGTCCTTGGGCGATTACGTGCTCACCAGCGGCGAGTTGGCATCCATGGTGGTGATCGACGCGGTGGTGCGCAAGCTGCCCGGGGTGCTGGGGGCCCAAAACGGCGCGGAAACGGAAAGCTTCGTCGACGGCTTGCTGGAGTACCCCCAGTACACCCGCCCCTCCACGTACCGCTCCATGGAGGTTCCCCCCGTGCTGCTGTCGGGCGACCACCAGGCGGTGGACCGATGGAGGCGCCAGCAGAGCATCGAGCGCACCTGGCGCTTGCGCCCGGACCTGCTCACCGACGAGGTGGTGCGCTCCTTCGACGAGCACGACGTTTCTTTTCTGCAAAGTCTGCAGAGTTTGACCGCCGAAGCGTAAGAGCGGGCGCGTCGGGGTATCATGTATGGCTACGACTGATTGCACGGCGGGGCCCGGGCCCCATTCGGCGGAAAGCGAGCTATACCTTCCATGGACCAAGGGCCACGTCGGCCGCAGGGCGGCAACATCATCCTCAGCGCGGTGGGGCGGGTGCTCAAGACCATCGCGAGCATCCTGGCCCTCGTCATCGTCATCCTGGGTTTGTCCTGGTTCATGCGCGAGTTCGTCTTCCAGGCCTACGAGATTCCCTCCGGCTCGATGGAGGACACCATCATGGTGGGGGACATGGTGTTCGCCGAGAAGGTGAGCTACTACTTCCGCGAACCGGAGTACAAGGACATCGTCACCTTCCACGACCCCGAGATTCCCGGTCGCATCCTCATCAAGCGCTGCATCGCCACGGAGGGCCAGGTGGTCGACATCGACGACAACACAGGGACCCTCTACATCGACGGCGTCGCCATGGACGAGCCCTACACTGACGGCAAGCCCACCTACACCTTGGCCGGCGGCGTGAGCTTTCCCTACACCGTCCCCGAGGACCACATCTGGGTGATGGGCGACAACCGCACCAACTCCCAGGATTCCCGCTATTTCGGCGCCGTGCCGGTGTCGTCCGTCACCGGGCGGGGGGCACTCGTCTACTGGCCCCTTACCAGCATGCGCGTTCTCGAGTAACCGCTCCGTTCCCAGGCGCTTCGGCCTTCGGGGCGCATCCGCTGCATAGCCGTTTGACCAGAAGGAGAACCATGAGCCAACCGTTGCAGGCGGCCCCGGTCGCCCAAGCCGCCAAGACGCAGGCGCTGCCGCCGACGTTCCAGGACGTCATCATGAACCTGCAGCGCTATTGGGCCGAGCAGGGCTGCGTCATCCTGCAGCCCTACGACAACGAGGTGGGCGCCGGAACCAACGCCCCGGCCACCACGCTGCGCTCGCTGGGTCCCGACACCTGGCGAACCGCCTACGTGCAGGGATGCCGCAGGCCTACCGACGGACGCTACGGCGAGAACCCGAACCGCACCCAGTTCTACTACCAGTTCCAGGTGCTCATGAAGCCTTCGCCCGACAACATCCAAGATCTCTACCTGGGCAGCCTGCGAGCCATCGGCATCGACGTCGAGGCCCACGACGTGCGCTTCGTCGAGGACGACTGGGAATCTCCCACCCTGGGAGCCTGGGGCCTTGGCTGGGAGGTGTGGATCGACGGCATGGAGGTCACCCAGTTCACGTACTTCCAGCAGGTGGGCGGCTTCGAGTGCAGCCCGGTGCCCGTCGAGATCGCCTACGGTCTGGAGCGCCTTACCATGTACATCCAGGGCGTGGACAGCATGTTCGACATCGTGTGGAGTCGCGGATCCGACGGCGTCACGTTCACCTACGGCGACGTGTACCTGGAAAACGAGCGCCAGTACTCGAAGTTCAACTTCGAGGTCGCCGATACCGAATTCCTCTTCCGCGAGTTCAACGAGCGCGAGGCGGAATGCATGCGCACCCTGGAGGCGGGCCTTCCGCTTCCGGCCTACGACAGCGTGCTCAAGTGCTGCCACGCCTTCAACCTGCTGGATGCCCGCGGCGTCATATCTGCAACCGAGCGAATGGCCTACATCCTGCGCGTGCGCACCCTTGCGAAGGCGTGCTGCGCCTCGTACATGGAGCATGTCGTGGGAGTCGACCCGGAAACCGGCGAGCCGAAGAGAAGCCTTGAGGGCGAGGAGTAGTGAGCACTATGGAAAACGCAAACACCGCAACGCTTGCCTTCGAGATCGGCACCGAGGAGATCCCCGCGTTCGACCTGCACAAGGCCACGGAGCAGCTTCGTACGCTGACGGGGGAGGCCCTCGACGCCAAGCGCATCCCCCATGGCGACGTGAGCGTCTACTCCTCGCCGCGCAGGCTCATCGCCGTGGTGGGCGACGTGGCCTTGCGCACCGAGGAGCTGACCGAGGTCTTCCGCGGCCCCTCCGCCGCCATCGCCTTCGACGACCAGGGGGCCCCCACCAAAGCCGCCGTCGGCTTCGCCAGGGGCAAAGGGCTTTCTGTCGAGGATCTGACGCGCCGAAGCGTGGACGGCGTCGACTACGTCTTCGCCACCCGCCATGTCGCTTCCGTCGAGGTCGATTCGATGCTGCCCGAGGTGATCGAGGGCGTTATCGAGTCCATCTCCTGGCCGAAATCGTGCCGCTGGGGCACGCAGAGCGCGTTCTTCTCGCGTCCCGTCCGCTGGCTGGTGGCGCTTTTGGGCGACAAGGTGGTGCCCGTGCGTTTCGCCGGGCTGGAAGCGGGGCGCCTTACCTGGGGCCATCGGTTCCTCGCCGCGGGCCCGTGGGAGGTCGCCCATGCCGACCAGCTGCTCGACGTGGTCCGCTCCGCCTTCGTGGTCCCTTCGGAGGCGGAGCGCGAACAGGCGATCCGCGCGGGCGTAGCGGCCATCGAAGCCGAGACCGGCTCGAAGGCCGAGCTGCCCGCGAAGACGCTTTTGGAGGTCACCAACCTTTCCGAGTACCCGACACCGCTGAAGGGAACCTTCGACGAGGAGTTCCTCGCCGTTCCCGAGGAGATCATCGTCGACGCCATGCTCATGCACCAGCGCTATTTCCCGCTCTACGACGGCCAGGGCAAGCTGACCAATTCCTTCGTCCTGGTCAGCAACGGTGATCCCGCCTGCGCCGACACCATCGTCGACGGCAACGAGCGCGTCGTCCGGGCGCGCCTGTCCGATGCCAAGTTCTTCTATGAGGAGGACCTCAAACGGCCTCTGGAAAGCTACGTGGAGCACCTCGACGAGGTGGTGTTCCAGGAGACGCTGGGCACCATGCGCGACAAGACCGACCGCATCGTGGCGCTGGCGACGCATCTGGCCGCCGATGCCTCCCTCGACGGGGACGACTCCCGCGACGCCGCCCGCGCCGCGCTGCTCGCCAAGGCCGACCTGGTCACAAACGCCGTGGTGGAGTTCACGAGCGTCCAAGGAGTCATGGGGTCCTACTACGCCGCAGCGGCGGGGGAGACCGATCAGGTGGCCCGCGCCATCGCCGACCATTACCGTCCCCGCTTCTCCGGCGATGCGCTTCCCGAATCGACGGTGGGCCGCATCGTGGCCATGGCTGACAAGCTCGACACCATCTGCGGATTGTTCAGCGTTGGCCAAGGCCCCACCGGCTCCTCCGACCCCTTCGCGTTGCGCCGAGGCGCCATCGGCATCGTGGCCATGCTGCAGGCCGGCCTTCCCGTTTCCCTCGAGCAAGCCGTCGACGCGTCCCTTGCCACCTACGCCGATGCGGGCATTGGGTTCGAGAGGGAGGCAGTCCGCCGGCAGGTGCTCGACTTCTTCATCACCCGCACCTCCGTCATGCTGCGTGACGAGGGGGTTCACGCCGACACCATCGACGCTGTGCTGGCATGCGATGTAGTGGAGCCGGCGATCATCATCGCCCGTGCTCGGGCCCTTGAAGCCGCTCGCAGCCAGGATCCCGACACGTTCGCCGACCTTGCAACCGCCTTCTCCCGAGCCGACAACCTGCGCGACGCGTCCCTGGGCGAGGAGCCCGACCGCTCCATCATGGAGGCCTCCGAGCGGGCGCTCCTCGAGGCGACCGACGTTGCCGCAGACGCGGTTCGCCGTGCGCTTGCCGACGACGACTACCCGGCGGCGCTCGCCTCCTTGGCGGCCCTGCGCGCGCCCATCGACGGATTCTTCGCCGAGGTCATGGTCATGGCCGACGACGACGGGGTCCGCACGATGCGCCTGCAGCTGCTCAATCGCTTCGCCGCCATCTTCAAGGACGTCGCTGACTTTTCGAAGATGGCCAAGAGCCGATGATAAGCGAGTTCATCAGCCTAGAGAACACGACGCCGCTGCCCACCATCCACGTTGTCAGCGACTCGGTGGGCATCACCGCTCAGACGGTGGCCCGGGCGGCGGCGGCGCAGTTCGGCGTCACGAACCCCAACATAGAGGTGCTGCCCAAGGTGCGCTCCTTCAACGAGGTGGTGGAGTTCGTCGACGAGCACACGGCCTGCCATCGCGCGACCTACGGCGACGGGCGTATCCTGGTGTTCTACACGCTCGTCGACAGCGACCTGTCCCACGAGGTGGCTGAGTTCTTCGCTGAGCGCGACGACGTTGTGGCAGTCGACCTGATGACCGGGGCGCTGTCGGCTATCGCACAGATGACGGGCAAGCGCCCGGCGGTTACTCCGGGAAGCGTGCACATCGCCGACCAGAACTACTTCCGTCGCATAGAGGCTATCGAGTTCACCATCGAGCACGACGACGGCCGTAACCCCCAGGATCTGACCCGGGCCGACATCGTGCTTCTGGGCGTTTCCCGCTCTTCGAAGACGCCCACGTCCATTTACCTGGCCCAGCAAGGCTTCAAGGTCGCCAACGTGCCGCTCGATCCTTCCACGGAGCCCCCGGCGCAGCTGTTCGACGTGGAGAGAAGCCGTCTGTTCGGACTCATGATCTCGCCCGATGCCCTGGTGGGCATTCGCCAGCGAAGGCTCGGCAACGCCATCGGGGTGGCGGGGGCCTACGCCGATCTCGAGTACATCTACCGCGACCTGGAAGAGGCCCGTGCGCTCATGCGCAGGCTCGGCTGCATCGTCGTTCACACCGAAAACCGGGCCGTAGAGGAGACCGCACAGGAAATTTTGCGGTATTATGAGCGGGTTCATCCTCCTTCGGATAACATGTAATCAGCTGAGTCATCTGGGGATCGGCTCCCGAATACGTTCAGGTTAGGAGAGTAAGGTGACTGAGGAAGTCAAGCGAGTCTACGCATTCGGCAAAGATGCAGACGGCAAGAACGTGACCGAAGGCAACACCAACATGAAGGCCCAGCTGGGTGGCAAGGGCGCCAACCTGGCGGAGATGGCTAACATCGGCTTGCCCGTGCCTCCGGGATTCACCATCACCTGCCAGACCTGCATGGAGTACGCCAACGCCGGCAACACCTGGCCGGAGGGCGCGCTCGACACCATCCGCGAGTACCGCGTCGACCTCGAAGCGCGCATGGGCAAGAAGATCGGCGACGCCGAGGACCCGCTGCTCGTCTCCGTGCGCTCCGGCGCCCCCATGTCCATGCCCGGCATGATGGACACCGTTCTCAATCTGGGGCTGAACGACCAGTCGATCAACGGTCTCATCAAGCAGACGGGCAATCCCCGCTTCGCATGGGATTCCTACCGCCGCTTCATCCAGATGTTCTCCAACGTGGTCATGGGGCTGGACGGCGACCTGTTCGAGAACGCCATCAACGCCATGAAGAACAGCCGGGGCGTTGCCCAGGATACCGACCTGAACGCGGACGACCTGCAGGAGCTGGTGGGGGAGTTCAAGCGCATTTTCTCCGAGAACGTCTCGGGCGCCGAGTACCCTTCGCTGGTTGTCGACGGTGCCGTGGCTTTCCCGCAGGACCCCATGGTGCAGCTGAAACTGGCCATCGAGGCGGTGTTCGGCAGTTGGAACAACCCCCGCGCCGTGCTGTACCGCAAGCAGAACAAGATCGCCGACGACCTGGGAACCGCCGTCAACGTGCAGTCCATGGTGTTCGGCAACAAGGGCAACACTTCCGCCACCGGCGTGGCCTTCACCCGCAACCCCGCTAACGGCGAGAAGGAGTTCTACGGCGACTACCTGGTCAACGCTCAGGGCGAGGACGTGGTGGCGGGCATCCGCAACACGAGCCCCATCGCCGAGCTCAAGCATGTCGAGGGCCTGGAGGACGCCGGACGCGAGCTCGAAGAGGTGTTCGTCACGCTGGAGAACCACTTCCGCGACATGTGCGACATCGAGTTCACCATCGAGCAGGGCAAGCTGTGGATGCTGCAGACCCGCGTGGGCAAGCGTACCGCCGCCGCCGCGCTGCACATCGCCATCGAGATGGAGAAGGAGGGCCTCATCTCCAAGGAGGAGGCCGTCATGCGTGTCGATCCCGAGCAGCTCGACCAGCTGCTGCACCCGCAGTTCGATAAGTCCGCAACCTACGACGTGCTGGCTCGCGGTCTGAACGCCAGCCCCGGCGCCGCCGTGGGCGAGGCCGTTTTCTCCGCTGCCGACGCCGTGGCCGCCGCCGAGGCGGGCCGCAAGTGCGTGCTGGTTCGCTGGGAGACCAATCCGGACGACCTGGCCGGTATGATCGCCGCCGAAGGTATCCTCACGAGCCATGGCGGCAAGACCTCCCATGCCGCCGTTATCGCCCGCGGCATGGGCGCGCCGTGCGTATGCGGCGTCGAATCCCTCAAGATTGACGCGGAGAAGAAGCAGGCCAGTGTTGCCGGCACCGACATCGTCATCAAGGAAGGCGACGTTGTCTCCATCGACGGCACCACCGGCATCGTCGTGCTCGGCGCGGTCGAGCTGGTCATGCCCGAGCTCACCGGCGACCTTGACACCATCCTCGAGTGGGCAGACGAATTCCGCACGCTGGGCGTTCGCGCCAACGCAGACAACCCCGAGGACGCGGCCCTGTCCCGCAGCTTCGGTGCCCAGGGCATCGGACTGTGCCGCACCGAGCACATGTTCCTCGGCGATCGCAAGAAGATTATCCAGACCTTCATCCTCAACGAGGATCCCGCGGTGCGCGAGAAGGCCGTGGCCGACCTGCTGGCGGCCCAGACCGGCGACTTCCTCGGCATGTTCGAGGCCATGGACGGGCTGCCCGTCATCGTGCGCTTGCTCGACCCGCCGCTGCACGAATTCCTGGAGAGCCCCCGTGCGCTCGACGTCGAGATCGCGCGCTTGGAGGCAGCTGGCGCCGATGCGGCCGTCGTCGCAGAGAAGCGCAACCTCATGGACCAGATCGACGCTCTTGCCGAGCAGAACCCCATGCTTGGCCTGCGCGGATGCCGCCTCGGCATCGTTTACCCCGTACTGCCCCAGATGCAGGCGCGCGCCATCGCCACGGCCACTGCCCAGCTGATCAAGCGCGGGTTGAATCCCAAGCCCGAGATCATGGTCCCGTTGGTTTCGGTCGTCCCCGAGCTGGAGACCATGCGCGAGCTGGTGGAGCGTACGGTCGCCGAAGTTGCGGCCGAGCAGGGCGTGGAGCTGTCCATTCCGGTCGGCACCATGATCGAGCTGCCGCGTGCAGCGGTGACTGCCGACGAGATCGCCCGCTACGCCGACTTCTTCAGCTTCGGCACCAACGACCTTACCCAGACCACGTTCGGCTTCAGCCGCGACGACGTGGAGGCGGAGTTCGTGCCTCAGTACCTGCGTGACCGCATTCTGCCCTTCAACCCCTTCGCGACGGTCGATGCCGGCGTCGCGAAGCTGGTGAAGATGGGCGTGGAGCTTGGCCATGAGGGCAATCCCGACATCGTATGCGGCGTATGCGGCGAGCATGGCGGCGACCCCGACTCCATCCATACGTTCCAGGCGTGCGGCGTCGACTACGTGAGCTGCTCGCCGTACCGTGTCCCTGTAGCGCGCCTTGCTGCAGGACAGGCGGCGATTCAGGCGAAGTAATTCGCTCCACAAGCACTTCCTTGGTATGCAGGACCCCGGTTTGCACCGGGGTCCTTTTCGTTTCATCGGGACTTTTAGAACGATTCATGGATTCTCTCCATATACGAACATTTATTCTATTCACATCCAATGTTTCTCTATAATACGAACAAACGTATTATAGAAGGGAGTGGTTTTCCATGGAGCCGTTCGTTAACGCTACGCCGGGTAGGTACCTATGCGTCGGACTTCCCATCGATATAGATGAGCCTGAGGGAGCGTCTGCCGCGAACAATGGTCGGCGTGCCCCTTGGTTGCCGCAAGCGCTTGCGGACCTCTGGGCAGAGCAGGCAGCGAGCGTCTACCACACCTACCTGCGCTACGCGGGACCGGGCGATATTTTCGTGCGCTCCATAGGCGAGCACTTCATCGATGCGGAGGCCTATCTGGCGACGACGGGCGCAGATTCGCGCGATCTTGCCCGCGAGCTGGCTCGCATCGTGTTCGCCGAAACGGGAATACCCATCGAAGTGGGGGTAGGCGACAACCTGTTCCTAGCCAAGGTGGCTCGCGACAGGGCTTCTCAGTCGTCTTCGAAAGTGGCATTGCTGGATGCTGCCTCGTTTCGAAGGGATTACTGGCTCCATCGCCCGATTGCCGACCTGTGGGGCTTCGGGCCGGAGACGGCGAGAAGGCTCGAGCAGCTTGGGATATACGATCTCGCCGGCGTGGCTGGCGAAAGCGAGGAGGCGCTGTATCGGGAGTTCGGCGCGGAGGCCGAGTTTCTCATCGACCATGCCTGGGGCATGGAGCCTTGCACGCTGCGGCAAGTTCTCAGATGCAAAGCCGCCGGCAGCAGCGTCTCCAAAGCCACTCTTATGCCGTCGAGATGCACCGGGTACCAGATGGAGCGTACAATCTGCGGGATGACGCGCGAGCTGTGCGAGGACCTTGCCTTGGATGGTCTTGCCGCCACGTCGGTCACGCTCCATCTGGGGTATCCCGCCGTTTGCGGGCCAGCCGGTCCGCATGGTCGATACTCGGACGACCCGGCAGAACGCATCGCTGCGGCGTCTGCTCGAGCAAGCGAGCGAACGCGGGCGCTTCCGGGCTACGTTTGCGAAAGCCGGTGCTTTGCCAGGCCTATTGCCGCTGCCGAGCCCATAGCGGCCGCGGTCAACCGTCTCTACGAAAAGGCCAACGTTGCCGGACTGGAACCTTGGCGAGTTAGCGTGACCTTGCGGGACCTCGTGCCGAGCAGCACGCCGTCCCGCTCGGAACCGATGCTGAGACTGCTGGAGGCGAGGGTGGCAAGACGCGGGTCCCATGTTGCGAGGAACCATGCTGGGCGAGGTCGTCAGTTCGTGCTGCTTCCGGCATATCGCGGCTATTCCGATATGGTGGCGAAGATAGCCTTGGACGAAGAAGCCGCCTAGGGTCTGCTACACTGAATAATCCTTACGCTTGTTTTCGGAAGGACGGGCTTGCCCATGCTCATAAACTCGCTTGCTTTCGTGCTTGAGAAGTCGCATTGCCTCGAGCCGTTCTGGGCAAAACTCGATAAAGGCGAGGACGCCGCTATCGGCGTCGCCTCGTCGGCCCGCCCCTTCCTCGTTGCCGCCCGATTCGCCTGCAGGCCTCAACCGACGCTCGTGATCGTCGCCGGGGAGGAGAGCGCCGTCGCGTTCGCCCGCAGCGTCGCCGCGTACCTGGGAGACGACAAGGTGCTGCGCTTTCCTGAGCGGACGGATACCCCCTTCGTACCGAAGCGGCCCGACTTCTCGGCCGCTGCCCGACGCATGAGGGCCGCCTGGGCCCTGCAGGAGGGCAGAGAGGTGGTCGTAGTCGCAAGCGCTCGGTCCCTGGTGCGCCGAATTCCGCCGGTGCAGGCCTGCGCCGCCGCGCCTCTGTTCCTTCGCGCAGGCTTCGAGCTTGGCGCCATGGAGCAGCCTACGCGCTCTCGCAGCCTGAACGACTACGAGGACGTTCTGCGCTCCCTGGAGGCGCGCGGCTACGAGAACACCGGGGAGCTCGACGGCCCCGGGACGTTCGCTGCCCGAGGCGGAACCATAGACGTCTACCCGGGCAACCTCAGCTATCCGGTGCGCCTTGACTTCTTCGGCGACGAGCTCGAGGAAATACGGCGTATCATCCCCTCGACCGGGCAGACGGTCTCATCCCTCGAAGAAGTGGAGGTATATCCTGTCCTGGAGTTCGAGACGACGCCGCAGACCATGGCGCAGGCGCGGAAGAAGCTGAAGCGTCCCGCCGCTTCTAACCCGGTGCTGCGCGCCATGCTCGAAAACCTCGAGGGAGGGATGCGCTTCGACGGCGCCGACGGCCTTTTGCCCTATCTGTACGAAGAGACGGCTACCTTGGGCGACTACGTGGCGAAAGGCAGCCTCGTAAGCCTTATGGAACCTCGCTCGCTCATGGACGACATGGCCCATGCGCTGGACGAGCTGTCGGTGAAGGCGAAGGGGTCGGGGCTTGCCCTGGACTCGCTCTACGCGTCGGCCGAGAGCGCAAGCTTCGGGGATGCGCTCAGGGCAACCTACGTTTCGATCATGCAGGTAGGAGGGCTGCTCGACGCCGAGCTTCCCGTAAAGCGCGTGGAGGTGGCAGGACATCCCGACAAGCTGTACGGACGCCTGAGGAGCCTCGTGGACGGATCGTACACGGTCGTCTTCAGCGCGTCGAACCGCCGCGCGCGCAAGGAAATGGAGCTCGAGTTCGTAGAGCGCGGCCTTCCTATTCAGGAGCTGCGCCAGGAAAAGGGAACCGAGGAAAACGGGGACGGCGAGGGTACGCCCGGCGCCGAGAAACGACGGCTTCGCAAGGGCGTCGTCAACGTCACGGACGTCGACGTGCCCTTGGGCATGGTCATCCCAGCCGCCAAGCTGGCCCTCGTCAGCCTGACCGACACCCAAGGCTCGAAGGCGTCCCAGTCGGCGAAGCGCCATGTCGACATCACCGAGGTGACGTTTCCCTACAAGCCAGGCGACTACGTCGTCCATGCCGCCCATGGCGTCGCCCATTTCAAGGAGCTGGTGCGAAGGGAGATCGACGGAGTCGAAAGGGATTACCTGCTGCTCGAGTACGCCGAAGGAGACAAGCTGTTCGTCCCGGTGGAGCAGCTCGACCGCGTAACCCGCTACGTCGGGCCCGAAGGGGCAAGTCCCCGCCTTACGCGCCTGAACACCGCCGACTGGTCGAGGGCGGTCGCCAAGGCGACGGCCGCTACCAAGAAGCTTGCTTTCGACCTGGTGGACGTTTACGCCAGAAGAGCGACAGTCAAGGGCTACGCGTACCCGCCGGACAGCTGGCGCCAGCACGAGATGGAAGAGGCATTTCCCTTCCAGGAAACCCGCGATCAGCTGGCTGCCATAGCCGACACGAAGTCGGATATGGAATCGGACAGGCCGATGGACCGCTTAATCTGCGGCGATGTGGGATTCGGCAAAACCGAGGTGGCTTTGCGGGCTGCGTTCAAGGCGGTGGACGCGGGAAAGCAGGTCATGGTGCTCTGCCCCACGACCATCCTCGCCCAGCAGCACTACACCAGCTTCAACGACCGCTTCGAGCCCTTCGGGGTTAAGGTGGAGGTGCTCTCCCGCTTCCGCACTCCCGAGCAGCAGCGCAAGGCGCTCTCCGGCTTCGAGAGCGGGGATGTGTCGGTGCTCGTAGGAACGCATCGGCTGCTGTCAAGGGACGTCAACCCTCGCGATTTGGGGCTCGTCATCATCGACGAGGAGCAGCGGTTCGGCGTGGGCCATAAAGAGCAGCTGAAGCATCTGCGCGAATCGACCGACATCCTTACGCTGTCGGCGACTCCCATCCCCAGAACCATGCAGATGTCCCTTTCCGGGGTGCGCGATATGAGCTTGATCATGACGCCCCCCGATCAGCGCCGTCCCGTAAACGTGCACGTGGGGGAATGGGATCCGGACCTGGTGTCCGACGCCATACGACGGGAGCTCGCCCGAAAAGGGCAAGTGTACTACGTGTCGAACCGTGTTCGCTCCATCGACGACGCCGTAGCCCGCGTGCAGCGAGCCGCCGAGGAGGCTCGTGTCGGGGTTGCCCACGGGCAGATGTCAAAAGAGCAGCTTGAACGGGTTATGGAGGAGTTTGCGGCAGGCAAGCTAGACGTGCTCGTCGCGACAACCATCATAGAAAGCGGCATCGACAACCCCCACACCAACACGCTCATCATAGAGGATTCTCAGCGCCTCGGTCTGGCTCAGATGTACCAGTTGAAAGGGCGCGTGGGCCGCTCGTCCGAGCAAGCCTACGCCTACTTCATGTTCCCCGACAACATCCCCCTTACCGAGGAGGCGCAAGCGCGTCTTACCGCGCTATCCGAGCATCAGGAGCTTGGCAGCGGTCTTCGGATAGCCATGAAAGACCTCGAGATCCGCGGCGCAGGGAACATCTTGGGCGCCGAGCAGTCGGGCAACATGTCGGCGGTCGGCTTCGATCTGTTCGCCCAGATGCTCGCCCAGGCGGTAAACGCCACCAAGGAAGGCGACCTCAAGGCTCTCGACCAGCTGCCGCCGGCCCTCTCCGACATCACGGTGAACCTTCCCGGGCATACCTACCTGCCGGAGGACTACATCCCCGCCACCGACGAGCGCGTCCTCTGGTACCGAAAGCTCGCGTCGGCCTCTACGGAGCAGGCAGTGCAGGATATCTACGAAGATCTGCTCGCGAAGCGCCCCGACATGCCCCAGGCTGCGGAGAACCTGTTCGCGAAGGCGCGTCTCAAGGCCTTTGCGAACGAGCATCATGTCCGCCTTGTCTCGGCGGTAGCCGGAAAGCTCACCGTGGAGCCTATCGATATCCCCAAGGACAGACTCACCGCCCTGCGCCGCGCCCAAGGCCGCTACCTGTCCGACAAGCGCAAGCTCATACTGCCGTTGCGCTATTTCAAGCTAGGCGAGGGCGACAACCTCATTCGGCCGGTGTACGAGCTACTGAAGAGCTTGGTGGGGGAGGATGATTCCAGCCGAGGCTAAGCGGTCGCGTGGCGGGCGGAAGCTCCCGCGCTTCGGAGGCCTGTCGCGCAGGGGGCTTTTCCAGCAGCAGCCTGGCAGCCGTCAGGCGATTCGGCGGCTGACTGGAATCCGGTACGGGCGTGAAGCGCCCGTCGGACCGGGCGCACGCGACCGTCTCGAACCGCTCGGCAGGCTGCGCGCTTTGGCTGTCAGCTACTTGTAGCAGGTGGCGATCATGCGAGCGACGAGCTTGCCGGTATCGTCGGTGATGTCGACGCTGCCGAACACCACGGTCCGTCCGACCTTGTCGAGGGCGGCTTCGGCGTACAGGACATTCCCGTGCGATACGGAGAGGAAATCGATGGAGCAGGAAATGGACATGGTAGGCTCGCTGCCGTAGTTCGCGGCTATGGAGAGCGCATAGTCTGCCAGCGTGAAGATGGCTCCTCCCATGATGTTGCCCATCGCGTTGCGATGCTGCGGGCCCACCTCCATCGAGCACAGACCGCGGCCAGGGGCGGCCTCCACAATCTGGCAGCCCACTGTCCGTGCGGCGAAGACGTCCTTCTCCATGATCGACCGGACCGTTTCCACGGGAGCCCCTTCGGGTATCATCGCAGTCATACTGCTCCTTTCCGCGCATCCTTGCTGCGTGCGCCTCGATGCGGGCAGCGCGGGCTGGCTGCCCATGCCGCCCGCCGTCACTGCTCGAGTTCGGCAGTGGCTCCATAGAGCTCGAGCCAATCTCCGTTCCTCACGGTTACCGTCTGGTTCGACCCCACGGTAACGTAGCGCTCGTCCGCGAACGTGCCGTCGGGGAAGGTACGCTCGGACATGACGTAAGCGCCGGCCTCGAGGCTGATGCTGCCGGCCAGGTCTGGGTCGAGCTCCACATGGTAGGTGCCTTCGGGGATGTCGACCCCCACCCGGTAGAACCCGCTCGTGAGAACGGACCCTGCATCCACCTCGGCAAGGGACGCGTCGTACATCGCATCGTCGCTGTCGGCCGGGAGATATACCAGCAGGTCGCCGTCGGACAGCGACAGGAAGTAATTCCCAAGGTAGGTGTTCTGCCCGTAGTAGGCGTACCGGGCCTTCTGCGGGTCGGCCCGGCCTGAGACGGCTTTGAAGAGGAAGTAGGTGCTCTCCTGGGTGTCCGAGCCCTCCAGGAAGTAGATTCCCGCAGGTATGCCGGAAAGGGTGCCTACCTGGTAGGCTCCGGCGGTGCAGGCGACAAGATCGGTGCCCGGGACGTCCTCAACCGTTCCCTCGACGTCGGGCAGCGCCGCAAGGACGTCGGCATAGGTGAAGAGCGTCTGGGAGAGGTCTTGGGAGCTGCTCGAATCCTCTGCGCCCCCGCCGAGGAAGTCGTGGCTGTAAGGGTAGTACCAGCTGTAGGGGTCCTCGCCCGACGGATCGGACCCATAGGCCCCGGAATCGCCGGACAAGCCGCCCCAGACCTGCTGATGAGCGCCGGAGAGGACGGCCGTCGTACCGCCGATGCCAAGCGCAACGCCCGCAACAAGGCCCAACGCGCCGCCAAGGAGAGCCCACGGCCATCGCCGGCGCTTCTTTTGGCCGATGACAACCCCTTCGACCGCCTGCAGCGAAGTCGGGGCGGCACTTTCAAGGCGCGCGCCGCTGCTGGGCGTCGCATCCGAGGGCGGTATGCGGTCGCATCCCCTTGGCGCCGGGTCGGCGGGCGCTGCTTGCCAGCGCGGTGCCTGGGATTCGGGGATCTGCGACGCCCACAGGGGCGCCGGCGTGGGCGCACTGCTTTCGTGCCGCACCGCTCCCGGGAACGCTGCGGGATCGCTGGTTTGCTGGGAATAGGTTCGCTCGTCCATAGGGCACCTCGCTACGAAACGGCGCGCCCGCTGCCTCGGGCGCGCCGCGAAGGGTTACTGAGCGTCAGGGAACACGACGGCGGCTGCGTTGTCTATGCGCCCGAGCACGTCGGAACGCTCCATGAGCACGATGCTCTCGAACAGGGGAGGAGACACCATGTTGCCGGCAACGGCCACGCGCAGCGGCTGGAAGAGCAGCTTCGGCTTGATACCGGCCGCCTCCCCCAGATTTCTGCAGGCCAGCTGCAGCGTCTCGGCATCCCAGGCTACCGACGTGTCGGCAAGCACCTGGCGGCAAAGCCCCAAGGCCTCCTGGGCGCGCGCGCCGTCCTTCAGCAGCACCTTCTGGACGCTTTTGCCGTCAAGGACGCACCCTTGGCCCCAGAACAGGAAACGCAGCTTGTCGGGAATCTCGTCCAGACGCACCAGCCGCTCCGCCACGAGCGGGTAGAGCTGCTCGAACCAGCTGGGGTCGTCGGCGAAGGCGGCCTGGGCCGCAGCGACGTCGTCGGGAGAGGGCGCCGTCGCTGCGGACGGCGAGCCGTCGGCAGCGGGCTCGACGACAATGGCCTTGGGCTCGGCGGCGTAGCCCTGCGCCATCGCCTGCTCGATCCAGGGGCGGGCTGCCAGCGCCCAAGATGCGGCGCCCATCTCGCGGATGTACACCCCGTTCATCCAATCGAGCTTCTTCGTGTCGAACACTGCGTCCTTGCGCTGGATGCGCGCGGCGTCGAAGGAGCCGCACAGGACGTCCCGGGGGATGATGGTGGTCTCGCCGTCCAGCGACCAACCCAGAAGCGCGAGGAAGTTCACCATGGTGTCGGCCAGGTAGCCCCGGTCGCGGAACTCCTCCACCGACGTGTCGCCATGGCGCTTGGAGAGCTTCTTGCCGTTCTCGCCCAGAATCATGGGCAAATGCCCGAACACGGGGTGCTCGAGCCCCAGCGCCTCGTAGATGAGTATCTGCCTGGGGGTGTTTGACAGGTGGTCGTCGCCGCGAACGACGTGGCTTATCTGCATGTTGGCATCGTCGCAGACCACGGCGAAGTTGTAGGTGAAGGTGCCATCGGTGCGGCACAAGATCATGTCGTCCATGACGTCGGCGGGGAAGGACATGGAGCCGTAGACCATGTCGTCGAAGACGATGGGGCCATGGTTCTCGGGCACTTTCAGGCGCCAGACGTGGGGCTCGCCGGCATCGATGCGCCGCTTGGCCTCAGCCGGGTCGATGTTGCGGCAGGTGCGGTCGTAGCCGGCGTAACCGCCCTCGCTGGCCTCGGCCGCCGCCCGCTTCGCGTCGAGCTGCTCCTTGGTGCAGAAGCACGGGTAGACCGCCCCGCGCTCCTTCAGCCGTTCGAGGGCGGCGCGATAGGTCTGGGTCCTCTGGGTTTGGAAGTAAGGGCCGAATTCGCCGCCCACCTGCGGCCCCTCGTCCCAGTCAAGTCCCAGCCACCGCATGGCGTCGATGATGATGCGCGTATTCTCGTCGGTGGAGCGCTGGGTGTCGGTGTCCTCGATGCGCAGGACGAACGTCCCGCCTTTAGCCCGCGCGAACGCCCAGTTGTAGATCGCCGTGCGCGCGCCGCCCACATGGAGCATGCCGGTGGGGGAAGGGGCGAAGCGGACGCGGACGGCGCCCCCTTCGCTGCAGGTGTCGTTGCAATCGACCATGAATGCCACATTCCTTCGTCTGTTCGCAGTAGAGCCGGCGACGGCCGGCCGATAACGTCGGACAGAGTATAGGCAACGGACGGCACGGCAAGGCCGAAGCCGCTGGCTCGCCAGGGAAAAACCAGAGTAACCCGCACCGGGGACCGTTTTCCGGGATGCGAGACAATCGGCGGGGCGCTCTGGGTTTTCTGCCGTTTTTCCCCTGGTTCCTAGACAAGATTCCTGCTATCTACCAAAATAGAGAATCCACGCACGAGCGATACGTTCTCCCGTGCCCGGTTTCTCCCTACAACCTGCGCAGCGCTCGATAGAGCGCAGAAGGATAGCCGAAGATGATTACCATCGTCGAATCACCGAACCCGTTGCTGAACCAGGTGTGCGACCCCTGCGACCTTGCCGACAGGGAGCTGCGCCGCCTTGCGAAGTCCATGGTGAAGGCCATGTACAAAAACGGCGGCTGCGGGCTTGCCGCGCCCCAGGTCGGGGTGAGCAAGCGCCTCGTCGTCATCGACTGCGACCAGGACGACTCCGGCGAGCAGAACCCCATCGTCATGGTCAACCCCGTCATCGTGGAGACGTCGGGGGAGGTGGTGACCGAGGAGGAGGGGTGCCTGTCGATCCCCGGCATCTCGGTGCCCATCGCCCGGCCCGAGTACGCCCGCGCCCGCTTCTTCGACCTTGACGGGGAGGAGTGGGAGATCGAGGGCGACGGCCTTCTGGGCCGCTGCCTGCAGCACGAATGCGACCACCTGGACGGCATCACCATGTTCGAGCGATGCACCCCGCAGGCCCGCCTCCAGGCGCTTGCCGACTACGAGCAGGCGCAGGCCGCCGGCGCTAAGCCCGGCGACACCTCCGTTTCCTAGGGCCGCCCATGCGCATCGTATTCATGGGAACGCCCGAGTTCTCCGCCACCATACTGGGCTACCTTGCGGAGCAGCACGACGTCGTAGCCGCCTACACGCGGCCCGACGCTGTTCGCGGCAGGGGCAAGGCCTTGGAGCCGTCGCCGGTCAAATCCCTGGCGCAATCCCTCGGCATCCCGGTCTTCACCCCGCGCAGCCTGCGCGACGAGCAGGTCGTCGCCGAGCTCGCCGAGTTGCAGCCCGACGCCATCGTCGTCGCCGCCTACGGCATGCTGCTCCCCAAGGCTGTTCTCGACATACCGCGCTACGGATGCATCAACGTTCATGCGTCCCTGCTGCCCCGCTGGAGGGGCGCAGCTCCCGTGGAGCGTGCCATCCTTGCCGGCGACGAGGAGACCGGCGTGTGCATCATGGCCATGGAAGAGGGGCTCGACACGGGTCCGTACTGCGTCTGCAGGACCACCTCGGTGGCGGGCAAGAGCGTCCGCGAGCTCACCGAGGAGCTGGCGTCCCTGGGCGCTTCGGCCCTGCTCCACGGCCTGACCATGGTGGCCTCGCAGCCCCATCCTTTCGTCGCCCAATCCGAGGAGGGAATCACCTACGCCTCGAAGATAGGGAAAGGCGAGCTCAACCTTCGTCCGTCCGACGGCGCCGAGGAAGCCCTCAGGAAGGTGCTCGCCTCGTCGGATGCGCATCCGTGCAAGGTAGTCGTATGCGGACGTCCCCTTACCGTCCTTGTCGCCGAGAGGGCGGCAGAGCAGCGCCCGCCGCTTGCCTGCGGGCAGGTGGCGGTTTCCGGGAAGCGCGTGGTCCTGGGCATGGCCGACGGCGCCATCGAGCTTGCCAGCGTAAGGCCCGACGGCAAGAAGACTATGGACGCGGCGGCCTTCGCGGCCGGAATCCGCGGATCGAAAGACGCAACGATGATGTGGGAGGAATTCGGTGTCCGATAACCAACAGCCTTACAGGGGAGCAAGCAACCGCCCGTCGGGGGGCCGACCCTCGGGGGGAAGGCCCTCGGGCCGCCGCCCCTCGCGTCCGGGGCAAGCGCCCTCGCGCGGCCCTCGACCGACGCGTGACGGCGGCGAGCGGCCGCAGGGGAAAGGCGGAGCGCACGCAGGTCGGCCCGGCGCCGAGGACGCGAACCGCGGCAACCGCAAGCCCCGGCCGTTCAAAGGAGGCTCGGAAGGCAACCGCGGCTTCCGCACCCCCGACCACGATTCCGCCCGCAAACCGCGACCGGGGCAGGACCGGGGCAGGCCGCGCCTCTCGTCGGATGAAGGACGGCCCGCCGACCGGCCTTCCAAGCCGGCGGGCCGTCGCGGCGCTTCCGGCCCCGATCGGGCCCGGCGCGGCGAAACCGCGCGCACGCCGAAAGGCTACGCCGGCGAGCTGGCAGGCCGCAAGCCGCCTCGCAAGACCAAGGCGAGCCCCGCGCGCACGGCGGCCCTCGACGCGCTCAGCCAGGTCCGCGAGCGCAGGGCCTTCGCGCAGGATGTGATCTCCCACACCATCGACACCTCCCACATGAAGCCCGAAGACCGAGCCTTCGCCACAAGGCTCGTACTCGGCGTCACCAGCTCCTGGGGCATCCTCGACGAGGTCATCAACAAGTTTCTGGACGACCCTCGCGACATCAGCCCCTCGGTACGCGACGCCCTGCGCCTGTCCGCCTACGAGATCATCTTCCTGGGCAAGCACCCCCACGCCGCCGTCGACCAAGGCGTGGAGCTGGTGAAGTCCGTGGCGCCTCCTGCGGCGGGACTCTCCAACGCGGTGCTGCGCAAGATCGTGGCGGAGCGCTCCGAGTTCCCCTACGGAGACCCTTCCACCGACATAGACGCCTTGGCCCGGGCATGCGCCTTCCCCGGATGGCTTGCGCGGGTGCTCGTCAACGACCTGGGGCCCGAGGCAGCCGTCAACCTGATGAGGGCATCTAACGAGCAGGCGCCCCTGTTCGTCGCCATCAACGGCGCGAAGGGCGGCGAGGACATCGTGCGCCGCGGCTTCGAGAAGGCCGGAGAGCCGGTGGAGCCGGTCTGCATCGACGGCGTCGAGGTTCCCGGCTGCCTGCGCGTGCTCGACCCGCGCGCGCTGCTGCTCCCCGAGATGAAGCGTTTGCTGGGGACCGGGCGCATTCTGGTGTCGGATGCGGCGTCGCAGCTCGTGGCCGCCTCCATATTGCCCGACGAGAAGCCCGAATCCCTCCTCGAGATAGGGGCTGGCCGGGCCACCAAGACCATCCTCATCCAGGGGGATGCCGTCCGCAAGTACGGAAGCCAGATAGAGCAGTACGTGACCTTGGACAACAAGGAGTTCAAGACGAAGCTTCTGACCAAGCGCGTCAAGGAGTTCGGCGTCTGCGTGTCCGAAGCCTTGACAGGCGACGCCCTCGACCTGGCAGGCGCGCTGGGGGAGCGCGCCTTCGACATGGTGTTCCTCGACGCTCCCTGCTCGGGGCTGGGCACCTTGCGCCGCCATCCCGAGATTCGCTGGCGAATCGGGCCGGCTGACATCATCTCCTTCGCCCAGAACCAGCTGGCCATGCTCAAGCAGGCGAGCGCCCACGTGGCCCCGGGGGGCACGCTGGCCTACGCCACCTGCACGGTGACCAGGGCCGAGGACAACGCCGTGGTGAAGGCGTTTCTGGAATCCCCGGAAGGATCCGATTTCTCGCTGGTCCCCATAGCCGGCGCCGCCTGCATCTCCACGCAGCTCGTGCCGGAGCCGCCGAAGGAGCGCGCCGAGCGCGCGGGCAAGCGGGTCCTCACCGCGACCGGTCCTTCGCAGGATTTCGACCCGGAGATAGGCAACGCCAACCGCTTCGACGACGCCATGGCGCTCATGGGCTCCCCGGACGCCCATTTCGCGGTGCGCTTCGTCCGCGCCGAACCCGCAGGACAATCCTAGACGCCAAGGCGACGGCGGAGTCGGCGGCCTGCGCGCAAGAGCCGCCGCCCCGCCGTCCGGACGGCCCGAAACGCTTCGACGACCGGGCTTCGCGCCCAACGAGAAAGGCAACAACCATGACCGTGAACTACCGGCAGTACAGCGACGTCGACCCGGCCGACTACGACGCCCTCGTGGTCGGCGCCGGATTCGCCGGCTCCGTCGTCGCCCGGGAACTCGCCGAGCGCGGCGACAAGCGCGTGCTCGTCATCGAGAAGCGCCCCCAGATAGGCGGCAACATGTACGACGAGCTGGACGATGCGGGCGTCCTGGTGCACCGCTTCGGTCCGCACATCTTCCACTCCAACGACAAGCGCGCCTTCGACTACCTGCAGCGCTTCACGCCGTGGCGCGACTACGAGCACCGCGTGCTCGCCGACTGGTACGGCACCTACATGCCGGTGCCCTTCAACAAGACCTCGCTGCGCATCGCCTTCGGAGACGAGCGGGCCGAGGCGCTGGAGCGCAAGCTCATCGACGCCTTCGGCGACGAGCGCAAGGTCACCATCACCGAGCTGCGCGAGCAGAACGACCCCGACCTGGCCGAGGTCGCAGACTTCGTCTACCGAAACGTGTTCCTCTACTACACGCAGAAGCAGTGGGGGCTCACGCCCGAGGAGGTGGACCCCTCGGTGGTCGCCCGGGTCCCCGTGTTCCTGTCCCGCGACGACCGCTACTTCCAAGACGCCTACCAGGGCATGCCCCTGCACGGCTACACGCCGCTGTTCGAGGAGATGCTCTCCCATGGAAACATCGACGTATGCCTGGGCGTGGAAGCGGAAAGCGTCTTCGACCTGAGGTTCTCCTCCGGAGAAGAGGACGCGCCGCTTTCGGGAATCGCCCTGAAGGACGAGCTCTTCACGGGGCCCATCGTGTACACGGGACCCCTGGACGAGCTGTTCCTCGACCGCTTCGGGCGCCTTCCGTACCGCACGCTGGACTTCGTCTACGAGACCCACGACACCGAGCAGCTGCTTCCCAGCGGCACCGTCAACTTCACCGTCACCGAGGACTACACCCGCATCACGGAGTTCAAGCACCTGACCGGGCAGCAGCATCCCAAGACCACCATCATGAAGGAGTACAGCCGCGCCTACGAGGACCCCTCCACCCAGATTCCCTACTACGCCATCATCGGTCCGAAGAACGAGGAGCACTACCGCCGCTACCTCAAGCTGACCGAGCAGCTGCCCAACTTCCACCCTCTGGGAAGGCTTGCCGAGTACCGTTACTACAACATGGACGTCATCGTGGGGCGGGCCCTGGCCCTGGCCGACGAGCTGCTTCGCGCAGAGGACGCCCCAAGCGACAAGGAGTAGCCCATGGAGACCGCCGAAACCGACCGCGCGCTGATCGACGACGCCCAGGCCCCCGACCAGCGCGCGAGCCAGCCCACCATCACCTACGCCATCCCGTGCTTCAACTCGGCCGCCTACATGGACAAGTGCATCGAGTCGCTGCTGGCCACCGCTGGCGGCAAGGACGACATCGAGATCCTCATCGTCGACGACGGGTCTGCCAAGGACGATACCGCCGAGAAGGCCGACGCCTGGGAAGCGAGCCATCCCGGCATCGTGCGCGCGCTTCACAAGCCCAACGGCGGCCACGGGTCGGCGGTCAACATGGGCATGCGCAACGCCCGGGGCGTCTACTTCAAGGTGGTCGACTCCGACGACTGGCTGGACAAGGCAGCCATGGAGCCCATCATGGCCTACCTGCGCTCCCAGCGCGAGCTGCAGGACGAAACCGACATGGTCATCGGCAACTACGTCTACGAGAAGGTGCACGAGAACCAGCGCACCGTCATGCACTACCGAAACGTCTTTCCCGAGGGAAGGCGCTTCACCTGGGAGGAATGCGGCCATTTCAGCCAGAGCCAGTACCTGCTCATGCACTCGGTCATCTACCGCACGGAGATGTTGCGCGGCATCGGGCTCACGCTGCCCGAGCACTGCTTCTACGTGGACAACATCTTCGTCTACGTGCCGCTGCCCCATGTGCGCTCCCTGTACTACCTGGACGTCGACATGTACCGCTACTTCATCGGCCGCGAGGACCAGTCGGTCAACGAGAGCGTCATGATGGGTCGCATCGACCAGCAGCTGCGCGTCACCCGCACCATGATCGACGCCGTGCAGCTGCCCTCCGACGTGCCCGTGCACAAACTAGAGCGCTACATGGAGAACTACCTGTCAATGATGATGTGCATATGCTCCATCTTCCTGCGCATGATCGACACCGACGAGGCCGAGGACAAGCGCGAGGACATCTGGCTGTACCTGAAGGAGCACAATCCCGACGTGTACCGTCGCGTGCGCCGCAGCGTTCTGAACGCCAGCACGAACCTGCCCACCGAGCTGGGGCGGCGCCTGGGCATCACCGGGTACCGCCTGGCCCAGCGCATCTTCAAGTTCAACTAAGGGGCCCCATGGCACTGTTCGATTGCACGGTGGACGCCCGCAGCGGCAACGCGCGGGCGCTCACCTTCACCACGGCCCACGGCGACTTTCGCACCCCCATGTTCATGCCGGTGGGAACCTCTGCCACCGTGAAGGGCGTCACCACCGAGACGCTGCACCAGCTGGGAGCCCAGGTGGTGCTGGCCAACACCTACCACCTGTCGCTGCGGCCCGGAGCCGATCTTGTGGCCGAGGCGGGCGGCATCCACCGCTTCATGAACTACGACGGGCCCATGCTCACCGATTCCGGCGGCTTCCAGGTGTTCTCGCTGGCGGACACCGTGAAGCTCGACCAGGACGGGCTCACCTTCCGCTCTATCTACGACGGCGCCAAGATCCGATGGACCCCCGAGGAGAACATGGCCATCCAGGAGCTTATCGGCGCCGACGTCGCCATGCAGCTGGACCAGTGCACCCCGTACCCGGCCGAGCGAGCATTCGTTGCGCGCGCCGTGGACCTGTCGGCTTCCTGGGCCAAGCGCTGCCTGGCCGCCCACAAGCGGCCCGACCAGACGCTGTTCGGCATCTGCCAGGGCGGCATGGAACTGGACCTGCGCCTGCTTTCCATCGAGAAGCTGCTGTCCATCGAGCAGGAGAGCCTGGACGCCGGCGGCCGGCGCTTCGGCGGCTTCGGCATCGGCGGCTACTCGGTGGGGGAGAGCCACGAGGTCATGTTCGAGACCTTGGGCACCGTGGCACGCGCCCTTCCGGAAGATCGGCCACGCTACCTCATGGGGGTGGGCAACCCCACCACGCTCGTGCGCGCCGTCGGCGAGGGCGTGGACATGTTCGACTGCGTGCTGCCCACCCGGACCGCCCGCATGGGAACGGCGTTCTCCAGCACCGGGCGCATGAACCTGAGAAACGCCAAGTACGCCCGGGACTTCGGCCCGCTGGATGCGCAGTGCACCTGCTCCACCTGCCAAAACCACTCCCGCGCCTACCTGCGCCACCTGGTCAAGCAAAACGAGATGCTGGGGGCCATCCTGCTGTCGGTCCACAACCTGCACTTCCTTATCGACCTCATGGCCCGGGCCAGGGAAGCGGTGCTGGCCGACACCTACGACGAATTCTTGCAATCATGGATGGAAAGTCCCGCGGCCAAGGACTACTGAGGCAGCGTCGAATCCGCCGCCGGGCAATGAAAAAGGCACGTCCCTTGCGGCGTGCCTTCGTTTTCCGATGGTCGGGACGACAGGATTCGAACCTGCGACATCCTGCTCCCAAAGCAGGCGCGCTACCAGGCTGCGCCACGTCCCGACGGGCAAAGCGCCGATAAGTATAGCAGACTTCCCGCCGTTGTCTAAGTGTCCATGTCCTACCGGGCGCCATGGTACAATAATGCGCCATGGGCGGGATGCGCCGCCCGATGCGGCACACCCCGACGAAAGGACAGGAGTGACACTCTTCGACGAACGGGCGCGCCTGGTCGCCAACGCGGGCGCCGGCCCGAACCTCTTCGTGGCCACCTTCGAGGCGCCTCGGCTCGCACAATCCGTGCAGCCCGGGCAGTTCGCGCACATGCAGATCCCCGGAATGGAGTCGCATATCCTGCGTCGGCCCTTCTCGGTCTACGGGCGCAGCCTCGCGTCGCAGACCGTCGACATCCTCTACCAGGTTGTCGGTGCGGGAACGCGGCACCTGTCCGGCATCAGCCCCCGGTCCGACCTGGCAGAGGGCTTCGGCCTCATCGGCCCCGTGGGACGCGGATGGAGCCCGCCCGCTGCAACTTCCCGGGCGCTGCTCGTAGGCGGCGGCGTGGGGGCGGCGCCCTTGTTCATGCTGGCCGAGTCGCTGAAGGGGCAGGGGGTTCCCGCCACGGTGGTGCTGGGCGCCCAGACCCATGCGGCCCTGGCCTGCGAGGCAGCCTACCTGGACCTTCTGGGCGAGGACGACGTGCGCTGCGCCACCGACGACGGCTCCTACGGGCGGCCCGGCTTCTGCACCTCGCTTGCGACCGAGGCGCTCGACCAGGCGGCCGCCGAGGGACGGCCTTTCGACTACGTGGCGGTGTGCGGCCCCGAGCCGCTCATGCGCATCGTCGCCCAGGAGGCCCGCGAGCGAGGGGTGGCTTGCGAGGTGTCCATGGAGCGTCGCATGGCCTGCGGCGTGGGCGCCTGCCTGTCCTGCGTGGTGGAGACCGCGCTGGGCAAGAAGCGCTCATGCGTGGACGGACCCGTCTTCGACGGAAGCGAGGTGCTCTGGTGAGCAACGTGAACATGGCCGTCAACCTGGGCGGCCTTCCCATGAAGAATCCGGTCACCACGGCTTCGGGCACCTTCGCAGCGGGCATGGAGTACGCCGACTTCGTGAACGTTTCTGCCTTGGGCGCCGTGACCACCAAGGGCGTGTCGCTGCACGGCTGGGCCGGAAACGCAAGCCCCCGCATCGCCGAGACGCCCTCGGGCATGCTCAACTCCATCGGGCTTCAGAACCCCGGCGTCGAGCACCTGAAGACCGTGGAGCTCCCCTGGCTTCGCGACCAGGGCGCCACCGTTATCGTCAACGTCTCAGGCCACAGCGCGCAGGAGTACGCTTCCGTGATCGAGGCCCTCGAGGACGGCCCTGTGGACGCCTACGAGATAAACGTGTCGTGCCCCAACGTGGATGCCGGCGGCATGACCATCGGCACCGACCCGTCAAGCGTGGAGGCGGTGGTGTCACGCTGCCGCCAGGCGACCAAGCGGCCGCTCATCGTGAAGCTCACACCCAACGTCACCAGCGTCGTCGACATCGCCCGGGCCGCCGAGGCCGCAGGCGCCGACGCCATCTCGCTCATCAACACCCTGCTCGGCATGGCGGTGGATGCGAAAACGCGCCGCCCGAAGCTCGCCCGCGTGGTGGGGGGTCTTTCGGGACCGGCCGTCAAACCGGTGGCCCTGCGCATGGTATGGGAGTGCTACCGCGGCGTGTCGCTGCCCATCTTGGGGATGGGCGGCATCGCCACCGGCGAGGACGCCGTCGAGTTCATGCTGTGCGGCGCGACGGCCGTGGCCGTGGGGACCGCCAACTTCTTTGACCCGGCGAGCACCGCGCGCGTGATCGAGGGCATAGAGCGCTACTGCCGCGAGCAGGGCGTTGACGACGTAAACGAGCTGAGAGGAGCCCTGAAGGCATGAGCGACTTTTCCCATGAACCGGCCCGCGACCGCATCATCGTCGCCCTGGACTGCGACCGCGCCGAGGCGCTGCGGCTCGCCGAGCTTCTAAGCGGCCGCGCCAAATGGCTGAAAGTGGGCATGACCCTCTTCTACGCCGAAGGGCCCGCGATCGTCTCTCAGCTCAAAGCCCTTGGCTTCAAGGTGTTCCTCGACCTGAAGTTCAACGACATCCCGCACCAGGTGAAAGGGGCCGCCGCATCGGCCACCCGAAGCGGCGCCGACATGCTCACGATGCACGCCTCGGGCGGCGTGCCCATGATGGCGGCGGGGCAGGAAGGGGCCCGGGACGCGGCGCTGTCTGCAGAGCTTGCAGAGCCGATCACCCTTGCTATCACCGTTCTCACCTCCATGGACCAGGCCGACTTGGACGACATAGGCGTGGCGCGCCCGCTGCGCGAGCAGGTATGCGCCTTGGCCGAGCTCGCGCGCAAGGCGAAGCTCTCCGGCGTGGTCGCCTCGCCCCAGGAGGCATCGCAGCTGCGCGCCGTCCTGGGACCGGACGCCTGTATCGTGACGCCCGGCGTTCGCCCGGCCGGCGCCAGCCTGGGCGACCAGAGTCGCGTGGCCACGCCCGCCCAGGCGTTCCTGAACGGTGCCTCGCACATCGTCGTAGGCCGCCCCATTACCCAGGCCGACGACCCTGCGGCCGCCTTCGAGGCCATCGCCGAAGAGCTCGCCGGCGCCGGCCTGTGAGCCGGCTTGCCCCCTTCGGACTACCGCTGGGGAGGGAATTTGTAGAGTTTCATACATAATGCTAGGTCACATACCGATTTCAATGCTAGTATCACGGAAGCGTAAAGAAGCGCCTAAGGTGCATACCACAGTAAGAACCAGAAGGAGACACTCGAATGGCTATTCCTCAACTTAGCGCCGCCGAGCGCCAGGCCGCCCTCGAGAAGGCGAAGGCCGCCCGCATCAAGCGCGCCCAGGTGCGCGATGAGCTGAAGTCCGGCAAGCTCACCCTGGCCCAGGTCATCGAGATGAAGGACGACCCGGTTGTCGGACGCATGAAGGTGTCCACCCTGATCGAGACACTGCCCAGCTACGGCAAGGCCAAGGCCGAGAAGGTCATGAAGGAGCTTCAGATCGCCGAGAGCCGTCGTCTTCGCGGCCTGGGCGAGCGTCAGCAGGCTGCGCTTCTGGAGCGTCTGGGCAAAACGGGCAAGTAAGTGCGACGCGGCAACCTCTTCGTCATTTCGGGGCCATCGGGAGCCGGCAAGGGCACCCTGGTGGCCCTCCTTATGAAAGCCATCCCCGATGGATGGCTTTCCGTTTCCGCAACCACCCGCGCACCGCGGGCGGGGGAGACGGAAGGCGCGAGCTACCTCTTCAAGACGCGCGAGCAGTTCGACCGCATGGTCGAAGAGGGCGATCTGCTGGAATGGGCCGAGTACGGCGGAAACTGCTACGGCACGCCGAAGAGCAGCGTGCTAGCCGCCGTTCGGGCCGGCAAGCAGGTTGTCCTGGAGATCGACGTCCAGGGCGCTTTCCAGGTGAAGGAGCTGTTTCCAGACGCCCACCTGGTATTCATCGAGCCGCCCTCGGCAGAGGTGCTCAGGAGCCGTCTGGAAGGACGCGGCACCGATGCGCCCGAAGCCGTGGAGCGCCGCCTCGAGACGGCGAAGCGCGAGCTCGCCCAAGCGGACAGATACGAGTTTCGCTTGGTGAACGACGACCTCGAAGAAGCTTTGGACCAGCTGGTCTCCTATGTGAACCACTGTGCGACATCAGACAAGGACTGACAACCTATGAGTATCATCGAACCGAAGATCGACGTACTGCTCAGCGAGACCGACAACGACCGGTTTCTGCTGTGCGCCCTGGCGTCCAAGCGCGCCCACGACATCAACGACATGATGCGGGGCCAGCGCGACCGCGCCCTGCAGCTGCAGACGGCCGTGGAGATCGCCCGCGCCGCCGACCGCAAGCCGCTCTCGCTGGCGTTCAGCGAGATCGCCCGCGACGAGGTCTCGTTCGACCCCACCTCCATCGACGTCAAGAACCATTAGGGTCCTTGCGCCATGTCGCGTTTTCAACGGATCTGCTTGGCCCACTACCATGAGATCGGCCTGAAGGGCCACAACCGCGCGTCGTTCGAGAAGCGCCTCCTGAAAAACCTCGAGGTTTTGCTGGGGGCGTTTCCCGTTGTTACCATCCACCGCATCTCGGGGCGCATCTGCGTCTTTCTGCGGGAGGGAACCGACTGGGGCACGGCCCGCGAGTGCGCGCAGCTGATGGCGAAGGTCCCCGGGGTTGCCCGCGTGAGCTGCGGATACAAGTGCCCGCGCGAAATCGATGCCATGATAGAGGCAGCCCTTGACGCCATGGGGGACGCCGGGGAGTTCGCCACCTTCAAGGTGCACGCCCGGCGCAACCATACCGATTTCCCCGTGGGCTCCATGGAGATGAACCAGGTCATCGGCGCGGCCCTGTGCGAGGCTCGTCCCGATGCCGGCGTGCGCATGAAAGACCCGGACCTCACCGTGGGCGTGGAGGTGGTGCAGAACGCCGCCTACGTCTACGGCTGGTCCGAGCGGGGCATCGGGGGGCTTCCGGTGGGAAGCTCGGGCAAGGTGGTGTGCCTGCTGTCCTCGGGCATCGACTCGCCCGTGGCGCTCTGGCGCATGGCCCGGCGCGGCGCCACCTGCATCGGCGTGCACTTCTCGGGCCGACCCCAGACCAGCGACGCCAGCGAGTACCTGGTGGACGACATCGCGCGCGTGCTGCAGAAGACCGGCTGCATCTACCGAACCTACACCGTGCCCATGGGCGACATGCAGCGCCAGATCGCGCTGGATGCGCCGCCCGAGCTGCGCATCATCCTGTACCGCCGCCTCATGTTCAAGGTGGCCGAGGAACTGGCTGGGCGCCTGCGTGCGGGCGCTCTCGTGACGGGGGAGAGCCTTGGGCAGGTAGCCTCGCAGACCCTGGACAACATCCGCTGCACCGACGCCGCGGTAGCCATGCCCGTCTTTCGCCCGCTCATCGGATCTGACAAGCTCGACATCATCCAGGAGGCGCAGAATCTAGGGACGTTCGCCATTTCATCCCAGGACGCGCCGGATTGCTGCACGCTGTTCATGCCGCGCTCCCCGGAAACCCACGGCAAGCTCTCCGTCGTCGAGGAAGCGGAGGGTGCGTTCCCGATCGACCAGTGGGTGCAGCAGCTGGCCGACCAGGCCGAGATGAGGGAGTACCGCTAGAGAAGGGATTGACTGCATGCTCTACCGCGTTATCGACGCCGCCGAGCTTCCGCTGCTCGTTTCCGCCTTCATGCAGCAGTACGAGGTCGTCGCCCCGGTGAAACGGGGCCGCTCCTACGTCTTCGACGCCATCGAGCACCCCGAGGACATGGTGCTCGACTACCCCACGACCTCCGCATCGCTCAAGAAGTACTTCCTGCCGCCCAAGGAGACGCTCATGCGCTTCAACGCGCAGACCAACCGGGTGGCAGAGCACACGCTTGAGGTGCCCCCGCGGGTCATCTTCGGGGCGCACGCCTGCGACATCAACGCCATAAACCGCCTCGACCAGGTGTTTCGCGACGGAACCTACAACGATCCCTACTATTGCGCCCGCCGGGACGCCACGCTTATCGTGGGCATCTCGTGCACGCCCGCGGACAGCTGCTTCTGCCATCTGTGGGATGCTGACGAAGCACGTTTCGGCTACGACCTGTTCCTGCAGGATATCGGCGGCAGGTTCCTGGTGAGCATCTCAAGCGTCGAGGCCGCCAACATCCTTGAATCGGCCTGCAATCCCCGCGAGGCCACCGACCAGGACCGCATCGACTTCAGGCACGCCACGCGACGGCGCCAGGCGTCCTTCAACCCCGGCATTCCCGACATCCAGGACGTGGCCATGCTCATGGACGCCTTCCACAAGGACGACTTCTGGGAGGAGCTGGGCAGCCGCTGCCTGTCGTGTTCGGCCTGCGCGGCCGTATGCCCCACCTGCTTCTGCTTCGATTTGCAGGACCGCTTGAGCCCCGACGGAACGCAAGGGGAGCGCTACCGGGTGTGGGACGCCTGCACGAGCCCCCAGTTCGCCCAGGTGGCCGGGGGGCACAACTTCAGGCCCGAAGGCCGCGAGCGCGTCCGTCACCGCATGTACCACAAGCTCAACGGCTTTCTGGCGAACCACGACCGCATGCTGTGCGTCGGGTGCGGCCGGTGCGTGAAGGCCTGCAAGGCGGACATCAACCCCGTGAAGGTGCTCGAGTTCTTCAAGCAGAAGGGAGCCGACGATGCCTCTGCTGCATAGCGCGCCCGCCAAGACCGTGGAGGTGAACCCGCTGGGCGAGCGCGTGACGCCCTTGAGCGGCGCCGAGCTCATGGCCGCCAACCCCTACCGTCCCTGGCCTGCGCGCATCACCTCCATCACCGATCTGACCGCCACGGAGAAGCTCTTCGAGTTCCGCCTCATCGACGAGGCCATCCGCGAGGCCTTCCGCCACGAGCCCGGGCAGTTCGTCGAGCTGTCCATCTTCGGAGTGGGAGAGGCTCCCATCTCCATCTCGTCGAGCCCCTCCAAGCACGGTTTCATCGAGCTGTGCGTGCGGCGCACCGGCCGTTTCACCGAGGTGCTGCACACCATGCAGTGCGGCGATATCGTGGGCATCCGCGGGCCCTTCGGGCGGGGATTCCCCTTCGAGCAGATGAAGGGGCACGACATCCTCCTGGTGGCCGGCGGCCTTGGCATCGCGCCCTTGCGCAGCCTCATCAACAACGTCCACGACGAGCGCAGCGAGTTCGGCAAGGTCACCATCATCTACGGGTCGAAGAACCCCTCCGAGGTGATGTTCCGCGACCAGTTCGAGATGTGGCGCCACCGCAAGGACTTCGACCTGTACCTGACCGTCGACCACCCCGACGAGAGCTGGGATGGGGAAGTGGGCCTGGTCACGAAGCCTTTCGAGCATTTGGAGCTGGATGCGCGCCACACTTATGGCGCCGTGTGCGGGCCGCCGGTGATGTACCGGTTCGTCATCGACGAGATGCGCAAGAAGGGCATCGAGTACGACCATATCTACTGCAGCTTCGAGCGGCACATGAAGTGCGGCATGGGAAAATGCGGCCACTGCCAGATCGGCCACCAGTACTGCTGCATAGACGGTCCGGTCTTCAACTATTGGGAAGCCAAGAACATTCAGGGGTCGATGTAGCATGACGACGACGGAACTAAGCGGGATAGGCGTTCGGGGACAGGGCCGCCCGGCCCGGGTCGTCGTGGCCAGCTTCGCCAGCTGCTTCGGATGCCAGCTGCAGATCACCAACATAGAACAGCACCTCATGGACGTGCTGGGCCAGATTGACCTGGTCTACTGGCAGCTTACCGACAGCACCCCCATGCCCGAGGAGTTCGACATCGCGGTCATCGAGGGGGCCGTGACCACCGAGCAGGCCGAATCCCAGCTCAAGGAGCTGCGTTCGAAGGCCAAGGCGATCATCGCCATCGGCTCCTGCGCGGTGACCGGCGGCGTGCCCGGCATGGTTTCCCGCGACTTCTACGAACGCCCGAGCCAGGTCTACCCCAAGGTGCCCCACGCCTGCGGGAAGATGATCACACCGCGGCCCGTAAGCGCCATCGTGAACGTGGACTTCGAGACGCGCTGCTGCCCCATAGACCCCTACGACTTCGTGGTGATGCTGCAACGGGCCATCTACGGCTCGAACAAGCTGGCCACCACACGCACCCTGTGCAGCGACTGCAAGCGAAACGAGACCTCCTGCTTCTTCGAGGACGGGACGCTGTGCCTGGGGCTCGTCACGTCCGCCGGCTGCGGCGCGCGCTGCGTGAACCTGGGCCGGCCCTGCCTGGGCTGCGCCGGCCTCTCGCCCAGCGCCAACCTCGACTCCGCCCGGCAGTGCTGCGAGCGCTACGGGGTGGACGCTCGGGCCTTCGACGAGCGGCTCCAGCTGTTCAACCAGACCAACCCCGCAGTAGAGGACTCCGACCGATAGGACCGCCCCATGGCTAGAACCTCCCTCACCGTCGAGCATATAGCGCGCATCGAAGGGCACGGCAACGTGTCGCTGTCCATCGAGGACGGAGCCGTCAAGTCGGTCGAGATGAACATCGTGGAACCGGCCAGGCTCTTCGAATCCATGGCCCGGGGCCGCGTCTTCGACGACGTGCCCGCCATCGCCTCACGCATCTGCGGCATATGCTCGTCAAGCCATGTGGTCACCGACATCCTGGCCATCGAGAGCGCCCTGGGCGTCACCGTGACCGACCGCACCCATGCCCTGCGCGAGCTTCTTGTGTACGGCTCCTACTTGCAGAACCACGCAACGCACCTGTTTGTCTTCGCCGCGCCGGACTACGTGGGCGAGCCGAGCATCTTCCCGCTGTCCCAGACCGACCCCGACCTGTTCCAGGGGGCGCTCGGCATCAAGGCGCTGGGCAACGAGCTGTGCTGCGCCGTGGGCGGGCGCAGCGTGCATCCCATCACCGCTGTCGTGGGCGGCTTCACGGCGGAGCCTAAGGCCCGGCGCTTCAGCGAGCTGGCGGACAAGCTGGAGCAATCCCTGGCCTTCGCCTGCAAGACCGTGGACCTGTTCCGCACCTTCCCGGTTCCAAGCCTTGCCACCGGCGGCGAGATGCTGGCCCAGTTCCAGCCGGGAGCCTATCCGGTGTGCACGTCGCCTGTCATGGAGCTTGTCCGCGACGGCGTGCGCTTCGACGCCTCCTGCTACCAGGATTACCTCGAAGAGTACTCCCAGCCCCACAGCGCCGCCTTGTTCGCCCGGGTGCGCGCCACCGGCCTGCCCTTCATGACCGGCGCCCTGGCCCGCATCAACGCCTCGTGGGACAACCTGACCCAGACGGCCCGCGTGGCCGCCGCGAAAGCAGGGCTGCGCCCGCCCGAGTACAACCCCTTCATGAACAACGTCGCCCAGGCCGTGGAGCTTGTGGACGCGCTGGAACGGTGCGCTGCGTTGTGCCGGCGCCTGGCCGAGCCGGACGGCTTCGAAGGCTCGAGCGCGCCGGTTTCCTACCGGGTGCACGCAGGCCACGGGGTAGGCTACACCGAGGCTCCGCGAGGGGCGCTCATCCACGACCTGACCCTGGACGACCAAGGGCGCGTCACGAGCGCCTCCATCACCACGCCCACGGGCATGAACCTGGCCAACCTCGAGGCGGACATCGAGCTGCTCGCCCGTCAGCTGCTTGAGCAAGGCGTTGCCGAGGACGACCTGCGGCTGCAGGTGGAGAAGCTCATCCGCGCCTACGACCCCTGCCTTTCCTGCAGCGTCCACTAGGCTCGCCGTCTCCCATGCAAGTCTGCGGCGAACCCGCTTCAGAACCCTTGCTGCCTCCTTGGGAGGGCAAGGCCATCGTGCTCCTGGATCTGGACGCGTTCTTCGCATCGGTCGAGCAGCTGGACCATCCGGGCTGGCGCGGCAAGCCCGTTATCGTGGGGGGACGGCCCGAGGACCGCGGCGTGGTGTCCACGGCCTCCTACGAAGCTCGCGCCTTCGGCGTGCGCAGCGCCATGGCCGCCTCGGTCGCCGCCTCGCTGTGCCCGCAGGCCATCTGGACCCAGGGGCGCCATGAGCGCTACAAGGAGGTTTCTCGCCAGGTCATGGCCATACTCTACGATGAGACGCCCCTTATTCAGCAAGTGAGCATCGACGAGGCCTTCGCCGACGTGAGCCCCACCAAGACCAACCGCGAGCATCCGGTGCTTGTGGCGCAGCGCATCCAGCGCCGGGTGGAGGAGCTGGGCGTCACCTGCTCCATCGGCATCGGCACCTCGAAGGCCGTGGCCAAGATCGCCTCGGAAACCCGAAAGCCCCGGGGGCTCACCGCGGTGTACCCGGGAACCGAAGCCGCCTTCTTGGCCCCGCTGCCGGTGAAGGCGCTCTCGGGCATTGGGGCGGCTTCTGAACGGGCGCTTGCCAGCCGGGGTATTCGCACCCTGGGAGAGCTCGCCAACGCCAGCGACAGCCTCTTACAGCGTCTCCTCGGGAAGAACGGCGCCGTGATGAAGCGACGGGCCACGGGTTTGGGCGACAGCGCCATAGATGAGCGGGAACCGGTCAAATCCATCTCCAACGAGCTGTCGTTCGCCGAGGATTTGACCGAGCGCGACGATTTGGAAGCCGCAATGGCCACCATGGCCGCCAAGGTCGGCAGGCGGGCGCGCGCAGCCGGGCTGAAGGGCGTTACGCTGACGCTGCGCCTGCGTTTCGGCGACAGAACCGTCCGCAGCGTGCAGCGAAAGCTCTCCGAGCCTGCCGACGACGACCTTTCATGGAAGGTGCCGCTGGGCGAGATGCTCGACGAGCTTTGGGCGGAAGGGCTCAGCGTAAGGCTGGTAGGCGTCGGCCTGTCCGATTTCCGGGAGCCGAAGCCCGTCCAGCCAACGCTGTTCGACGGGTGCGAAGGCGAAACGGGGGCCCGCGCCGACCAGAGCCGCCGCGAGCTGCTGGCAGCAACCGATTCGGTTCGCAAGCGGTTCGGGGATGCGGCGGTGCGCTTCGGCAGCGAGATCCGCACCTTGGAGGGGAGCCACTACCACCGCCCGCCCGCCGTCGGTGCCGGAGACGAGGGACGCAGCACCGCCCCGGGCGCCTAAGGTTCCAGGGGCCGCACCTGGTACAGGCCGGCGTCGGAAAAGCCCAGCGACCGATAGTAGGCCCGCGTGCCCACAGCGCTGATTACGGCGATGGTGCCGTAACCTGCCGACGAAGCAAGGCCGCACGCGGCATCCACCAAGGCGGCTCCCAAACCGCGGTGCTGCGCGCTGGTTCCCGTACCGTGCAAGGGGGTGGAGCGGCCGTACACGTGCAGCTCGCGGATCATCGCCTGGCCCGGGCGAGCCGGAACCGGCGGTCTGCAGGCGCCGGCGACCTCGGGCGAGGGGAGGGACAGCCGCAGGAAACCTGCGATGCGGCCGCCCGCATCCACCCACTGCAGGAAGCGCTCGCGGGAGACCGCCGTTTCGTAGGCGACGTCGTCCAGCCGAAGCGTTTCCCAGTCGACGGCGCTCGAGGCCACCTCGCGCATGCGAATCTCCTCGATCTTCGCCCCGCGCATCCGCGCCTTCTCGAGCGCGCGCTGCTCCACCGCCTGCCGCAGGTTCGTCTTGCGGCTGCCCGCTTCTATGTCGTGGGCGGAGATGTCGCGGATCATGCGCGAGATGCGCAGGTAGGGCGGAGCAGCCAGCACCTCTTCGGAGAGCAGTTCCACGAGCGTATCGTCGTCGTAAGGCTGCCAGCGGCCGTCTTCGTGCCAATCGGTCAGCCGAGCGCTTCTCACCAGCACGCAGGGATAGAGCTTGACCTCGTCGGGCCGGTAACGCTCGGAACCCACCAATTCCATGAAATCGCCCATGTCTCCCGCAGGGTCGGAAAGCGGCAGGTTCGCCATGAGGTGCACGTGTATCTTGAACCCGAACAGCCGCAGCAGCTCGAAGCTGCGCTCCACGCAGCCGTCGTCGAGCGACCGTCCGCAGCCGGCGCGAATCTGCGGCCGAAGCGTCTGCACGCCCATCTGAACCTTCGTGCACCCCAACCGGCGCATCTCGACCAGGCTCTCCGGCGTCACCGCATCGGGCCTCGTTTCCATCACCAACCCAACGCAGCGGCACGCAGCCCTTTCGTTGCGCTCGAAAAGCGAGTCGATGCTTGTTTCTGATATTAAACTAGCTTCTGCTTGGTTGTAGACGCTAGTTTGATATGCGCAGGAAGAGAGCGCTTCCGAGTAGGAAAGCTCGCCATGATCGACCAGCTTCTGAGTCGATTCCTGTAAATCCTTGCAATTGCTAGTTTCATATGCACTCTCTAGCGACTCATAGGTTTTCCAGCGAGTTCGCTCCTGCTCCTCAGCGGCGGGGGACCGAAAGTCGTTCAGCGCCTGAAAGAGCCCAGCCGCGAACCACTCACGGTACGCTTGCGGGTAGTCGGTCCACGATCCGCCTAAGACGATGAGCTCGACCTTGTCGGTGGGGTGCCCCATGTCGTCGAGCACCTGCAGGCGGCGGAGCACTTGCAGGTAGGGATCGAAGCGGCATCGCAGCGCCCGCTGGCAGGCCGGCTCGTCGGAAAGATAGCTTTTGGGCATGGCGATGTCGGAGGGGCAGTACAGGCAGTCGCCGGCGCAGGGCCATGGCTTCGTCAGCACGGTGACGGTGGTCACACCCGAGGCGGTGCGGCGGGGCTTCGCCTGCAGCAGGGCGCAAAGGGCGCGATCCTCTTCCTCGCTCGGCGCCCATGCCTCCCATTGCGGGCTGCGCTGGCGTTTCTGCGCCAGGTAGTAGGGCATGAGCCGCCGCTTGGCAACGGAGCGCGAGCCGTCGCGCATCTCGCGGTTGCGGGTGCGCACCACCCGGTCCAGGAAAGCGCCATCGACCGGCTCCCCAGCGCGCATCGCATCCAGCAACATATGTATAGCCTTGTCCATAAGCGCTATTATACGAGACCGCCGACCGACGAGAGAGGAAGCGGGCTGTGGACGAGCGGACAAGGCGCATACTCGACGACCGGACGAGGGCGTTCTACCTCGCCTGCGCCGATTCGTTCTCCGAGACGCGCCAGGCCCCGTGGCCTGGATGGGAACCCGTGGCGCGGCGCCTTGCCGAGGCGACCCAAGACGGCAATCCCGTGCGGCTGCTGGACGTGGGCTGCGGGAATCTGCGCTTCGAGCGCTTCCTGCTCGACCGTAGCGTCGGCTTTCGGGCCCTCGCCCTCGACCGCTGCGAAGCGCTGGCCGTCGCAGGGCTGGCAGCCGACCCGAGGCTTTCCGGCTGCTGCCGCATCGGACCCTTCGACGCGCTTCGCGACGCCGATGTCCCGGGGGGTCGGCAGGCCTTCTCGGCGGCCGTGGCGTTCGCCCTGCTGCACCATATCCCCGGCCACGATGAGCGCATGGCGCTTCTTAAGTCCATGGCCTGCCGGCTGCAGGAGGGAGGGCTGCTGGCCCTTTCGCTGTGGGACCTCGACTCGGATGCGCGTCTGTCGCGCAAGGCCCGCCGCGACACGGACAGGGCCTGCCGGGCCCTGGGGCTGGGCCCTCTCGACGAAGGGGACTTCGTGCTGGGCTGGCAGCACCGCGACGACGCCTTCCGCTACTGCCACAGCTTCTCCGGGGAGGAGGCCGACCGCATCGTCGGGCAGCTGAGCGGCGAGCTTCGCCTGGTCGAGCGCTACCGCAGCGACGGACCTTCGGGATGCGCCAACCGCTACCTGCTTTTCAACAAACGGGCATTGTCGTCGCCCAGCACCGAACAACCGCTATAATGACATAGTTTGCGCAGAGCAGGGCTTGCCTGCAAACGTTGCTCCGCGCAAACCGCATTGTCCCGCACCACCTTCGAGAAAGGCTTCACGCCGCCATGGCCGCTAACTACAAGATCGTCACCGATTCCTGCTCGAACCTCCTGGAAGACACCATCGAACAGCACGGCTTGGAGGTCCTTCCGCTCACCTTCATGGTGGATGGCGAGGACGACGTGTACCAGAGCTACCTGAAAGGCCACACGACCGACCTCAAGCAGTTCTTCTCGATGATGCGAGAGGGGAAGGTGTTCAAGACCTCGCTGCCCACGCTCTCCCAGACCCGCGAGCTGATGGAGGGCATCCTCGACGGCGGTCAGGACATCCTCTACATCGGCTTCTCCAGCGGTCTGTCCGGCACCTACGAGGCAACGAGCCTGCTCATGAACGAGCTGGCCGAAGCCTACCCGGACCGCAGGCTCTACGCCGTGGACACCTTGGCCGCCTCGGGCGGGGAGGGCCTGCTGGTTCACTACGCCGCCCAGATGGCCGAGCAAGGGGCCACCATCGAGGAGGTTCGCGACTGGGTGGAGGAGCACAAGCTGAACCTGGCCCACTGGTTCACCGTGGACGACCTCATGTTCCTGTTCCGCGGCGGGCGCGTCTCGCGGACGAGCGCCTGGGCCGGCACACTTCTGAACATCAAGCCCATCCTGCATGTGGACGACGAGGGGCACCTTATCCCCATGGAGAAGCTGCGCGGCCGCAAGAAGGCCATCAAGGGGCTGCTCGACCATATGGAGCGAACGGCCACGAAGCCCGTGTCGGAGCAGACCGTCTTCATCACCCACGGCGACTGCATCGAGGACGCCGAATCGCTCGCAGACATGATCCGCGAGCGATTCGGGGTGAAGGACATCGTCATCAACTACATCGACCCGGTCATCGGCGCCCATTCGGGGCCGGGCACCTTGGCCCTGTTCTTCCTGGCCGATTCGCGCAACTAGCCCCCCGGCCGCATCCTGCGCCCGCCCCTTCGGCGGGCGCTTTTTCGTTCAAGGGCCTCCGTTTGCGCGTTCGCAAGGCCCCATGTCGGAACTCTGCATGAATCCGGGTTCACAAACCGGGCGAATCCACTACAATTGGGCGACTGCGGTTTTCGCGCCACGATGCCCGGCCCGAAGCCCGCAGACCGCGCGGTTCGGCAACAGGAGACGCCGCCGCTTCAGGTTTTAGGGAATGGAGGAATACGTGACTACATCCATCGCATGGTTGGCTCCCATCTGCGCCGTCATTGGCATCGCAGTGGCCGCCTACCTGGCAAACTGGGTTCTCAAGCAGAACCCGGGCCCCGACAAGATGAACAACATCTCGTTGAAGATCCAGCAGGGCGCCAAGGCCTTCCTGTTCAGCGAGTACAAGCTGCTCATCATCTTCATGGTGGTGGTGGCCGTCATCATGGCGGTGGCCCTGTCGCCCATCACGGCCCTGGCCTTCGTGACCGGCGGCGTGCTGTCCGCCGCGGCCGGCTACGTGGGCATGCACGTGGCTACCCGCGCCAACACCCGCACCGCCTACGCTGCCGAGACCAGCGTGGCCGCCGCCCTGAACGTCAGCTTCAAGTCGGGCCTCACCATGGGCCTGTGCGTGGCGTCCTTCGCGCTGCTGGGCCTGTCGCTGTGGATGATCCTGCTGGTGTTCGGCGTCGACACCTTCGACCTCATGCACGAGAACATCGGCATGGTCGAGGGCTTCGCCACCGGTGCCTCCGCCGTGGCCCTGTTCGCCCGTGTGGGCGGCGGCATCTACACCAAGGCCGCCGACGTGGGCGCCGACCTGGTGGGCAAGGTTGAGGCCGGCATCCCCGAGGACGACCCCCGCAACCCCGCCACCATCGCCGACAACGTGGGCGACAACGTGGGCGACGTGGCCGGCATGGGCGCCGACCTGTTCGAGAGCTACACCGGCTCCATCCTGGCCCCCACCATCCTGGCCACCACCTTCGCGGCCCTGGGCTACTTCGGCGGCGTCGTCGATGCCGTCTGGGCCGTGGTGATTCCCGTCACCATCGCCGCCTTCGGCATCCTGACCTCCATCATCGGCCTGTTCGCCGTGCGCACCAAGGAAGGCGCCGAGCTGCACAAGGCCCTCAACCGCGGCACCTACGTGGCCGCCGGTATCGAGATCTGCATCATCCTGGCCCTGTTCGTGGCTTGGAACTCCATGTCCGTCGACGCTCAGCCCATCTGGCTGTTCGGCTCGGTCATCTGCGGCCTCGTGGCCGGCCTTGCCATCGGTAAGATCACCGAGTACTTCTGCTCCGACAAGTACAAGCCGGTCCACAAGATCGCCGAGGCCGCCGAGACCGGCGCCGCCACGGTGGTCATCGAGGGCATCGGTACCGGCATGCTCTCCACCATCGCCCCCATCTGCCTGGTGGCGCTGGCCATCATCGGCGCCTACACCTTCGGCAACATGGCCTTCCCCAACGCCGTGATCGAGGAGGGCGGCATCGCCGTGGGTCTCTTCGGTGTGGGCCTGGCCGCTACCGGCATGCTCTCCAACACCGCCATCACCATCGGCGTTGACGCCTACGGCCCCGTGGCCGACAACGCCGGCGGCATCGCCGAGATGGCCGGCCTGCCCGAGGAGGTGCGCGAGCGCACCGACCAGCTCGACGCCGTGGGCAACACCACCGCCGCCATCGCCAAGGGCTTCGCCATCGCATCTGCCGGCCTGTCCGCCATCTCGCTGTTCGTGTCCTACCAGGCCACCATGCACCACGCCTTCGACAGCTTCGAGCTCACCCTCACCGACCCGCTGATCGTGGCCGGCATCTTCATCGGCGCCATGATGCCGTTCATGTTCGCCGCGCTGACCATGGGCGCCGTCTCCCGTGCGGCCCACGCCATGGTCGAAGAGGTTCGCCGCCAGTTCCGCGAAATCAAGGGCATCATGGAATACGAGGCCGAGCCCGAGTACGACAAGTGCGTGGCCATCTCCACCTCCAGCGCCCTGAAGGAGATGATGACCCCGGGCATTCTGGCGGTCGTCGTCCCCATCGTCATCGGCTGCTTCAACCCGGCCATGCTCGGCGGCTTCCTCGCCGGCGCCGTGGCCACCGGCATGCTCATGGCCATCTTCATGTCCAACGCCGGCGGCGCTTGGGACAACGCGAAGAAGTACATCGAGCAGGGCCATTTCGGCGGCAAGGGATCCGATGCCCACAAGGCCGCCGTCGTGGGCGACACCGTGGGCGACCCCTTCAAGGACACCTCCGGCCCGTCCATGAACATCCTCATTAACCTGATGACCATCGTGGCCCTCACGTTCAGCCCGCTGTTCATCACCGTGCAGACGCTGCTCTAGCACCGTAGTCGCTCGCACCGCCGGCAGGGCGTCCCTCGTAAGGGGCGCCCTGCTTTCGTTTTCGCATGTTTAGCGAAACGGTGAAACCTTGGTCCGCACCGCAGGGGGGCAGCCAGGCGAAAACTATACTGAAAAGCTCATCTACGGCAACGGGCAAAAGGAAGGGAAGGCGAAGGCAGCAGCATGGGTAACGTCCTGCGCATCCTCAAGCGCGACGGGCTTCGGCTGCTCAAGACCCCGCAGGCGATCGTCGTCTGCCTGGCGCTGTTGGTGCTGCCTTCGGTCTACACCTGGTACAACGTTCTAGGCTTCTGGGACCCCTACAACAACACCGCAGGCGTGCGGGTCTGCATCGCCAACGAGGACGAGGGAGGCTCCTCCGACCTCACCGGAGAGCTCGACCTGGGCGAGCAGATCGTCGAGCAGCTTCGGGAGAACCATCAGCTGGACTGGTATTTCACCGACGAGCAGGATGCCATGGCCCAGGTGGAAAGCGGCCAAGCTTACGCCGCCATCGTGATCCCGCCCACCTTCACATCCGACCTGCTCACGCTCGTCACCGGTGATTTCACCCAGCCGAAGCTTCAGTACTACGTCAACGAGAAGGCCGGGCCGGTGGCGCCGAAGATAACCGACACCGGCGTGAACACCTTGGACGAAACCATCAACTCGGCATTCGTGTCCACGGTCACCGGCGTCATAGCTACGGCCATAGACGACGCCTCCACCGAAGCGCAGCAGCATATGGACGACTCCAAGACCGGCGCGCTCGCCCGCATCGTCGACGCGTCGGACAAGCTCGCGGCCCTTCGCGAGAGCCTCTCGTCGATGACGTCCAAAACCGACGAGGCGTCCGCCGCCGCCGAGCAGTCGCGCGGCTCCCTCGAAGGAGCGCGCTCCGACATCGACGACGCCTCCAGCGCGCTTCAGACCCTGTCTTCCATCGTCTACGAGCTCAACGACGGCGCCGGCAAGCTCGTCCCCGCCATAGCCAACGCCTCCACCCAGGCGCTCGGGCAGCTCAGCGGCCTCTCTACTGATCTCGGCGAGGCCTCGGTCAAGCTCGAGGAGCTCCTTGCCCAGGCGGGCGGCCAGATAGAGTCAGGAATAGAGGAGGGCAAGGGCGTGTCGGAGACGCTCTCGCGGTCTTTGGGCGAGCTGGCATCCTTGGTCGACGAGCTTCCCGAGGGGGACGTCAAGCAGCTGCTCTCCGAGGTGGTAGCCGCCGAAACCGGGCGTATCCAGGACATCGATGCCGCCTTGGATTCCCTCGCATCCTCCCATGAGAGCGTCGAAGCGCGCCTGGAGACGCTCGAGGGCGCCACGGACGAGATGGGCAGTGCAGCCGGCACGGTCATCGATGCGGTGCAGGCGGCGGCCTCGCAGCTCAACGGGAGCGATTTCCCAGCGCTCAGCTCGAACCTCTCCCAGCTCTCCGCGCTTGCCGCCGATCTCGGCGGCGCCGTCGCGTCGGCCTCGGGCCTCGTCGACAGCACCGACTCGCTGCTCGGCCAGATACAGACGGCCCTCGGCAGCGCCCACACTTCCCTCGCTCAGACCGACGAGCTGCTGGAGGGGCTTCAGGGGGAGCTCGACGCCATCAGGACCGACGTCGAGGCGCTGCGAACGTCCAGCGCGCTTAAGGATATCCTTGGCGAGGACAGCCTGAACGCCACCGTGATATCGGACTTCATGGGGGCGCCCACGCGCCTTCAGACCGAGCAGCTCTATCCGCTGAACGCCTACGGATCGGCCATGGCGCCCCTGTTCATGAACCTCACGTTCTGGATCGGCGCCTTCATGCTGGTGGTGGTCATGCGCCAGGAGGTCGACTCGGAAGGCATTCGTAACCTCAAGCTGTACCAGCGCTACCTGGGCCGATTCCTCTTCATGGCCGTCATGGTTGTGCTGCAGGCCGTCATCTGCTGCGCGGGCCTGCTGCTCATCGGCGTGCAGCCCGTCTCCGCCCCAGCGCTCTTCCTCGCCGCCATCTGCGCATCCCTGGCCTACCTGTCCATCATCTTCTCGCTGTCGCTGACGCTGCAGCATATCGGCAAGGGCATCTGCATCCTCTTGGTGTTCGCCCAGATACCGGGTGCTACCGGGCTCTATCCCGTAGAGATGACCTCCAGCTTCTTCCAGGCTGTCTACCCGCTCATGCCCTTCACCTACGGCATCAACGCGCTGCGGGAGGCCATCTGCGGCTTCTACGGCACTCAATTCTGGGAGATGCTAGGGGTGCTGGGGGCGTTCTTCGCGCTGTTTCTGGCGCTGGGCCTCATCTTCCGACCAAAGCTTGCCAACGTGAACCTCATGGTGGCGCGGCAGGTGGGCGAGGGGGGCATCTTCAACGGGGAAGACGTGGAAGCGCCCCTGCGCCCCTACAAGTTCTCCCACATCATCCGCGCGCTCTCCGATCGCCAGGAGTACAACCGCGAGCTCACCGTGCGCTACACCCGGTTTTTACGCTGGTACCCCCGCATCATCCGCATCACCGCCGCGGCCAGCATCGCCATGCCCGTCGCGCTTTTCCTGCTGTTCGCCCTCACGCCGGCGGAGAAGGTGACGTTGCTCACCATATGGCTCGTCTGGATCGCCGTCGCCTTCGTGCTGCTTTTGGTTGTGGAGAGCCTGAAAGACGGCTTCGAGCGGCAGATGAGGCTCGACCATATGAGCGACGAGAAGCTGCGGGGGCTCTACCGAAACGCCTCCGACGACCCGAACCCGTCAGCCGAAGCCGATGGCGCCGTCGCATCCGACCCGTCCGTACGCGGAGAGGAGGGCATCCGTGGGTAACATCGCCAAGCTGTGCGCCGACGACGTGCGAAGGCTCTTCTCCAACACCGTCTGCGTCATCATCACCATGGGCCTTATCGTGCTGCCCTCGATCTTCGCCTGGTACAACATCATCGCCTGCTGGAACGTCTTCGACAACACCGGCAACCTCAAAGTGGCCGTCGCCAACAGCGACGAAGGCTACGAGAGCGACCTCATCCCCATACCCGTCAACGTAGGCGACCAGGTGGTGTCAGCCCTTCGGGCCAACGACCAGATCCACTGGGTCATCACCGACGAGGAGGATGCCGTCGACGGCGCGCGCTCGGGCCGCTACTACGCCGCCGTGGTCATCCCCGCCCAGTTCAGCCGCGATATGCTCACGTTCTACCGAAGCGACGCAGAGCACGCCAGCATCATCTATTACAGCAACGAGAAGAAAAGCGCCATCGCTCCCAAGATCACCGACAGCGGCGCTGATGCGGTATCGTACCAGGTGAATCAAGTGTTCGCCGAGACCTTGGCCGAAGTGGCCATGGGGCTTGCCAACGGGCTTTCCGACTATGCGGCCGAAAGCGACGTCTCGGGCACCATCGCTGCGCTTGCCGCCCATGCGGGCACCCTCGCCGACGACGTGGACCGCATGGCCGACGTGCTGGTGCTCTACGGGCAGCTGACCGAATCGGTGAACGGGCTCGTCAGCGGATCCGCCAACCTGCTGCAAAGCGCCACGGACAAGCTCTCGGAACTGAGGGAGGTGGCCTCCGGAGCGCCGGGGCAGGCCGAAAGCCTCTCGGGTTCCCTGCAGGGTTTGTCGGATACCCTCGGCGGCGCCGTGGGAAGCGCATCCGGCGCCTTCGGAGGGCTCGATCCGACCATCGACAAGCTCTTCGACGAGGGCGAGACGGCCGTATCGGACGCAAGCGAAGCCCTACGCGACCAAAGCAGTGCGCTGGCAAACCGAAGCGATGCGGTGGGGGAGGGCATCGAGCGGACGCAAGGCGTCAGAGACGAATTGAAGCGGCGTCTTGACGAGCTTGCATCCGAGCAGCCCGACAACCCCTTGGCGGGGCCGGGACAGCGGGCGCTGGCCGCCCTCGACTCCTACCTGGCGGCTTTGCGCTCTGCCCAGCAGCACCTCGACTCCGCCTCCGAGGCCCTGGCCCGCGCCGCCGACAAGGTAGACTCCGGCAGCACCGACCTCTCGACCGAGCGCGAGCAGGCCAAAGAGGAGCTCTCGGCTACGAAGGCAGCGTTCGGCGACGCACGCTCCACCTACGACAACGTTATCGCGCCGCAGATCCAGAGCCTTCAGGAAACAGCGCAGCGGCTCTCGTCGTCCCTGAGCGCGGGACTCGACGATCTGGGAGCAGTCTCCGCCACGTTGACCGAGGCTGCGGGGGGCGCGCAATCGTCCCTGGGCCAGGCAACGTCCTCCCTGAGCGAGACCGTCGATTCGCTGCGCGACGCGGCGCAGACGCTGCGATCAACCGCCCAGGACATCACCGACGCCTTGGCTTCGGGCGATTCAGACCGCCTGCGCGAGATCTTGCAGGGCGACACGCAAGCGCTTGCCACGGCGCTCTCGTCGCCGGTGGGCGTCGAGCGCGTACCGGTGTTTCCTGCTGACAACTTCGGGTCGGCCATGGCGCCGCTCTACACTACGCTCGCGCTGTTCATCGGAGCGCTGATCATCATGGTGGTCGTTCGGCCACAGCCTAGCTCCCAGCAAGTAGCCCAGCTGCGCAACCCCAAGCCGCGGCAGCTCTTCCTCGGCCACTTCGGCGTATGCGCCCTTCTGTCCCTGGCCCAATCCACCCTCATGGGTCTGGGGAACATGTTCTTCCTCCAGGTGCAGGTGACGCATCCCTGGCTTTTCATGGTGTGCTTCTGGGCAGCCGGGCTGGTCTTCACCTTCATCATATACTCGCTGGTGTTCTCGTTCGCCAACCTGGGCAAGGCCATCGCGGTGCTGCTGCTCATCGTGCAGGTCACCGGCTGCGGCGGCTCGTTCCCTCTGCAGATCCTGCCCGATTTCGTCCAGGCGATCTCGCCTTGGCTTCCCGCAACCCACGTGGTCGACGCCATGCGCGCCGCCATGTTCGGCGCTTACGGCAACGATTTCTGGATCCAGATAGGCAAGCTGGCGCTGTTCGTCGTGCCCTTCGCCGTGCTGGGCCTGCTGCTGCGCAAACCTACCGAGAAGTTCATGCGCTGGTACGTGCACAAGGTGGAAAGCTCGAAGCTCATATGCTAGGGACTCGCCGCAAAGGCGCCCGGTGCCCCTCGCAACCGCAGGGCACCGGGCGCCTTCTCGTTTCAAAGCCTGGAAAGGCCTGCCGTGCAAAGGGCGGCTGCCAGCTAAGCGGCCTTCCGCCTACGCCCGCCGCAAGCCCCTACTGGCGGTAGTGGGCCAGGAAGGCTTCGAGCTTTCGCACCGCAACGGAGAGGTCCTCGATGCGGGGCAGGTAGACCACGCGGAAGTGGTCGGGCTTGGCCCAGTTGAACCCGCGGCCCGGCACCACCAAGATCTTCGTTTCGTGCAGCAGGTCGAAGGCGAACCGCTCGTCGTCGGTGATGTTGAAGCGCCGCACGTCCAGCTTCGGGAAGATGTAGAAGGCGGCGCTGGGCTTGACCGCGGAGACGCCCGGGATGGCGTTCAGGGCCTCGTAGACGAAGTTGCGCTGGTCGTAGATGCGCCCGCCCGGCACGATGTAGTCGTTGACGGACTGATGGCCCCACAACGACGTCTGCACGATGGACTGGCCGGGCACGTTGGAGCACATGCGCATGTTGCACAGCATGTTCAGCCCCAGTATGTAGTCGCGGGCGCGGGCCTTGTTGCCCGAAAGCACCATCCAGCCCACACGGTAGCCGGCCACCATATGCGATTTGGACAGCCCGCTGAAGGTGACGCAGAACAGGTCGGGGGCCATGCTGGCGATGGAGATGTGCTCGCAGCCGTCCATGCACAGCCTGTCGTAGATCTCGTCCGAGAATACGGCCAGGTCGAACTCGCGGGCGATGTCGACCAGCTGCTGGAGCACCTCGCGCGGGTACACGGCGCCCGTGGGGTTGTTCGGGTTGATGATGACGAGGGCCTTGGTGCGCCGGGTGATCTTGGAGCGGATGTCGTCCATGTCCGGATACCAGCCGGCCTCCTCGTCGCAGACGTAGTGAACGGGGGTGCCGCCGGCCAGGGTCACGCAGGCGGTCCACAGCGGGTAGTCGGGGCTGGGCACCAGCACCTCGTCGCCGCTGTCGAGCAGGGCCGACATGCACAAATTGATGAGCTCGCTGACGCCGTTGCCGGTGTAGACGTCGTCGATGGTCACCGAGGGGATGCCCTTGATCTGGGAGTACTGCATGATGGCCTTGCGGGCGGAGAAGAGCCCCTTCGAAGACGAGTAGCCCTCGCAGTCCACCAGCTGGTCGGCCATGTCGAACACCACTTCGTCAGGGGCACGGAAGCCGAAGGGGGCGGGGTTGCCGATGTTGAGCTTGAGTATGCTCGCGCCGGCCCGCTCCATGCGCTCGGCCTCCTCGACCACCGGCCCGCGCACGTCGTAGAGCACGTTGTCGAGCTTCCGCGATTTCTTGATCTGGCCCATACCAGCCGTCCTTTCCTGACCTCGCCCCTCGTCCCTGCCGCCCTCGCAGGCCGCCGCTAGCACGTCGGCCTCCACGCCCAGCACCTGGGCGAGCACCTCCATCGCATCGCGGCGGGGGAGCACCTTGCCCGAGACGTATTGGCTGACCTGGCTCTTTCCTAGGGAATAACCCATGGCTGCCGCCTGCTGGATGAGCCCCGCCTGGGTAAGCCCACGTGCCTCCATGAGCTGACGCAGCGTATCGGATAATCCCGTCGATTCCATGGCTACCTCGTTTCCGAATGGTTCAATTTTGCCGAGTATGACACAAATTGAACCTATTTTGAACTCGATACATAAATTGAACCATCCGTAACCTGCAAAGCTGGACGACGGCAGGCCGTCTGTTCTCTTTGTTTCGAACCTTTTAAATCACCGTTTCCGCCGCAGGCGAATGCACGGGCCGTCCTATACTGTCAAATTGCAGATACATGCGCGTTTATGCGTTTGTAGGTTCGGTTTGCGAGAAAAGAGGTTCCCTTGAGCTACGTAGAGCGCATCATCGAGGACGTGAAGGCCAAAAACGCCGAGCAGCCCGAGTTCATCCAGGCTGTCACCGAGGTTCTGACCTCGCTCGAGCCCGTGATCGAGGCCCATCCCGAGTACGAGAAGGCGGCCCTGCTCGAGCGCATCGTCGAGCCCGAGCGCGTGATCATGTTCCGCGTGCCCTGGGTCGACGACAACGGCGACGTCCACGTCAATCGCGGCATGCGCGTGCAGTTCAACAGCGCCATCGGACCCTACAAGGGCGGCCTGCGCCTGCATCCGTCGGTGAACCTGAGCATCATCAAGTTCCTCGGTTTCGAGCAGGTGTTCAAGAACAGCCTCACCACGCTGCCCATGGGCGGCGGCAAGGGCGGCTGCGACTTCGACCCGAAGGGCAAGTCAGACAACGAGATCATGCGCTTCTGCCAGTCCTTCATGACCGAGCTGCAGCGCCACATCGGCGCCGACACCGACGTTCCGGCCGGCGACATCGGCACGGGCGCCCGCGAGATCGGCTACATGTTCGGCCAGTACAAGCGCCTGCGCAACGAATGGGTGGGCGTACTCACCGGCAAGGGGCTTTCCTACGGCGGGTCGCTGGCTCGCACCGAGGCCACCGGCTACGGTCTCATCTACTTCGTCGACGAGTACCTGTCCTGCCACGGCGACAGCTTCCAGGGCAAGGTGTGCGCCGTGTCCGGTTCCGGCAACGTCGCCACCTACGCCATCGAGAAGGCGCAGTCCCTGGGCGCCAAGGTGGTCACCTGCTCCGACTCCACCGGCTGGGTCTACGACCCGGCGGGCATCGACGTCGCCCTGCTCAAGCAGGTTAAGGAGGTGGAGCGCGCCCGCATCAGCGAGTACGCCGCCCGTCGCGAGGGCGTTGAGTACCACGAGGGACGCGGCGTATGGTCGGTGCCCGTGGACATCGCGCTTCCCTGCGCCACCCAAAACGAGCTGCACCTCGACGACGCCAAGCAGCTAGTGGCCAGCGGCTGCAAGATCGTAGCCGAGGGCGCCAACATGCCCACCACCATGGACGCCACCGAGTACCTGATGGAAAACGGCGTGGTGTTCATGCCCGGCAAGGCAGCCAACGCCGGCGGCGTGGCCACCTCCGGCCTGGAGATGAGCCAGAACTCCGAGCGCCTGAGCTGGACCTTCGAAGAGGTCGACGAGAAGCTGCACGGCATCATGCGCAACATCTACCATGCCGCCGACGACGCCGCCCGCGAGTACGGCCACGAGGGCAACTACGTCATGGGCGCCAACATCGCCGGCTTCTTGAAGGTGGCCGACGCCATGATGGCCCAGGGCATCGTGTAACAGCAACCTGCGCACACGCTCGCTACCGAGGCGCCCCCGGCACCGCAGAGAAGGTGTCGGGGGCGCCTGCTTTCGTCCTTGGTGGGTTTTTCAGGCATTTGGCCTTCGGGCTGCAGGGTTGCTATATCATGAACCCCACCTATGACAGCGGAAGCGCACGACGAGGGAGGCTGTTCACGTTATGGGCAAGAACGTACTGGTGACCGAGAAGCTCAGTAACGCCGGCATCGCGGTTCTCGAAGACGCGGGGCTTACCGTCGACGAGCGCTTGGGCATGAGCGAGGCCGAGCTCGTGAGGGCCGTCGGGGATTACGACGCCCTCATCGTGCGGTCGGCCACCCAGGTCACCCCCCGGGTGCTCGACGCCGCGAAGAAGCTCAAGGTCGTGGGCCGCGCCGGCGTGACCGCCGACAACATCGACGTAGACGCCGCCACCGAACGGGGCATCATCGTCTGCAACGCCCCCACCTCCAACATCGTGAGCACCGCCGAGCACACGCTCGCCCTCATGATGGCCGCCGCCCGCAAGATTCCCCAGGCCAACGCCTCCATGAAAGCCGGCCGATGGGAGCGCGCGCCCTACCTGGGGTGCGAGCTCTTCGGAAAGACCCTCGCCATCTTCGGCCTGGGCCGGGTAGGGGGGCTGGTGGCCGAGCGCGCTGCCGCCTTCGGCATGCGCCTTGTGGGCTACGACCCCTACTGCCGCCCCGAGCGCGCCGACGCCTTGGGGGTGGAGCTGGTGGGAACGCTCGAGGAAGTGCTTCCCCAGGCCGACTTCATCACCGTGCACATGCCCAAGACCCCCGACACCATGGGCATGTTCGGCCCCGACGAGTTCGCTGCCATGAAGGACGGCGTCATCCTGGTGAACACCGCCCGCGGCGGCATCTACGACGTGAAGTCCCTTGCCGACTTCGTCGCCGCCGGCAAGATAGGCGCCGCCGCCATCGACATGTTCGAAGACGAGCCGTGCCTGGGAAGCCCCCTGCACGAGTTCGACAACGTCATCCTGACGCCCCGCATGGGCGCCGCCACGAAGGAGGCCCAGGACCGCGCCTCCACCCAGATAGCCGAATACGTCATCGCAGCCTTGGACGGCAGCCTCGTGCCCACGGCTCTGAACATGACCCCCGTTGCGCCCGAAGCGGCCAGCAAGGTGGGGCCCTACGTTCCCGCTTGCCAGATGATGGGCAGGATTCTGGCGCAGATGGACGCCTCGCTTCCCAAGACGCTGTCGGTCACCGCCGCCGGCGCCCTGGCCGGCGCCGACATGTCCGTGCTCATGGCCGGCACGCTCTCGGGTCTCATGTCCTACAAGTCAGACAGCCTGGTGACCCCGGTCAACGCTGATGCGGTGGCCCACCGCCACGGCATCAGCACCTCCACCGCCGTCGAACACGACGCCCACGAGTACGCCTCCACGGTGCGGGTCGACGCAGACGCCATGGAGATCACCTCTATGCTCTCCGGCCCGGCATCCCAGCCGCGCATCGTGTCGCTTCTGGGGTACCGCATCGACATCGCCCCAGGACGCCAGTCGCTCATCTTCGAGTACCCCGACGCCCCGGGACGCATCGGCACCATCGGCACCGTGCTGGGGGACGCCGACATCAACATCACCACCATGCAGATAGGCACGAAACCGCTCGAGAGCTGCGCGCTCGTGTTCATGAACGTGGAAGGGCCCCTTGCCGACGAGGTGCTCGACCGCCTTCGCGCCACCATCCCCGATCTCAAGAACCTCTGGCACGTCAAGCTGTAGCACGCCGCCCGACGGCCGCCCGCAACCGCGATCCCAAGGAGAAGGATTCCCATGACCCGCAAAATCGACATCTTCGACACCACCCTGCGCGACGGCGAGCAGTCGCCCGGGGCCTCCATGAACACCGAGGAGAAGCTGGTCGTCGCCCGGCAACTGCTGCGCCTGGGCGTCGACGTCATCGAGGCGGGATTCCCCATCTCCAGCCCCGGCGACTTCGAGAGCGTGCGCCGCATCGCCGAGCTGGCCGGCGACAGCGCCACGATATGCGCCCTCACCCGCGCGGTGGACAAGGACATCGAGTCTGCCGCCGACGCGCTGCGCTACGCCAAGCGTCCGCGCATCCACACGGGCATAGGCGTTTCCCCCAGCCATATGCGCGACAAGCTGCGCATCACCGAGGAGCAGTGCATCGAGCGCGCCGTGCACGCGGTGCGCTACGCCAAGAGCTTCGTGGAGGACGTGCAGTTCTACGCCGAGGACGCGGGGCGTTCCGACTACGACTTCCTGGTCAAGGTGATCCAGGCCGTGGTTGACGCGGGCGCCACGGTGGTCAACATCCCCGACACCACCGGCTACTCGCTGCCCGAGGAGTTCGGAGCCCGCATTAAGTACCTGATGGAGGGCGTGCGCGGCATCGAGAACGTCACCGTCTCCGTTCACTGCCACAACGATTTGGGCATGGCCACGGCGTTGTCGCTGGCCGGCGTGCGCAACGGCGCCCGCCAGGTTGAGTGTACCATCAACGGCCTGGGCGAGCGCGCCGGCAACACCGCCATGGAGGAGGTGGTGATGGCCATCCGCATGCATCAGGATGAGCTTGACGCCCATACCGACATCAACACGCGCGAGTTCATCAAGGCGAGCCGCCTGGTCAGCTCCATCACCGGCATGAACGTTCAGGCCAACAAGGCCATCGTGGGCGCCAACGCCTTCGCGCACTCCTCCGGCATCCACCAGGACGGCGTGCTCAAGAAGCGCGACACCTACGAGATCATCGACCCCGCCGACGTGGGCGCCGGCGCCTCCCAGATCGTGCTCACGGCCCGCAGCGGGCACGCGGCCCTGAAGCACCGCCTGGAGGAGCTGGGCTACGAGTTCGACGCCGAGACCCTCGACCAGGTCTACGAGGCCTTCCTCAACCTTGCCGACAAGAAGAAGGAGGTCTACGACGAGGACCTGGAGAGCCTTGTGAACGAGCGCGACCGCAACGAGAGCGCCATCTACACGCTCCTGGGCGTGCAGACCAGCTGCGGCATGGACATGAAAGCCACCTCCACGGTCACCCTGCGCAACGCCGCCGACCAGGTCATCACCGCCTGCGAATGGGGAACCGGCCCGGTGGACGCCATGTACAAGGCCGTCAACAAGATCGTGCAGGTGGAAAACGACCTGACCGAGTTCAGCGTGCAGGCGGTCACCCGCGGCATCGACGCCCTGGGCGAGGTGACTATCCGCGTGACCGCGCCCGACGGCGAGGTCTACACCGGCCGCGGCGCCGACGGGGACATCACCGTCTCCTCGGCAAAGGCCTACATCAACGCGATCAACCGCCTGCTCACCGACAAGCAGGAGCATCGCCGCTAGCATTATGCGTATATAAGGATAACCGCCGCGTTCCCTGGACTGCCGGGGAACGCCTGTGCTAAGGTGCCGGGATTACCCGAACGCGCATTGCGCAACAGCGGGGTAGCGCCCCGCATGAAAGGAACGAACCGCAATGGCAGGATTTCTCTCGAAGCTTCTGACCTTAGGCGAAGGCAAGCAGATGCGCGAGTACCAGAACCGCGCCGCCTACATCGACACGCTGGAGCCCCGCATGCAGGAGCTCACCGACGAGGAGCTCTTCGCGATCACCGCAGCGTTTCGCGAGCGGCTCGACAGGGGCGAGAACTTGGACGACCTTCTGCCCGAGGCCTTCGCCGCCACCCGCGAGGCGTCCGTGCGCACCATCGGCCTTCGCCATTTCCCCGTGCAGCTCATCGGCGGCATGGTGCTTCACGAGGGCAAGATCGCCGAGATGAAGACCGGCGAGGGCAAGACGCTCGTGTCGACGCTGGCCGGCTACCTTAACGCCGTCTCCGACCAGGGCGTGCACGTGGTCACCGTCAACGACTACCTGGCACGGCGCGACAGCGAGTGGATGGGGCAGGTGTACAAGGCCCTGGGCATGAAGGTGGGCCTTATCCAGAACGGCATGAAGACCGCCCAGAAGAAGCTCGCCTACGCCGCCGACGTCACCTACGGCACCAACTCCGAGTTCGGTTTTGACTACCTGCGCGACAACATGGTCACCCGCGCCGACAGCCGCGTGCAGCGGGGGCACCACTTCGCCATCGTGGACGAGGTCGACTCCATCCTCATCGACGAGGCGCGCACGCCGCTGATCATCTCCGGCGCCGGCACCCAGGCCGCCGAGACCTACAACAAGTTCGCCCGCGTGATGCCCGGCCTCGTCCGCGACAAGGACTTCGAGATGGACGAGGCGAAGAAGACCATCACCACCACCGAGAGCGGCCTTGAGAAGGTGGAGGCAATGCTGGGCATCGACGACATCTACGCGGACCCTTCCGGGCAGCTGGCCAACCACCTGCAGCAGGCGCTGAAAGCCCAGTTCCTGTTCCACCGCGACGTCGACTACGTGGTGGCCGACGGCGAGGTGAAGATCGTGGACGAGTTCACCGGGCGCATCATGGAGGGACGGCGCTGGTCGGAGGGCCTGCACCAGGCCGTGGAGGCCAAGGAGCGCGTGAAGGTGCGCGAGGAGAACCAGACCCTTGCCACCATCACGCTGCAGAACTACTTCCGCCTCTACGACAAGCTCTCCGGCATGACCGGCACCGCCATGACCGAGGACGAGGAGTTCCGCAAGATCTACAACCTGGCCGTGGTGGCCATCCCGCCGAACAAGCCGGTCATCCGCGACGACGAGAACGACCTTGTCTACCGCACCATCGAGGCGAAGTTCGACGCCGTGGCCGACGACGTGGCGGCGCGCCACGCAAACGGCCAGCCCTGCCTCATCGGCACCGTGTCCATCGAAAGCTCCGAGAAGCTCTCGCGCTTGCTTGACAAGCGCGGCATCAGGCACGAGACCCTGAACGCCAAGAACCACGAGCGCGAGGCCCACATCATCGCCCAAGCCGGACGCGTGGGGGCCGTCACCATCGCCACCAACATGGCCGGCCGCGGCACCGACATCCTGCTGGGCGGCAACCCCGACGTGCTCGCCGACGACATCCTGCGCTCCCGCGGCTTCGACCCGGCGCTGCACGAGGGCGACGAGGTGGAGGAGGGGGGCATGGCCGCCCCCAGCGACCAGGACCGCGCAGCGGCCCTGGAGGAGTCCCGGGCCGTGTGCTCCCGGGAGCACGACCAGGTGCTGAATGCCGGCGGCCTGTGCGTCATCGGCACCGAGCGCCACGAGTCGCGCCGCATCGACAACCAGCTGCGCGGCCGTTCGGGCCGTCAGGGAGACCCCGGCTCCACGCAGTTCTACCTCTCGCTGGAAGACGACCTCATGCGCCTGTTCGGCGGCAACCGCATGGACTCCATCGCCTCCATGATGCAGAAGACCAACATGCCCGAGGACATGCCCATCCAGGCGAGCATGGTGTCCAAGGCCATCGAGGGCGCCCAGCGCCAGGTGGAGACCATGCACTTCGCCGCACGAAAGAACGTGCTCGAGTACGACGACGTCATGAACCTGCAGCGCGCCGCCATCTACGACGAGCGCAACGCCATCCTGGACGGCAAGAACATGGACGAGCGCCTGCCGCGCATCATCTCCGACGCCGTCGAGGACGTCGTCGCCGAGAACTGCGACGCCAAGTCCCCCAGCGACGACTGGAACACCCATGCGGTGGATTTGTGGGTGGCCAACATGACCGGCCGCGACGACTTCTCCTGCGAGGCGGTCGAGCACGACGACGATCCCGACGAGCTGGCCCGGTCTATCGTGGGATACCTGGAGCAGGTCTACGCCGACAAGTCCGAGCAGCTAGGCGAATCGGTCATGAAGATGCTCGAGAGCCAGGTGATGCTGCGCATCATGGACACGCGCTGGATGGCGCACCTGCAGGACATGGACTACCTGAAGGCGGGCATCGGCCTTCGCGCCTTCGGCCAGCGCGACCCTCTGGTCGAGTACAAGAACGAGGCATACAACGCCTTCCAGAGCCTTACGAGCGGCATGTACGAGGACTACCTGCGCACGCTTCTGCGCCTGCAGGTGGCTGCCAAGCAGGACGGACCGGCGCTGCAGCCGGAGCGCAGCCCGCTGGAGGGCAAGGTCTCCTACTCCTCGCCGGAGCAGAACCTCTCCCAGACCGGCGCGGTCGCCCCGCGCGGTCCTGTGACCGGCCCCAACCCCGCCATGCCCGGCGCCCCACGGCAAGCGCCGCGCCCGGCCCCTGCGGCCCGCCCCTCCACCTACGTCAAGGACAAGGACGACCCCTTCGCCAACGTGGGCCGCAACGACCTGTGCCCCTGCGGATCGGGCAAGAAGTTCAAGAAGTGTCACGGAGCCGACCGCTAGGAAGCGTTCGCACAGCAGCGAGGTAACCCCCATCCATGGAACCGAAAGACCTGATCAGGGAGATAGACAAGGCTAGCGGGCGCGTAAGCGACGCTCGCTCCTTCCTGCATATCGACGACAAGGCCGCCGAGCTCGCATCCCTCGACGAGCAGATAGCCGCGCCGGACTTCTGGAACGACCCCGCCTCCGCCCAGACGGTGTCGAAGCGCGCGTCGAACCTGCGCAGCACCATCGAGGATTACGAGCGGGCCCGCACCCTGCTCGACGACGCCCGAACCGCCCTGGAGCTAGCGGGGGAGGACACGGCGTTCGCCGACGAGGCCGAGCGGGCCTGCATGCAGCTGACCGAGCTCCTGGACGCCCTGGAGGTGGAATCCTGGTTCTCCGGCCAGTTCGACGAGGGGGACGCCATCCTCACCGTGAACCCGGGGCAGGGGGGGCTGGAAGCCCAGGACTGGACCGAGATGCTCTACCAGATGTATACGCGCTACGCCGAGGACAAGGGGTGGAAGGTCGCCGTGCTCGACCTGGTCCCCGGCGAGGGCATAGGGCTGGACAAGGCCACCATCCAGATAGAGGGCCGCTACGCCTACGGCATGCTTCGCAGCGAGATCGGCATCCATCGCCTGGTGCGCATCAGCCCCACCGACGCCAAGAAGCGACGCCAGACCACCTTCGCATCGGTGGAGGTGCTGCCCGTCATCGCCGACGACATTGAGGTGGACCTCAATCCCGCCGACGTGCGCGTGGACGTGTACCGCTCCAGCGGCCCGGGCGGCCAGTGCGTCAACACCACCGACTCGGCGGTGCGGCTCACCCACGAGCCCACCGGCATCGTCGTCACCTGCCAGAACGAGAAAAGCCAGCTGCAGAACAAGGAGGCGGCCTTCCGCGTGCTGCGCGCTAAGCTCTACGAGCTCGAGGAGCGAAAGCGCCAAGCCGAGCTGGATGAGCTGCGCGGCGAGCGCATGGACAACTCCTTCGGCAGTCAGATCCGCAACTACGTGTTGTTCCCCTACCAGCTGGTGAAGGACCTGCGCAGCGGGGTGGAGACCGGAAACGTGGACGCCGTCCTGGGAGGGGCGCTCGAGCCCTTCGTCATCGGCTACCACACCTGGCGCGTCTCCCAGTAGCCTCTTGCTCCGCGCGCCGGCGCAGCGTCGCCCCGACTCCGCGCGCCGCTCCTGCAAAGACCCTGTCGAAGTCCCAGATTCCCGCCAGGGGGAGAGGGGCTTGGGAGTACAATAGGCGCCATGGCACACGATCGGAAGGAAGCCCATGAACCCTGCGCAGCTTGAGGCGTTGGCGAACAGGATGAGACAGGACATCGTCTCCATGATCGCCGAGGCGGGAAGCGGACATCCCGGCGGATCGCTTTCCTGCATCGACATCCTTGCCGCCCTGTACTTCGGCGGAGTCATGAACCACGACCCCGCCAACCCCGACGACCCGAACCGCGACCGCTTCGTCATGGCCAAGGGCCATGCGGCGCCGGCGCTCTATGCGGCGCTGGCCCATGCCGGCTACTTCCCGACCGAGGAGCTGGCCACGCTTCGCAAGCTGGGGTCGCGCCTGCAGGGGCACCCCGACCGCAACCTGCTGCCCGGGGTGGAGGTGTCCACCGGCTCGCTGGGGCAGGGCCTCTCGATCGCCAGCGGCATGGCCTGCGGCCTGCGCCTGGACGGCAACGACGCCACGGTGTTCGCCCTGCTGGGCGACGGCGAGTGCCAGGAAGGGCAGGTGTGGGAGGCGGCCATGTTCTCCGCCCATCGCGGCCTGGACAACCTGGTCGCCATCGTCGACCGCAACGGCCTGCAGATCGACGGCGCCACCACCGAGGTATGCAATCCCGAGAGCCTCTCGGCCAAGTTCCAGGCGTTCGGCTTCAACACCGCCACTGTCGACGGCCACGACATCGCCGCCACCATCGCCTGCCTGACCATGGCCAAGCAGGCTCGCAACGGCAAGCCGTGGGCCATCGTCGCCCAAACCGTCAAGGGCAAGGGCGTATCGTTCATGGAGAACCAGGCCGGATGGCACGGCAAGGCTCCCAACGCCGAGCAAACCCAGCAAGCGCTGCAGGAGCTCTCCGAAGCGCTGTCGCGCATCGAGGAAACGGAGGGCTACCGTGGTTAAGCTCGCAAACCCAGACGAGAAGCTCGTCCGCCGCGCCACCAGGGCGGCCTACGGCGCCACGCTGGCCAAGCTGGCGGAGGAGGGCGTTCCGGTCGTCGCCGTGGACGCCGATCTGACCGGGTCGACCACCACCAAGAAGCTAGCCGACGCCGGTTTCGCCGACAGGCTGTTCAACTGCGGCATCGCCGAGCAGAACATGGTGGACGTGGCTGCCGGCCTCTCGCTCACCGGCCATGTGGCCTTCACGGGCTCCTTCGCCGTGTTCGGCACGGGGCGCGCCTACGACCAGATCCGCAACACCGTCTGCTACAGCAACCTCGACGTGAAGATTGCCCCCACCCATGCAGGCATCTCCGTCGGTCCCGACGGGGGCTCGCACCAGATGCTCGAGGACATCGCCCTCATGCGCGCGCTTCCAGGCATGCGCGTGCTCGTCCCCGCCGACTACGCCGCGGCCGAAAGCGCCATCCGCATAGCCGCCCAAACGCCGGGGCCGGTCTACGTGCGCATGGGCCGCGCCTCGGTCCCCGCCGTGTACGCCGACGGCGTGGAGTTGGAGCTCGGGCGCGCCTACGTACTGCGCGAAGGGTCCGACGCCACCGTGGTGGCCTGCGGCGTCGAGGTGGAGCAAGCCCTCTGCGCCGCCGAAATGCTTGCTGCCGAGGGCATCTCCGTCGAGGTGATCGACGCGTTCTCCGTCAAACCCCTCGACGAGCGGACGATCCTCGCCTCCGTCGCGAAGACCGGGCGCCTCATCGTGGCCGAGGAGCACAGCGCCATCGGCGGCCTGGGGTCGGCGGTGGCCGACTGCCTCTCGCGCACGGCCCCGGCCCCCGTCGAGTTCGTCGGCATGGCCGACCGGTTCGGAAAGTCCGGCGAATTTGAAGAGCTGCTGGATTATTTCGGCCTGGGAGCTGCTGCTATTGTGCAAGCTGTGAAAACGGCTCTGGCCCGCTAACGCATCTGATAAACTAGGTCGGTCTCAGTAAAACGCAAATGAAACGGAGCATTCTGTGACGAACGACATGAGCCAGGGGCCCAGCATGCGCCCATCTCGGCATGGCGGCGGCCAGCTGAGCTACGAGCAGGCGACGGCTGCAGCCCAGCTATCCCAGTCGCTTCCCGTGCTGGACGTCGACGACCTGCCGCAACAGCACAATATTCCGGTCATCACGTTCGACCATGTTACCAAGGTATATCCTGCCGCGCCCAACAAGCCGGCCCTTTCGGACATCTCCGTCGAGATCTACGGCGGAGAGTTCGTCTTTCTGGTGGGGCACTCCGGTTCCGGCAAGTCCACCTTCATCCGCATGCTCATCCGCGAGGTGAAGCCCACGTCGGGGCACCTCTACGTCGCCGACGAGGACCTCACCACCATGCGCAACTGGCGCGTGCCCTACCTGCGCCGCAACATCGGCTGCGTGTTCCAGGACTTCAAGCTGCTGCCGAACAAGACGGTCTTCGAGAACGTCGCCTTCGCGCTTGAGGTAATCGGCAAGAGCCGCCACGTCATCAAGACTCAGGTGCCCGAGGTTCTGCGACTGGTGGGCCTGCAGGACAAGCTGAACAAGCTTCCCGACCAGCTCTCCGGCGGCGAGCAGCAGCGCGTCTCCATCGCACGCGCCATCGTGAACCGCCCGCCGCTTCTGGTCTGCGACGAGCCCACGGGAAACCTGGACCCCCAGACTTCCCGTGGCATCATGGACCTGCTCGAGCGCATCAACGCGACCGGCACCACGGTGCTCGTCGCCACCCACGACCGCGAGATGGTCGACAGCATGCGCCGTCGCGTGCTCGCCCTCGACCGCGGCACGCTCACTCGCGACCAGAATAGGGGGGTGTACGGTTTCGATGCGTAGTATCGTCTACTTCTTCCGCGAATCCCTGCGCGGATTCACGCGCAACCTGTCCACGGCACTGGGATCTATCGTCACCATCTTCCTGTCGCTGCTGATTATCGGCATCTTCCTGATCGGCGGCTTGGTCGTGGACAACGTGGTCTCCGGTGTGGAGGACGAAGTGTCCATCACCGCCTTCGTGGCCGACGACGCCTCCGACTCCGACATCCAATCGCTGTCCCGCTACATTGAGGGCCTCGAGGGCGTGGCCTCCGTCGGCTTCACCACCAAGGAGGAGGCGCTGGAGAACTTCCGCCAGACCTCCAATTCCGACATCGTCGACACCCTCGACGGGCAGAACCCGCTGCCCGCATCCATCGAGGTGGAGCTGTCCGACCCGCAGCTGGTCGAGCAGGTGGCGCAGCAGATCCTGGACAACGCCACGTTCCAGACCATCTGCGACAACCCCGAAGACCCGGCCGAATCGCTCAAGTACGGCCAGCAGACCGTCGAGCGCCTGTTCGTCCTCACCAACTACGTCCGCTACATCGGCATCGCGCTGATCGTGCTTCTGATCTTCATCGCGCTGGTGTTCATCAACAACACCATCCGCCTTGCCATTCTGGCCCGCCGCAAGGAGATCGCCATCATGCGCTTGGTGGGCGCCAGCAACGGCTTCATCCGCGGACCCTTCCTCATGGAGGGCGCGCTGCATGCCGTCATCGGCGCGCTCCTGGCCATCGGCATCCTGGAGCTGCTCCGCTATCTGGTGCTGCCCAAGGTCCAGAGCGCGCTCATGTTCCTCAACTTCAACGTGAGCAACGAGTCTTTCCTGCTCATCTACCTGACGCTTGCCGTATCCGGCCTGATCATCGGCCTTATCGGCTCCGCCTTCGCCATGAGACGCTACCTGAAGGTATAGCGCAGGCACCTGCTCGCCATGGCAAAGCACAACACGACAAAGCGGAACGGGAACTCCGGCCAGCAAGGCCAGAAGGCCCGTTCCGGCCTTTTCAAGAGGGCGATGGTAGCGCTTATCGCCGCCGCTTGCGCCTTCTCCCTGGGTTTCTTCGTCCGTGGTGAAAGCCAGCTGCTTCACAGCCTGGGATTCGTCGGTGCGGGCATCACCGGCGACGACAAGCCAGCTGCCCAAACGCAGAACGCCAACAACTCGCTCGGCTCGCGCATCGCCGAGGTCGAGAAGATCTTGGACGAGGACTCGGTGGAGACCTACGAGCTCGACTCGGCCACCTCCGCGCTGCTGGAGGCGCTCGCCACCACGGCCGACGACCCCTACATGCGCTACTACACCCCCCTTCAGTACGACGAGCTCACGCGCGACGTGGCCGACACGGGGTCCTACTCGGGGGTGGGCGTGCTGTTCGCCGAGTACAACGGCCGCGCCTACGCCGTCGACGTCTTCGACGGCTCCCCGGCCCAGCAGGCCAACGTGCAGGAGGGCGACGTGGTAGTGGCCATAGACGGCAACCGCGACCACGATTGGACCATCGCCGAGGTCACCACTGCGCTGAAGCGCTCAAGCGGACAGGACGTAGTCATCACCTGGCGGCACCCCGCCTCCCTCGACGACACCACGGGACCGGAGTACACCACCACCTTGGCCTGCGAGGACCTCAGCATCCCCAACATCGACATCGAGCTCATCGACGGCGTGGGCTACATCAAGCTGCGCCAGATTACCCAGACCTCCTCCAAGCTCATGGAGAGCGCCTTCCGCAAGCTGGACGCCCAGGGCGCCATCGCCTACGTCATAGACGTGCGCGACAACCCGGGCGGCTTCCTAACCCAAGCGGTGAACATCGCCGACCTGCTTCTGCGCAGCGGAACCATCGTTCGCATCGAGACCCAGGGGGCCGATGACACCACGAAGAGCGCGACCACCAACACCACCGTCACCGACAAGCCGGTCGTGGTGCTGGTCAACGGCAACACCGCCGCATCGGCCGAGGTGCTCACCGCGGCCCTGCAGGACAACCAGCGAGCAACGGTGGTGGGGCAGAACACCTTGGGGAAGGGGTCGGTCCAGGTGACTCGCGAGCTCTCCTTCGGCGGCGCCCTGCGCTACACCGCCGCCTTCTACAAAAGCCCGCTCGACTACGCCTTCGACAAGGTGGGCATCATGCCCGACATCACGGTGAAGCTTTCCGAAACCGAGGACAACCAGCTGGCCATCGCCTTGGAGACGGCGCAGAACCTGGCCAGCAGCGAATCATGACAAGGGCGCCTAGCGCGCAGCGAAAACGAACGACGAAACGCACCGAAAACGAACAAGGAAGAGAACGACTGACCATGGACCACGAAACCGCACAGACCGACATCGCCTGCTTGAAGGTGTCCTCGAAGTCATCACCCGCCTCGGTCGCAGGGGCGATCGCCGGTCTGGTGAAGGACGGCAAGACCGTGGACATACAGTCCGTCGGGGCAGGAGCGGTGAACCAGGCCGTGAAGGCTATCGCCATATCGCGCGGCTTCCTCTCGCCGGTGGGCATCGAGGTCGCCTGTATGCCGTCGTTCGCCGACATCGTCATCGACGGGGAGTTCAGGACCGCTATCCGGTTCTCCGTGGTGCCCGTCAAGCTGGCCCAGGCAGCCCCCGTGGCCGCTCAGATGTAGGCTTTCGCTATGAGCATGTCGTTTCAGGGGCTGACCCTTTGCGTCAAGACGTTCGGCTGCCAGATGAACAAGCACGACTCGGAACGCGTGCTGGGCACCCTCGAGGCGCTGGGTGCCACGCCCGTGGACAGCTTCGAGGAAGCCGATATGGTGGTGTTTTTGACCTGCTGCGTTCGAGAAGCCGCCGATACGCGCCTGTACGGGCAGGTGGCAACCATGCGCACGCTGCCATTGCGGCCGGATTCGCCCCTCGCAAAGCGCCTGATCGCCATCGGAGGCTGCATCGGGCAGCGGGACGGCCGGAAGCTCGTGGACGCCATGCCCCACGTGGACGTGGTATTCGGCACCCATAACCTGCATGCCCTGCCTTCTTTGCTGCAGGCCGCCCTCGACACCGGTTCGTCCCAGGTCGAGGTGCGGGATGCTTCGGCGTCGTTTCCGACCGACCTTCCCACCGACCGCGAGCAGCCCTGGGCGGCGTGGCTTCCCATCACCATCGGATGCAATAACTTTTGCTCCTACTGCATCGTTCCCTACGTACGTGGGCGCGAGAAGTCTCGACCTTTGGAGGATATCGTCTCGGAAGCCGAGGGCTACGTGGCCGAAGGCGTCAAGGAGATCACGCTGCTCGGTCAGAACGTCAACTCCTACGGGCGCGACCTCTACGGCTCCCCGCGGTTCGTCGATGTGCTCGACGCCGTCGCGCACACGGGCATCGAGAGGATACGCTTCGCCACGAGCCATCCCAAGGACCTCAGCGACGAGGTCATCGAGCGTTTCGCCACGCTGCCTTCGCTCATGCCGGCCCTCCACCTTCCCGTGCAGTCCGGCTCGGATCGGATACTCAAGGCCATGAACCGGCGCTATGATGCCGCCCGCTACCTTGACCTGGTGCGCAAGCTGCGCGAGGCGAAGGGCGACATCGCTCTTTCCACCGACATCATCGTAGGTTTCCCGGGGGAGACCGAGGAGGATTTCATGGACACCTACCGCCTGGTGGAGGCCGTGGGCTACCATCAGGTGTTCACCTTCATCTACTCGAAGCGCGAAGGCACGCCTGCCGCCTCCATGCCCGACGACACGCCCCGCGAGGTAATTCAAGGGCGCTTCGACCGACTGGTGGAGCTGGTGCAGCGCCAAGCGTTCGAAGCCAACCAGACCGAGCGGGGCAGAGTGGTGCCGGTGCTGGTGGAAGGCGCGTCGAAGCGCGACTCGTCGCTGCTGTCGGGACGAAGCCCCAAGAACCAGACGGTCCATGCCCCCGTTCCCGCCGGCTGCTCCGCAGCGGACCTCCAGGGGCGCATCGTGGACGTGCGCATCGACGATGCCAAGACATGGTACCTGCAAGGAAGCCTTGCATGACACTCCTCGGGACCTCACTCGCACCCCAGGTAATCTGCGTCGTGGGACCCACGGCCTCAGGCAAGAGCGACCTGGCCCAGGGCATCGCGCTGGCGCTCGGCGGGGAAGTGGTCAGCGCCGACAGCATGCAGATCTACCGCGGCATGGACATCGGCACGGGGAAGGTGCCCGCAGGCGAGCGGGCGGTACCCCACTGGGGCCTTGACATCGTCGATCCGGGCCGACCCTATTCCGCGGCGCTTTTCCAAGACTACGCCCGCGAGCGGTTCCGGGACATCGCAGCCAGGGGGAAGCGCACCGTGCTCTGCGGCGGCACCGGATTCTACGTACGCGCGGCCATAGACGACTACCGCTTCCCGGCAGGCGAGCAGGAGAGCAACCCGATACGCGAGCGCTACCGCGCCTTGCTCGAGGAGTCGGGCCCCACTGCATTGTGGGATATGCTCAACTCCATCGACGAACGGTCCGCTGCCGTCATCGCCCCGGCCGACTCGAAACGGGTCATCCGCGCCCTCGAGCTTGCCGAAGAGGGGATATCCTATGCCCAGCAGAGGGAGAAGCTCGCCTCCATCCCCCAAAGCGTTCCCGCGCGGTTCGTCGGCATCGAGGTGGAACCCGCGCTTCTGCGTAAGCGCATCGACGCGCGCGTTGACGCCATGGTGGCCCAGGGGCTCGTCGGCGAAGTAAAGCAGCTGCTCGAGCTGGGCTTTCGGGAGGGCCTGTGCGCACCCAAGGCCATCGGGTACAAGGAGATAGTCGCCTACCTGGACGGAGAGACCATCCTGGAGACGGCTGTCGAATCCATTAAGGTCGCAACGCACCGCTACGCCAAGCGCCAGCGCACCTGGTTTCGCAAGGACGGGCGCATCCGCTGGATCAACGGCGACGACGGCGATTCGCAGCGCATGGTCGGCGAAGCGGTGGCACTGCTGCATGGAAACAACGCATAGCCGCCGACGACCAGGTCGGCTGCTTACGGAGAAAGGATACGCATGCTCATCGAATTCCAGAAGATGAACGGTCTCGGGAATGACTTCGTCATGATCGACGACAGGGGAGAGGCCTTGGAGCTGGCTCCCGACGCCGTGGCGCGCCTATGCGACCGCCACTTCGGCATCGGCGCCGACGGCGTGATCCTGGTACGCCCCTCCAAGCGCCCCGAGTGCGCCGCCTACATGCACTACATCAACTCCGACGGGACCTTGGCCCAGATGTGCGGCAACGGCGTTCGCTGCTTCGCGAAGTTCCTGGTAGATAACGGCATCGTAGACGCCGAGGCGGGCGAACTCACCGCCGACACCCTGGCAGGCCCCAAACCCATCCGCTTCACCACGGACGACCGAGGAATGCTGGCAAACGCCACAGTGGACATGGGTGCGCCCATCCTCGACCCGAGCCAAGTGCCGGTAGACGCCGCCCCCGACGCGCAAGCACCCCAGGGCGCCCCGTTCGTCTCGAAGCTCTCCATCGACTCCCCCTGGGGCACTTTCCGCTTCACCTGCGTATCCATGGGAAATCCCCATGCTGTCACGTTCATCGACGATTTCGAGACGCTTCCCGACGACGCCTTCACCGACCCCTCGCGCAAGGGCCTCGACACCTTCGACGTGCACAAGGTCGGGAGGTTCTTCGAGGGCCACGAGCGCTTCCCCGAGAAGGCCAACGTGGAGTTCGCAACCGTCGATCGCCCGGGAACGGACGAGCAGGAGGGGGCGCTTTCCATGAGGGTCTACGAGCGAGGATGCGCCGAAACCCTGGCCTGCGGCACGGGCACCTGCGCCACCAGCGTCGCAGCCTGCCTGCTTGGCCTTTCGGGCCGCAGCAACCTGGTCCATCTGCGCGGGGGCGACCTGCACATCCGCTGGAGCGAAGGCGGCAGCGTCTTCATGACCGGTCCCGCCGCCACCGCCTTCGCCGGAACCTTCGAGCACTAGCCGGCATGCCGGCAGCGATGCTGGCGCCGAGAAACGGTGGTTTCCATGTCTGAATTCGAATCCGTAATCGAACGCGGTCCTCGGACGCGCCTGGAAGAGCGGCGCGAGCGGGCGCTGCTCGTAGGCGTCGATCGCCCGGGGCTCTCCTGGCCACTGCAGGCCACCTTGGCCGAGCTCGAACGACTCGTGGATACGGCCGGGGCCGACGTGGTTGCCAGAACCACCCAGCGCCTGGACGCTCCGAACCCCAAGACCTTCATAGGCAGCGGCAAGGCGGAGGAGATCGCGCAGCTGTGCAAGGACCAGGAGATAGACCTGGCCGTGTTCGACGACGAGCTGACGCCCTCGCAGCAGTCCAACCTGGAGAAGGTCGTGGGCAAGCCGGTGAAGGTCATAGACCGCACAGCTCTCATCTTGGACATCTTCGCCCTACATGCCTCGACCAAGGAAGGACGCTTGCAGGTACGTCTCGCCCAGAACCAGTACCTGTTGCCCCGCCTGAGGGGCATGTGGGCCCACCTGGCGTCGAACCGCATGGGCGGCGGCGTCGGGTCCCGTTTCGGCGAGGGCGAAAGCCAGCTGGAGGTCGACCGCCGCATGGTGCGCAAGCGCATCACCTCCATCAAGCGGGAGCTCGCCCATCTGGCCGACGTACGGGCCGTGCAGCGCGAGGGGCGCTACGCATCGGGCATGTTCAAGGTGGCGCTGGCAGGATACACAAACGCGGGAAAGTCGAGCCTGATCAACCGACTGACCGGGTCGGACGTGCTAGCTTGGGACAAGCTGTTCGCCACGCTGGACTCCACCACCCGCAGGCTGGTGCTGCCAGAAGGTCGTCAGATCACCGTCACCGACACGGTCGGATTCATCCAGAAGCTTCCGACCACCCTGGTGGAATCCTTCAAATCCACCCTCGACGAGATTTCCGGCAGCGACCTTATCCTCCATGTCGTCGATGCCTCCTCGGAGGAGTTTCTCGACCAGATAGACGCCGTGGAGGAGGTGCTCGGCCAGATAGAAGCCCATTCCATCCCGCGTATCGTAGTGTTCAACAAGATAGACCTGCTCGACCGGCAAACGGTCGAGGCCCTTCGCGCCCGAAATCCCCACGCCCAATTCGTTTCCGCGCAGACAGGGGAGGGGATAGACGAGCTCATAGGCCATCTCTCGCGCGCAGCCGCAGCAGCCGATACCGCCATGGACGTGCTGATCCCCTACGACAAGGGCTCGCTGGTCTCGATGGTTCACGAACGGTGCCGCATCATCGGCGAGGAGCATACGGAAACAGGTACGCGCATATCGCTGTTCGCGCCAGCTGCCTACGTCTCGCAATTGGAGCCGTTCCGGATTAGCTAAGGTGCTTGCCCGGTGCACCATGTCGCACCGGGCAAGCACCAAGTACCCGGCGCTGTGGATACGAACAGCTACATACGGCGGAAAACGGCGGTCACTTTGCCGACGATATAGCAGTCGTCGACGATGATGGGATCCATGTAGCGATTCTCCGGCTGAAGCCTGATATGGTTGTCCTCGCGGAAGTACCGCTTGACCGTCGCCTCGTCCTCGATGAGGGCGACCACCACCTCGCCGTTGGAAGCCACGTTCTGCTCCTTCACCACCACGTAGTCGCCGTCCATGATGCCGATGTCGATCATCGACTTGCCATGGACCTCCAGCAGAAAGCTCGCGGAATCACCGACGATGTCGGTGGGCAGGGGGAGGTACTCGGAGATGTTGTGCTCGGCGTAAATGGGCTCGCCTGCCGCTACGTCGCCCACAAGCGGCAGGTTCATCACGGTGCTGAAGCTCTTCTCTATGACCGAAGCCGGATTGACGACGTCCTTGAGCGCGTAGGTAAGCGCGATGGAGCGGGACTTGAGCGGATCGCGGGTGATAAGCCCTTTGTCCTCAAGCGCCTTGAGGTGCACATGCACGGTAGAGGGGGAGGAAAGACCCAGGTCGATGCAGACTTCGCGAACGGTAGGGCCGTAGCCCTTCTCCCGTATGCATTTCTCGATGGAGTCGAGAACGGCCTGCTGGCGCTTCGTGACCTTCGGCGACGGTCGGTCGGCCATAACGTACCTCCCATGGGCGTTTCTCAATGAAATCGACGCTCTATCGAACAGCGTTCTATATTTGGAGACTATACAACGAACATTGGTTCTATGCAACCTATGCACAAGAAAAGTTCCCTATTTCTTTTCCGCTCTCGTGGCGCATCTCGTTGATACACAATATCTTGTATGCTAGGCTTTTCCAAACCCAACGATAAGGAGCATGTATGCGCTGTCCTGCCTGCGGAAACCCCGAATCAAAGGTTGTCGATTCGCGATCGTCGGAGGACGGAAGCGCTATTCGCCGGCGCCGCGAATGCCTTGCATGCGCCCATCGCTTCACCACCTACGAACGCCTGGGGGACACCTCGCTCATCGTCATCAAGACCGACGGATCTTCGGAGGCTTACGACCGCAACAAGCTCATGCGAGGCCTTCTGATCGCCTGTGCGAAACGGCATATCACGCCAGATCAGCTTGAGAATCTTATCGACAGCATAGAGTCTGAGCTCCGCCTGAAGAACCGCTCCGAAATCGGCTCCAAACAACTGGGGGACATGGCGCTCGTTCGCCTTGGCAAGCTCGACGAAGTCGCCTATGTGCGCTTCGCCAGCGTGTACAAGGACTTCCAAAGCGTCGAGGAGTTCCAGACGGCGCTGGATCATCTAGAGAGTTAGATAGAGGTAACTTTATTTTGGAAATCCGTCCTGACCTTACTGCGGACGCTGCGCGCAACGATGTTGCCGTACGCATCCACGTTCTCGGAGGGGGTCGGGTTCCCTCCTATACGCGCTCCGAGGATGCGGCCGTCGACCTGCGCTCAGCAAGCGCGCTCACTATCGGACCAGGCCACCGCTTGCTCGTGCCCACAGGCATACGGCTCGCAATCCCAACCGGCTTCGCCGGACTGGTGCTACCGCGAAGCGGTCTGGCAATCAACCATGGGATTACGGTTCTGAACGCTCCGGGGCTTATCGACGAGAATTATCGCGGCGAGATCAAGGTGGCTCTGCACAACACTTCCGATGCAGCCTTCTCCATTAAGCCCGGAGACCGCATCGCTCAGCTGCTCGTGATTCCCGTGCCTCGAATCCGGTTCCAGGAGGTAGAAGAACTTGACGAAACGGAGCGCGGTTGCGGCGGATTTGGCAGCAGCGGGTTGTAACGCACCGAAAACCGCTCGAAACCATGAGTTAGTACTCGTCCGAAGGCAAAACCACCCCTTAGAATGGCTCTCAGAGCCTCGTTTGCAAAACACCAGGTCAAACCCACCATTTTGAGGACTATTCCATGAGCTACGTTCAAAACACCGAAGAAAAGCCCTCCGAGGACAGCTTCCGGGAGGAAAACGCCGAAAGCGAATCGGCTCCCGATGCCCAATCGCCAAAGGCACCGTCGGATTCTCCGGCACCGGACCCCAGGAACCGTGTAGACACGCAGCACACCCCCAGCGCAGGCTCCCAAGGCGCCGAGTCTCGCACCAGCCCTTACCAGGCTCATGATACGGGGACCCAGTACGCCCAGAACCCGAACTACCGTAGCGCGGACGATCCTCTGAAGAAGTGTCGCATGCTGACTCTGGTCGCGAGCATTGCCGGCCCGGTGTCGCTGTTTATCGGCGGAACGCTACTCGATATCGCTGGACTCATCTGCGGCATCATCTCATACGTGAGCCTGAATAAATTCCTGTCGCAGCCATCGCGACAGAGCGATTATGCAAGGGCGCTGAAGCGGACGACCGTAGTGGCTATGGCGATATGCTGCGTGGCCATGGCGCTCAACATTGCAACCGTAATCGCAATCATGCCGGAGCTCATGCAGATGCTCGAGTCAGGAGAGCTCGCCAACATAAGCGCAGCGCCTACAACCAGCGCGCCCAGCAGCACCTGGGGATAGCTTACAGACAGGTCTGCGGAGCGCTATCACAATAGCTCTCCCACCTGGCCATTTGTTGTATAAGGTTTATTGATAATATATCTGGTGGAAGGGTCAAAAAACAGCGCGAGCGGTAGGCTAGGGGCAAAAACGACGGTATAACAAACATTATGTAAGGCTATTCAGACCCTCACAAAGTATGCCTGGCGTAGTCGTTAACAAAGGACTTGACCAAGTTAACATGGGCGGTCACGTAGTCCAGATACTCGGGCTTATGCTCGACCAGGAGCGCCAGGAGGGCGGAGAAGGACGTAATCTCAAGCTCGGTAATGAGCTGGTACACGTCGCCGAAATCGACGTTCATAACGTTGGAGAGGTTGACGGAAAAGCCCGCCATATCCACGACCTCGGAAAGGTCATACTGCGCCTTGTCCTCCTGGCCGATGTGGACGAGATAGCGATAGGCGCCAATCTTGTTGGGCACGGGCTTGCAGAAGAGGACACCGAAGGACGCTGGGAGGGCCTGCAAGACGGTATCAGCCCGAACAGCGTTCCCGAAACTCAAGAATACAGTGAACATGGGGCTTCTTGGGCTTCTCAACGCCTTCATCGCCAATCACCGTGTCGCGATCGTGGACGATATAAGCGCCAGGTATCATAAGCTCGTGGAGCTGCGTTCGCCAATCGGCGGGCAGGTTCTCCAAAAGCTGCACGAACCACCAGCAACGGGACTTCTTGGATACGGCCATTTTTAACTAGTCCTTTCTAGATTGTTACTTTCTGGCACACGGCACACGCCCCCTATATCAAGTAAGGGGGCGTATACCGTCGGCGGAACGGCGGGCAACCGAGCGAGAGCGCACAGCCGCCGCCGTACCCCCTCGCGGGCGCTTCGCGCGGGGGAACCCCCCGACCCCCGCGCAAATCCCCCGCGAGGGGGATTAGGAGTCGGGCAGCAGCTCGAAGCGGTTATAGCTGTCGTACAGGCGGAAATAAGCCTTGCGAGGCAGCAGCCAGGCAGTGCCAACCTTGTCACCAAGGCCGTAATAGCAGGACACGGCCACAAAGAGACGGCCACGGAAAGGCAGGGACAGCAAAAGCCCCTTCAAGCCCATGTTCCCCAACTTCCGATGCTTCACCTCGATTTCGACCAGCGAACGAATCTGACGGTCTATCATGCGGTCAAACTGCGCGACAAGAACGACCTTGAACCCGAAATGCCTATGCTGGGAGAAGAAGCTAATCCACTCCATGCGCTCCCCCTGGCTCCAAGCGCGGGAGTTGAAAACCAACTGGGCTTCGTCGATTACGAGCAAGATAGAATCCTCCCGAACGGGCTTCTTGCCCCAGAAGTCGCTAGCGAAGGCCATAAGGTCGGACGGATGCAGCCTGTCGTTGGGAACGTACCTGAAAAGCTTGTATCCCTTAGTTTTCTCGTTGATGGCGAAATTGCAGATAACGGGAAGCTTCTTGAAGCGCAGGTGGTCGCGTATGACACGCGCGGTATGAAGGGACTTGCCACTTCCAGGGGTGCCGCTGTAAAGGTAAATCACGGGAAACCTCCTAAGGACGAACCATCCTGGCCGCGCCCTGGACGGAGCCAGGGACGCGAACAGGGGTTTTACGAAGCGAAACAGCTACGACCAGGGCAAACGCAGGGAGGAAAAGTGAAGTTAATCCCCGCTAGCCCTTGGTAACCGATTGCACTACATGCATAATCAGCAAAACAGCGTTGAGGACGATAAGAAGCCCAATCCATACGGTAAGAACAGTAAGAAGGGTGTCCACTGGAATGAACCAGTTGATGGCGGAAAGCGAGCGACTGACAGGCTCGGGAAGGGCAATCGGCAAAGTAGAAACATCGATGGTCGGCAGCAGACCGAGGACGAGCATGAACAACGCAAGGATGCCGCCAAAGAGCATACCCAAAACAGAAGAGACCATTAGGCCGCACCTCCTGTGAAGTCGTAAACGAAATTCCTAGTATTCGCAAGCAACAAGATGATGAAAGCGACCGTGACAACCCAGCGGGAAATCTCGGCGAACTCACCAGCAACGGAAAAATCAAGAACAAATGGAGTGCCGCCAATATCGAACTCGAACACAGGCGGAGCGCCCTCGAAGGCGAACAAGCCCAATACCTGCTTGAATACGGCGGGGATACAGAAGGGAAAGGCGTTCTGCATGGCGCTTTGGACGGCGGCAAGCTGCGTCGCGCTCACGATGCTGTCAAAGTCGCCGAGAAAATCATCAACCAAGTCCTTGACGCCAGCCAGGAAGAGCAAATCAACGATGTCGCCAAGAAGCATGTTGGAGAGCTTGACCTGCTCCACAACGTCCGAGTTATCAACGGTCACGTCCCCAAGCTCCAAATCGCCAGTAATGACAACCTCGCGAGTATCCAGGGCGGCTATAACGTCCGAGAAGCCCTTGGAGACCAGGGACGCATCAGAGATACCGGCCTGCCAGATACGGTAGAGCAGGCCAGCGGCGGTATAGGTGTTGTCGCCGGTGACGTACTGAAGGCGGTTGCGTATTTGCTGCGCGAAGCCCGCGACGGAGACAACGGAGCCGTTATCCCCCAAAGAGAGCTTGCCGTCAACGGTCACGAGCCTGTCATAGGTCATCGACGCCAGGGAGGCGAGACCGTAGGTGACGCCGTTTCGATCGGCGCCGAGACGGCCGCGAATATGCCCGAGAATCTGGGCAGCGGACAAATCGCCGCCATCAACCGAGGTATGAAGGCGACCGTCGACCGTCCCGAGCCTGTCATAGGTCATCGATGCCAGGGAGCCGAGACCGTAGGTAACGCCGTTCCTATCGGCGCCGAGACGCCCGCGGATATGCCCGAGAATCTGGGCGGCGGAAAGAACGCCGCCATCCACGGAAGCCCTAAGGGAGCCGTAGATATCAGAGAAGCCCTTGGAGACAAGGGAACCGTTGTTGACCACGTGGCCGTCCAGAATCTCCACGTCCTCCCAGATGCCATAGGCAGAATGAGCAACGCTGTAGGACTTGCCAGAAACGGAATACTCCAAATCATCCCAAACCTCGTAAAGAAGCCGCGCAGCTCCATAGCCGTTGGAATGAAGATTAGTATCGATGGCGGCCAGGAAATCGGCAACGCTGTAGCCGTCCTTCTCCAAATCATCCCAGATGCCGTAAAGCATACGGGCGGCAGAGTAAACCGTATTACCCGAAGTATATTCCAAATCGTCCCAGAGTTCATAAAGGATATGAGCGGCAGAGCGACCCGAATAGAAAAGATAATCATTCGTGGTTGCAAGTCGAGAATAGATATTGGAAAGAGCAGTATTTAACAAGCCTAGACGCGAATAGATATTGGCGACGTTCCTAACGATGCCATCAAGCATATGAGTTTGAATGATGCTGTTATAGATAAGTTCGTAACCAGTCGAATCAACAACATCGTTATAAGCCTCAACCGTCGAGGAAAGATAGCCAATACCAAGAGCAGAAAGACCAGCCTTGACCTGCGCATCAAGACGAGGGCCAATAGCTAAAGTAGAGACGCCAGCGCCATATCCGAGAGATTCCCAAGCAGTCGAAGCAAGAAAAAAATCATCCTCTTGCTCATCACTTAAATCACCGAGCGAAGAATAAAAGGACAAAACCTCGAAAAGAGAATCACGAGAATAGGAAAAATAAGGATTAGAAGAGCTTTCAACTACTTGTTCCGAAGAATCTTCTTCATCTCCTTGGAATCCCTCCGCCTGCGCTTCTGCGCTTCCGTCTCGCCTATCCTCGAAGTCATCTTGAAGCCCAGAACCGAAAGGGCTATCACCGACAGAGACACCAGAAGCGCCAGAGCCTGCCGAACTAGAAGAGTCTGCGTTATCGGGTTCGGAAGAACTAAGAAGGTCGGGAGAATCTCCATCAGCCATTGAAGCTGACGAAATGCCATCAAAAGACACGAAGCCATCAAAAGAACCAGAAGAACCCTCAGAAACAACTTCATACAAGTCCCCTTCGTCCGCAAAAGCCCTTACGGGCACAGGATAGCACGACACCGCCAGGGCTGCGGCCAGGAGGACGCTGAAGAGCTTGCTGTTAGTCCAATCGGGCATGGAACACCACCTAGAAACGAAGAAGGGGCGCCGACCGAGTATCAGCGCCCCAGGGCAGGAGAAGCCCGCAAAGGGCGGGAATGCTAGCCGCGCGTGAAACGGCGCACGAAGCCCCACACGGCGGGAACCACGATGAAGATAGCCGCGACGCTCAAAATAGCGGGCAGGTTCGCGCCAATGGCGCTCTGCAGGTTGGAGCCAAGGCCAGTGATAGCAGTGGTCATTGCGGTAGTGATGGTTTCCATAGGGGTAACCTCCATTCTTTCCCTCCTTATCGGAGAAGGCGTTTACATACGTTAATCAAGCCGAAAACCCCGAAGCTGGCCAGGCCGCAGAACATCGACAAGAGAAACCCGACTGGAACGAAGCCGAAAAGGTTAAGGACGAAATCCAGGAACCCTTCGGGCAAGTGCTGCGTCAGAGCGTCCATCTACAGCACCAGGAAAACGAAGCAGAGGACGAACAGCAGCGACACGACACGCGACGGCAGGCGCAGGAGCAAGGGAGCATCCTTCGAGCCGTCGAACATGAGTCCGAAGTACTGGTAAAGGCACTTGAAAAGCTGGTAGACCACGAAAGCGAAGGCCACGACGGACACCAGGGAGACGACGGACAGGACAACGAGAAGAGCATCCACGGTCAAAACCTCCATCAATCGAAGAGATAGAACAAAAAGACCAAATAGAGCAAGAGAACAAAACCAGTAACAAAGAAAAGAGCCGGCACTAAGACCTCCATTTATCAGAGAACGAGAGCCAGAGATTGGCGCCGAGCAGGAGCAGAACGGAGAGCAATAGGAACGACAGAAGAACGGTCTGCATGCTCATATGCTGCATACAATCGTCGGCGAACTCGCCGAAGCCGGGCTGTAGAACCACAGCAGAGGACGAAGCTTCATCATCTGCAGCAGCAGAACCCACCGTAGGCGCATCATCCGGCGGAACCTCATAGGCGCCGTCTCCCTCCACGGAACGGGACACATCGTCGGCCACCTCCTCGGGCTTGGGAAGAAACTTGAGGTCAGCCATAGACAAGCTCGCATCCGCTGAAAGAAGGCTCGTAGGGAGCCGAGAACATGTCATCGGAGTTCGCCAGCTGGTCGATGACAAGACGGATGAACAGACGGGCGTTCGGGTTGTCCTGGTAGGTAAATACGATGTTTCCGTTGTAAGGGTTCATGGCGATGTGGAAAAGCTCACCACGGGGAACGTCCAGCACCTCGGCAACATCGGGTATCGGCTCGAACGGGAGAATGAGCAGCTTGTTAGGACGCATAGCGACCACCGCCCAGCTACTCGCAGGAATCGAACTCGAGACGGCAATACTTCTCGCCAGCGTTCACATTGAAGAAGAAAACGTGGCGCTCCTGGGCTTCGGGAAGAACCTTGCCCTTGGGAACGTTGACCTTGAAGAGCTTGCCAAGGTCGGTGTCGTAGACGCGCGCGTTGTGGAACTCGACCTTGCGCCCGTCCTCAGCCTCGAAAACACCAGAGTTCTCGTCCAGAACAAAACCGTTGCATTGCGTGAACATGGTTACACATCCTTTCAAACGTTCGGCAGACAACCTTAGCCCGCCATCGCGTCGGATTGTGCCCCCGCCCCTCATACGCAAACGGTTTTATTGATAATATATCTTATGTAAACTTGAAAAGCAGAGCCATACTATATTCGGAGATTATGCATCTTGGACCGATAAAGGGTCTCCCCTTGCTCGCGCAAAAGGAAAGGCGCGCCCTGCGAGGAGCGCGCCTTTCTGCGATGAACTGTGTAGCTGTATCTTACAGGTTGAACATCGCAATGCCGAGCTGCTGGAGGCCGGCATCGGTTACCTGCCACTCGTTGTTCTCGCAAACCAACGGAAGCGTCACGGCGCCGGTCTCGGTCGCAGGCACTTCGGAGATGGCCTGCAGCACGATCTCGCCCACCTTCTTGTTGATCTCGTCCTCGGTCATGGAGCTCACGTCGTCGCTCGTAGCAAACTCCTGCGAAGCCTCGGTGATCTTGGTGTACACGTCGGTCAGCGTCTTCACCTTCAGAGTGACAACCGCCGTGGCCTTGTTCTTGTCGCCCTCGTCGATGGTCACGGAATCGATGGAGTAATCGAAGCCGTCGAAATAGGTCTCCATGAAAGACTGCGCGGTGATGCCGTAGGTTTCCAGCTCGCCGGCGGCGTCCTGGGCCCCGATCTCGGCCATAAGCTCTCCGTCGAGGTTCTTCACCTGGTCAAGCTCGCGGGTCAGCCCTTCGCGGATGACGTCCTCCGAGCTGGGCTGGCTGCAGCCCGCCAGGGCGACGCAACCGAAGGTCAGCATCATGGCGGCAACGGCGGCAGCAAGTACCTTCTTCATGCGATTCTTTCCTTTCCTAAATCCTACCCTTCCTTCTGCAGTGCACAGGCTCACAATCCGACACTGTGCCACCAGCATACAACCATCTTCCGCAAAGCAGACGCTCAGAGAGCAAATACCATCAGATGACTTATAATGCTTCGCCGTCGCGCTAAACCAACCTGGAAGGCCACCTATGGGCACACAGACAGACGCACCTGCGGCCGCGCAAGGCTTCGCACCCCTCACCGCCTCTATGGCCCTCGACCTGGCCGCCCCCCATACCTGGCCCGCCTCGGTGCTTCCTTGCCTGGTGGCGGTCGCCGCGGCAAGCACCGTGAGCCCGCCTTCGCTCTCCACCGTCCTGGTGCTGCTTGCCATCTGCATCCTCATGCAGGCGTCGGTCAATACGTTCAACGATTACTACGACTATGTGAAGGGCTCCGATTCGGCAGAGGACAACCTGGAGGCCGATGATGCGGTGCTCGTGTACAACAACGTGAACCCATCCCACGTGAAGGGCCTTGCCGTAGGGTTTCTCGCTGCCGCCTTCATGCTGGGGTCCTACATTATCTGGCTTGCCGGATGGGTGCCGCTGGCCATCGGGGCGGTGGGCGCCGTCTTCGTCGTTGCCTACTCAGCTGGGAAGACGCCGGTGTCGTACCTGCCCGTCGGCGAGCTGGTGAGCGGCGTCGTCATGGGCGGGCTCATCCCCCTTGCCTGCTACTACGTCCTGACGGGCCGCCTGGAGCCGCTCATGCTGCTCTGGGCGGTTCCCACCATGATCGGCGTGGGGCTCATCATGATGACGAACAACACCTGCGACATCGAGAAGGACGTCGAAGCCGGTCGGCGCACGCTTCCCGTAAAGCTCGGGCGCAACCGAGCTCGCACGGCTTACCATGCCGCAGCCCTAGTTTGGACCGCCTCCATCGCCGCAATCGTCGCCGTCTTCTTCACTGGCGGCATACTGGTGCTCCCCTTCATGCTGCTAGCGGTATATCCCCAGATGAAAGCGCTTTTCGGAAATCCCCTTGCGCCGCAGTCTCGTATAGCGGCCATGGGGCAGATCGCCGGTGTCAACATCACGTTGGGCACATTCTACGCCGCGGGGATCTTCGCAAGCGCCCTCCCCTTCTGCTGGTAACCCTCCCCTGCCGCAGCACGCCTACCGAAACGGTATCTGCACCTTGTCGGGAAAGCGCGCAGGCAAATCCTCAACGGAAAAGCCCTTCAGCAGCTGCTCGGGCAAGGCAGGCTCGTCGGCAGGCTGCAGACCCGCAACGTAGGCGATATGCCCCAGCACCGCCTGGGGGCTGCCGTACTTGGCAAGCAGCTCGTCAAGCGACGCGTCTCTGTCGCGCTTGGACAGCCGCCGGTCGCGCTGGGCCACCAGCAAGGGGATATGGGCGTAGCGCGGCTGCGCGAAGCCGAGAAGCCGCTGCAGGTAGACCTGCTGGGGCGTGGAGCAGAGCAGGTCCATCCCCCGCACCACCGAGGTGACGCCGCCGCTCGCATCGTCGACGACCACGGCCAACTGGTAGGCGAAGGCGCCGTCGGAGCGTTTGATAAGGAAATCGCCGCAATCGCGGTCGAGCCGCTGCTCGTAAGGGCCCTGCACCGCGTCGTCGAAACGAATCGTCTCGGACGGAACGGCAACGCGGTACGCAGGCCGCCTGCCCTCCGCCTCGCGAAGCCGCACCTGCGCATCGCTCAAGCCCCTGCACGTGCCGGCGTACACCAGCTTCTCGCCCCGATGGGGAGCGCTAGCGGCATGAAGGTCCGCCCGCGAGCAGAAACAGGGGTACACGAGCCCTTTGCCGCGAAGCGCCTCGAACGCCTGGCGGTAAGCCTCTTCCCTGTCGTGCTGGTAGACGGGCCCCTCGTCCCAAGCAAGCCCCAGCATCTCGTAATCGCGCATAATCTGGTCCGCGAAGGCGGGCTTGGAGCGTTCCCGGTCCAGGTCCTCGATGCGAAGCAGCATGGTCCCGCCCTGGGATTTGGCCACAAGCCACGCCATGAGAGACGCGTAGATGTTGCCCGCATGCATGCGCCCGGTGGGGCTGGGGGCGAACCTGCCCTTCACCGGACCCTTTGCGCAGACGTCGGCCACCTACTTGCGCCGATCGTCCACGTGCTTCGCCTTGCCTGCGGTGCGCTGGATCCCGCCAGGCTCCACCAGCTTCACCTGCACGCCCACAAGAAGCACGCCCTTGAGCTTGTCGGCTATGGCGCGGCGGAAGGCGTCCATCTCGGCGAAGGAATCGCTCATGGCCTCGGGCTTCAGCTCCACCTCCACCGTCATGACGTCGAGCCCCGTAGCGTTGTCCACCACGATGCGGTAATGCGGCGTCACGCCCTCTATGCCTGCCAGCACGTCCTCCACCTGGGAGGGGAACACGTTGGTGCCGCGGATGATGAGCATGTCGTCACTGCGGCTGCGCACCTTCTGCATGCGCGCCGTGGTGCGGCCGCACTCGCACGGCTCGGTGATGACGCGGGTGAGGTCGTGGGTGCGGTAGCGGAGCACGGGGATGGCCTGCTTGCCCAAGGGGGTGAGCACCAGCTCGCCCGGCTGGCCGTCGGGCACCGGCTCGCCGGTTTCGGGGTCGACCACCTCCCACAGGAAATGGTCCTCGGCGATATGCTGCATGTCGCGGCTGGCCAGGCACTCGCCCGAAACGCCAGGACCCATCACCTCGGTCAGACCGTAGTTGTCGGTGCAGATGATGTGCATGCGCGATTCGATCTCGGCCTTCAAGCCGGGAGGGCACGGCTCACCGCCGAAGAGCCCCACGCGCAAGGGGGACTTCTCCCAATCGAATCCCAGCTTCTCCCCCACCTCGCACACGTGCAGCGCGTAGGACGGGGTGGCGATGAGCACCGTGGTGCCGTAATCCTCGATCATGGCGATATGGCGCTCGGTGTTGCCCGAACCTGCGGGGATCATCATGCAGCCGAGCTTCTGAAGCCCGTAATGCAGCCCGAAGCCGCCGGTGAACATGCCGTAGCCGAAGGCCATCTGGGCGCGGTCCGAGGGCACCACGCCGGCCATCTGGACCAGGCGCATGATGCAATCTGCCCACATGTCCATATCGGATCGGTTGTAGCCCACCACGATGGGCTTGCCCGTGGTACCGCTGGACGCATGAAGCTCCACCACCTCGTCGAGCGGCACGGCGAACAGCCCGTAGGGAAACGTCTCCCGCAGGGCGCCCTTGTCAGTGAAGGGAAGCTTGCGCACGTCTTCGAGCGTCCTGATGTCGCCAGGGGCCACGCCGGCGACATCCATCTTCTCGCGGTACCACACAACGCGCTCGTAGGTCCATTTCACCTGTTGGATGAGCTTCTCCAGCTGAATGGCCCGTATCCGCTCGCGGGAAGCGCACTCGATATCGGGGTTGTGGATGGGAAACCTCTCGTAGTCCTTGTTGCGAAGGGCTTCCAGGGCCTCCTGCTTGGTCAACTGAGACGCCATGGCTACTCGGCTCCCTTCGTCCGCAGCTCGCGGACCGGTCTCGCCAAAACCGCCTGGTCCACCAAAACGACCGGCTGCTTCGACAGCAGGCACTCCGCTTCGTCCAAATCCTTCACCGACAGCGCGATGAACGTCGAAATGAGCGAATAGCTGTACAGCACGTTGATGCCTACGTCCGAGACGATGCCCATGACCCGGGCGAGCTCGCCGGGCTTGTCCTCCAGCGCGACGCACAGCACGTCGGTAGCCTTCCAGGCGGTGCCCATGTCGGACAGAACAGCGGCGGCGCGGTCGGGGTCGTCCACGATGAAGCGAACGATTCCGTAATCGCCCGTATCGGAGGCGCTGTAGCCGCGGACCGACACGTGGGCCGATTCGAAGGCATCCAGCACCCGCTTCATATGACCCGGCTTGCTTTCAAGAAACACGCTCATCTGGCGGACGCTCATGGCAACTCCTAAGCAGAAACGACGGAAACGGCGCGGGAAGCGGCGCGCGGAAACGCAGGCGGGACGCTAGCCCACCGCCTGCTGGGCGAACCGGTAGCCCTCGTGGAAGGCGGCGAGGTTGGCATCGACGGTCTTCGCAGGCACGCGCTCCCGGATGACCCGTTCCCATGCGTCGAGCGGGAACTCCAAGCGGGTGGCGAGAGCGCCCAACAGCACCACGTTCACCGACTTGGGGCTTCCGACCCGCTTCGCAAGGGCGTCGGCGTCGATCACGACCGCTCCCGCATCCCGCAGCCGCCCCGACACGTCGCGTGGCATGGCGGCCTTGCCCGTGAGCACCGGCAACGGAGCGATGGAGGTGTCGGACACCAGCAGATAGCCGTCCCGGCTGACGAAGGGAAGGTTGCGCAGTGCCTCGGTCGTCTCGAAGGAGACCACGGCATCGGCCGTGCCGGGGTCGCACACCATGGACGACACGCCGTCCTTGCCAAAGCGCACCACGGTGGTCACGGAGCCGCCGCGCTGGGACATGCCGTGAATCTCGGAGACCTTCGCTTGGAACCCCGAGGCCAGCGCTGCGCGGGCGAGCAGGTCAGCGGCAAGGATGGTTCCCTGCCCGCCAACGCCGCAGAGCAGCACGGTAACGACGCTTCCCATAGCCTACTCCCCTTCCCTCTCGATCGCCTTGAAGGCGCAGTACTGGGTGCACTGGCCGCATCCGATGCATTGATCCTGGTCTATGGACGCCTGGCCCGTCTCCGGAACCTTCTCGATGGCGGGGCATCCCAGCGTCGGGCAGACGCCGCAACCGGTGCACGATGCGCTCACGTAGTAGGGGGCACGGCGAACGCGGCCGATGAGCACGCAGGGGCTGCGGAAGATGACGACGGACACCGAGGGGTTCGCCACGGCCTCCTTCAGCGAACGGCGAACCGCCAGCATGTCGTTGGGGTCGACCACGGCCACATCCTCAATGCCGAGGGCGCGCAGAACGGCTTCCAGGTCGAGCTCGCGGCTCTCGCGGCCCTGCAGCGTCTCCCCGTTGAAGGGGTTGCCCTGCCGGCCGGTCATGGCCGTGGTGCGGTTGTCCAGGATGCACACGGTGGAGCATCCCTGGTTGTACACGGTGGACACCAAGGACGAAAGCCCCGAATGGGCGAAGGTGGAATCGCCGATGACCGCCACCACGGGCTTGTGCTCGCTGCCGGCCAAAGCCAGCTCCATCCCGTGGGCCATGGAGACGGAAGCGCCCATGTCCACGCAGGTGCTCATAGCCGAAAGCGGCGGCAGCGCGCCCAAGGTGTAGCAGCCGATATCCCCGGTGACGATGGCCCGCATGCGGGAGAGCTCCTTGAAGACGAGCCTGTGGGGGCATCCGGCGCAGAGTGCGGGCGGGCGGGCGGGCAGGTCGGCGGGCAGGTCGCGATGGACGGGCTCATCGATCCCGAACGCCGCACGCACCAGCCCCGGCGTCAGCTCGCCGTCGGCGGGAAGAGGCCGGGGCGTATCGCTCACATCGACGCCGCAGGCGCTCACGCCGTCGCGCAGGTAGACGGAGGCTTCCTCGATCACGTACAAACGGTCGACCGACTCCGCGAACCGCCGGAGCTTTCGGGCCGGAAGGGGCCAGGTGCAGCCGAGCTTGAGCACGGAGGCGTCGGGCAGCGCCTCGCGCACGTGCTGGTAGACGGCGCCGGCGCACACGACCCCTACCGACCCGTCTCCCTCCTCCACGCGGTTGCAGGAGCACTCCTCCGCCCACTGCTCCAAGTCGGCGATGCGCTGCAGCTGCGCCTTGCGCCGCGGCTTCGCGAACGCCGGCATCATAACCCACTTCCGCGGATCGTCGAGGGCCGGGCGAAGCTCGCGCTCGGTGCGCTGCCCCACCTCAACGGGGGTCTTGGTATGGGACACGCGCACGGTCGAGCGGATGAAGAACGGCACGTCGAAGCGCTCGGAAAGCTCGAACGCGTTGCGCGTGAAGGCGAGCGCCTCGGCGGAGTCGGACGGGTCCAGCATGGGGATGCACGCGGCTTTGGCGTACCAGTGGGAGTCCTGCTCGTTCTGGGACGAGTACATCCCCGGATCGTCGGCCGCCAGCACCACCATGCCGCCGCCCACGCCCGTATAGGCGGCGGTGAACAGCGGGTCGGCCGCAACGTTCACGCCCACGTGCTTCATTGTGGTCAGCACGCGCGCGCCCGCGGCGGACGCCCCCAGGCACACCTCCGCGGCCACCTTCTCGTTGACCGCCCACTCGGCGTAGACGCCGTCCTTCTTCGCGAAGGCCTCCATGGTCTCCGTCGAAGGCGTGCCCGGGTAAGCAGCTCCTACGTGGGCGCCAGCCTCCCAGGCCCCCTGCGCGACGGCCTCGTTGCCAGACAAAAGCTGCACCGGCAGCTCCTTTCCATCTCTCTCGGCCGAGGGGCGGCTAGCGCGCCGCTTCCTCCTTGAACAGCAGGCAGAACACGCCTACCTGGATGATATCCCCGTCCCGCAGGTGATGGTGCTCGACGGTTTCGTTGTTCACCCACACCCCGTTGAAGGAATGGCTGTCGGTGATGGCGAAACCGTCCCCGTCGGGAGCGACCACCGCATGCTCGCGGGAGACGGTCATGTCGTTGAGGAAGATGGGGCACTTGGGGCTGCGGCCTACGAGCAGCGGCTCGGTGCCCAGCTGGTAGCTCACCCCGGTCTGGGGGCCGCGCACCACGTGAAGCGACGCCGTCGCCGGCGGCGCGGCCACGAACGAGCGCGACTGCTCGGAGATCTCGATGGGGCTGAAGCGCTGGGTGGCCTCGAGCAGCTTGAAGCCGCAGCTGGGGCACACCCTCACCCCCGCTTCGATGGGGTTGTTGCATACGGGGCAGAAGCTGTTCATCTGCTCCCTCCTTTCGCACGCCGCCTAGGAGGCGGTTTTGTCGACGATGAGCGTCGTGGTGTTGAGCACGACGGAGCGCGCATGCTGCTCGGCCCCGGTGAAATTGCGCACCAGCCGGTCGAAGAAGATGCCCACGCGCTCGAAGATGCCCGGCGCGGCGACGCTCTCGCACGCCACCAGGTCTTGGCTGGCGACGATGGTGTTGCGCTGCGTGAAGGTGATATGCCCCACCACGTCCCCGGTTCTCACTTCGCCGGTAGGCTCGTAGAACTCCACGGTCTGGGAGATGTTGCCGTTCAGGTCGAACAGCTCCACGGTAGCCGACGGATCCTCCATGGTGGCAGGCACCGTCTTGTCTATCCAGTCCAAGCATGCGACCTCTGCGACGACCGGCACCTGTGCGCCGTCCATGGCCACCCGGTCGGGACTGTTCGCCAGCGGATAGGTGACCAGATGGTCGTACACCCATTCGGCCAGCGTCGCCGCATCCTGGAAGCGCGTGGACTCGTCTTCGCAGCCGAGCACGACGGAGTACAGCTCCAGCCCGTCCTTGTTGGTGGCCCCGGCAAAGCAAGCGCCCGCCAAGCTGGTGAAACCGGTCTTCACGCCCACGGCGTACTCGGTGTACTGGGGGAACTGGTCGGTAGCCACCAAATGAATGGTGGCGTCGGAGCCGGCGCGGGAGACGGTGATGTCGGTGTCCCCCAGAGCCACGGCATCGCGGAACTGCTGGTAGCCCATGGCCTCCCTGACCACCAGGGCCACGTCGCGGGCGGTGCTGTGCAGGTTGCCCTCGAAGCCGTCGTCGTCGAGCCCGTGAGGGTTCTCGTAGACCGTGTCGGCGCAGCCAAGAGCCAAGGCCTCCTCGTTCATGGCGTCGACGAAGGCCTGCTCGGGATCGGCGGAGCTTGCCGTGCCGGCGTCAATCATGGCCTGCCCCACTGTTTGGGCGATGGCCACCGCGGCATCGTTGCCGGAGGGAACGAGCAGCGCCGCAAGCGCCGTCTGCAGGGGCATGACGTCGCCGTAGAGCAGCCCGGCCGACGACTCGCCCACCGAGGCTGCCTCGGCGGAAACCTCCACGGGCGTATCGAGCGACACGATGCCGTCATCAACCGCCTTGAGCGCCACCAGCCCCGTCATAACCTTCGTAACGGAGGCTATCTGGGATGGCGAGTCGGCATCGCGCTCGTAGTAGACGGTCCCGTCGGAGCCCATGCAGATAGCGTACTTCGCCTCGATGCTGGGGCTCTGGGCGACGGAAAGCCCCCGGGAATCCACCGATGAACCCAGGATGACGTCGCTCTTGCGCACCTCGGCATGGGCGACCGGAACGCCGGCGCCCGCGCCGGAAGGCAGCAGGTCGAAGGCCGCGCCACATACGGGAACGAGGGAAAGCGCCAGCGCCAGCGCGCCGGCAACCACGATGGGCAGCGAGCTGCCGCGCCGAAGCGGCAGACGGCGGCTGCGCAGGAAGGATGAGGGCATGTTCGCTCGCTTAGTCAATGTCGTAGATTTCCTCGGGTCGCGCGATGGCGAAGCCCGCCTCGGCGAGCACGGCCTCAAGAGCCTTGTCCCCATCGGTTTTCAAGATGTTCACGGCGCTGCCGTCCTCCAGGGACACGCAGTAGCCGTATTCCACGTTCACGCCGCGCTCGTCCAGAAACGTGAGGAGCGCCGCCAGCCCGCCTGGCACGTCGTCGACGCGCACGCCGATAACGGGCGTGACCGTGGCGCGCCAACCGGCCTGCTGCATGCGCTCGGCGGCCGTGGCGGGCGTGTCGCACAGGGCGCGCAGAACGCCGAACTGCTCGGTATCGGCCACGAAGAGCGCGTGGATGTCGATGCCGGCGTCGGCTATGGTGCGGCAGGCTTCGGCCATGCGACCCCGCTCGTTCTGCATGAAAACGGATAGCTGCAAGATCATCGGTTGCCTGCCTCTCGGTTGTCTACGACCCGCTTCGCCTTGCCCTCGGAGCGGGCGATGGTCTTCGGCTCGACGATCTTGACGTCCACGGCGATCTGCAGGTTGCCCTTCAGTTCGGCCGCCAGGCGCTTGCGAAGGTCCTCGAGCTTGCGAACCTCGTCGAAGGGGAATTCGGGAACGGTCTCCACCTGCACCTCGATGTGGTCGAGGGGGCCGCGGGTGCTGAGCACAATCTGGTAATGCGGCACGACCTCTTCGAAGGAGGTGATCACCTGCTCTATCTGCGAGGGGAACACGTTCACGCCGCGCAGGATGAGCATGTCGTCGGTGCGGCCGCGCAGCTTGTCGATCTTGCGGTGGGTACGCCCGCACGCGCACGGCTCGCTGATGATGCGCGTGACGTCGCGGGTGCGGTAGCGCACGAGCGGGCAGCACTCGCGGGTCAGCGTGGTGATTACGAGCTCGCCCCATTCCCCGTCGGGCACTGGCGCAAGGGTGTCGGGGTCGAGGATCTCGCAGTAGAAGTGGTCCTCGGCAATATGCAGCCCGTTTCGCTCGGCGCATTCCATGGCCACGCCCGGCCCCATCACCTCGGAGAGCCCGTAGACGTCGCAGTACTGGATCCCCAGCTTCTCGGAGATCTCGTCGCGCATGTTCTGGGAGCAGGGCTCGGCGCCGAAGATGCCGGCCGAGATCTTGAAGTCCTTGGCCGGATCGTAACCCATCTCGATGGCGGTGTCGGCGATGAACAGGGCGTAGGAGGGCGTGCAGGCCAAGATGTCCGTGCCCAGGTCGCGCATCATCTGCACCTGGCGCTTGGTGTTACCCGACGAGGTGGGGATGACCGTGCAGCCCATGGCCTCGCCGCCGGCGTGGGCGCCCAGGCCGCCGGTGAACAGGCCGTAGCCGTAGGACACCTGCAGCGTGGAGTCGGCGCTGCCCCCTACCATGGCGATGCCGCGCGCGAAGCAGTCGCCCCAGTTCCTCAGGTCGGCAGCGGTATGCCCCACTACCGTGGCCTGGCCAGTGGTACCCGACGAGGCATGGATGCGGGCCACGTCCTTGTTGGGCCGCGCGAACAGGCCGTACGGGTAGGCGTCGCGCATGTCCTGCTTCACTAGGAAAGGGAAGCGCTGCAGGTCCTCGAAGGAGCGGAAATCCTCCGGCCTCACCCCCGCCTCGTCGAACTGCTGCCGGTAGAACGGCACGTTCTCGTAGGCGTTGCGAAGCGTCTCGCCGATGCGCTCGAGCTGGAGCTGGAACAGCTCCTCGCGCGGCATGGTCTCTATCTCCGGCTGAAAGTACACCCGTCCTCCTTACCCTGAAACGTTCTGCGCGTCGTCTGGCTGGCTCTGGCCGTCGGACGAAGACGACGAAGGCTGCGCGCCCGAAGCATCGCCGTTCTGGGCGGCTCCCTCGCCCGAGCTCCCGGCGTCCTTCGGCTCGTCGGGAGCGTCGGGGCCCTCGACAACGACCTCGGTAATCGGAGCGTAGCTTGAAACGAAATTGTCCTGCCGGACCATGGAGCCGTCGGCAGCGTAGACGGTCCGAATCACCGACACGCGGCTGCCGTCGCTGCCGTAGGTCTTCACGTAGCTCGTCCCCGGGGCCAGAGTGTCGTCCCGCTCGCGGCGGGTCTCGTGCTTCTGGCCCTCCTGCCAGTCCCCCGTCTCGGTGGACACGCTGTAGCGGGGGCTCACGCCGTAGAGCGACACGGTCAGGTAGCCCGTTCCCGACTCCGCCCGCAGCAGCACGTCGCTGTCGGTATCGTTTGCCCAGACGAAATCAAGATCGGGCCAGCTTACGGCCGCATCGCGCCCAATGGGGTAGCTGGCGATGTAGAGCGAGTGGTTAGAGCGGCTCACCACGGGGTAGCCCGCTTCGTACACCGCGTTGAACACCGTGGTGGCAACCTGGCATATGCCGCCGCCCACTTCGGCGACGTACTCGTTGTCCACGATGGCCCCGGCGTCCAAAAACCCGCGCTCGGCGTTGCAGTTGCCCGCGGTTTCGTTGAACGACCAGCGCCCGCCGTCGGCCTTGGCGACGGAATTGTTCAGAAGCTCGCAGGCCAACGCGATGTTGTGGTTGCGGTTCTCGGTGCCGGGCACAGTGCTGAACTCGGTGGTAAACGTGGAGATGCGCTGCACCAGGCCGGCTGCCACCGCCTCGTCGAACGTGAGGTTCTCGGGGGCGTCCTGCGCTTCGACCTCGACCTGCGCCGGGTCCTCCGCCTGCTGGGACCCGTCGGCGCTGTACGCCTTGCCGTTCTGGCCGAACAGCGTCTCCTGCAAGAGCTCGGCGGCGTGCTGGGCGTTGGGGTAATGGGTGGCTCCCCGCACGGAAACCCCCACCGATCCGTCGTCGGCCACCGAGAAGCTCACCGCGGCCGCCTCGCTTCCGGGAGCCAGGTTCGCGATGAGCGCGGGCGCCATGGCCTCTTCGTCCACGACGGGGCGAAGGTACGCCTTACCCGACGAGTCGGCCGCGAGAACCACGTCGACCCAATCCCCCAGCTGGGATGCGCCGGCCTTCCACGAAGCCCCTTCGCAGGTGAAGACGGCTCCCCCGTGAAGCGCCCGGGTGACCTCGTCGGCAACCTGCTGCGCATCGGCAAGGGAGACGCTCGGCGAAGCGTCCTCGACGGAGACCACGAAGGCGTTGGTTCCGTAGATGTCCAGGAAGGCGAAGCTGAGCTCGAGGGAAAGCATACCGCGGTCGACGCGGGTGCCCGGCGCTCCCTCCACCGCGCGGGCGCCGCCGTCGCTGACCACGACGGAGGTCTCGACGCACCCGGTGCCCAGGCTTTCGTCCAGCGATTCGGCGAACTCTTCCAGCAGCTCGGGATCGAAGGCGCAGTAGGGCTGTAAGACCACCTTGCCGCGGTCGCCGGCATTGGCCACGGCGCTGCTACCCTGCCACGTCCCGGTCGCCTCGTCGGCCGTGTACCCGGACGCGACGAGAGCGTCGCGGGCTAGGGACGCCGCATCGACGCAACCGCCCAGGTCGGCCGGCGTCACCGTCCACGTCAGGTCATCCGGGCTGCCGGAAGACGACGCCTCCATCTGCTCGGCGGCGATGCTCCCCTGGGCAGGCTGGCCTTCGCCGGAAGCGGGCAGCACAGCGTCGAGGGCTTCCTCGCTGCCGCAGACAACGGCGCTCGCCGACTTCAGCGACGGACCGTAGGCGGCCTCGATGGCCGACACGGCCTCCGCCTCGCTCTTCCCGGAAAGGTCGACGCTTCCAACGAACACGCCTTGGGCGATGCGCGGCTGCCCGCTGATGGAGGCAGCCGGCGAATCGGCTCCGTTCGACAGGAGCACCGCAGCCACCGCTACGAGCAGAAGGCAGGCCGCCGCGCCGGCAAGCGCGAACCACCTGCCGCGATGGGCAGGCGACAAGGCCGAACCGCTGCGCGACCGCGGGGTCGCCTGCTTGCGGACCGTCGGACGCGACCGGGGGGCCTGGGGGGTCTTTCCCGAAGCGTCAGCCATGGCGCTCCTCCGAAGGACGCGACTTCGCCTGCGCTATCGCGCGAAGCATGGCCCGAACGTAATAGGCAGTGGTCGCCACCCCCAAAACCAGGCCCGCGTAGATGAACCAGATGCCCCATGACACGCTCTGGACGCCGAATCCGGGGAGCCAGGATGCGTCGACAAGGCCGAGCCCCGGAAGCAGGGGCATGTTGAGCAGCAGGCCTGCGAAGCCGACGAACAGAAGCGTCGTGCACACCTTGCCGGCGAAGATGACGTCGACCCGCGCGCCCCAGCGCCGCAGGCAGTAGGCGGCGCCCACGAGCAGGGCCAGATCGCGCCCCAGAACCAGCAGGACGATCCACAGCGGCAAGCGCCCGACGATAAGCAGCCCCACCACGCCCGCGATCATGAGCAGCCGGTCCACGGCGGGGTCGAGCAGGCGGCCCAAACGCGAAACGGTATGGGTCCTGCGGGCCACCTGACCGTCGAGGAAGTCCGTGGAGGCGGCCAGGGCGAACACGACCGTAGCCGCGATGCCGTGGCCCTGGAGCAGCAGAACGAGAAAAAGGGGTACCATGCACAGACGAACGAACGAGATGACGTTGGCAGCGGTGAAAACGCGGTCCACCACCTCGTTCCCGTCCGTCGTATCTTCGGTCTGCCCTTGGAGTTCCATGAAAAAAGAAGCCTTCCGCTCGTATGATTGCGATGAGCCATTGTACCAGCTCCACCGCCCTCACCGCCGCAAGGAAGGCTCCTTCACGCCATTTTCGTCAAAGGGAAAGCATTCTGAACCGCGGTCAGGACTGCGCGCTCTCCTTCGCCGCCGATGCCTTCGTCTTCTGCCGCTCGGGCACCTCGAAGCTGTCGAGATGCTTCTTGGCCGCCACAGCAGGTCGGGCGGGATCCATGGTCAGGCAATGCTTCGGACACTCCCGCACGCAGCTTCCGCATTGGACGCAGCGGAAGCGGTCTATGGTCCAGCTGCGGGATGCCTTGTCCACCGCGATGGCGCCGCAGGGGCAGCGCTTCTGGCAGATGCCGCACAGGATGCACTGGGCGACGTCTACGGTCACCCGACCCTTATGCCCCGGGATCGCAGGCTTCTCCTCGGCCGGGTACTGGATGGTCTCGGGCTGCTTTACAAGCCCGGCAAGCGTCATGCCGGCCAGCTTCATAACTCCCATCGGTGCCTACCTTTCCGTGCAGCTGATGCACGGGTCGATGGTCAGAATGATCGTGTTCACGTCGGCCAAATCGCAGCCGGCCAGGGCCACGGTCATGCCGGCCAGGTTCTGCGACGTGGGCGTGCGCATGCGCATGCGGTCCAGGTACTTCGTGCCGTTGCCCCGCGCGTAGTAGTAGCACTCGCCGCGCGGCTGCTCCACCACCATGGAGGACTCGGCGCCATCGGCCGGGGCGCCCTTCACGTCCACGGCGATGGGGCCCTGGGGCATGCGAAGGATCATCTCCTTGATGATCTCGATGGACTGAACCACCTCGCGGGTGCGCACCTCCATGCGCGCGTAGCAGTCGCCGTCGGACGAGACGATGGGCTGGAAGTCGGAGAGCTGCCCGTAGGCACCGATGCCGAGGCTGCGCACGTCGTAGTCGACGTTGCTCGCTCGGGCGAAGGGACCCACCATGGACAGGCCGAGCGCATCCTCGGTGCTGATGTAGCCCACGCCCACGGTGCGGTTCTTGACCGAGGTATCCTTCAGGAAAGCGCGGCAGATTTGCTCGTACTCCGCGCGCAGGCCCTCGAGCACGTCCAGGATGTGCTTGAGCTGCGCCACGTCGATGTCGCGCACCACGCCGCCCACCTTCACGACGGACAGGATGACGCGCCCGCCGCAGGTCTTCTGGAAGATGTCGAGCACCCGCTCGCGCAGACGCCAGCAGTGCATGAACAGGCTCTCGTAGCCGAAGGCGTCGGCCGCCAAGCCCAGCCACAGGATATGGCTGTGGATACGGGAGAGCTCGTGCCAGATGACGCGCAGGTACTGGGCGCGCTCGGGCACCTCGACGCCCATGAGCCGCTCCACCGTCTCGGCGTAGCCCATGGAGTGCCCGAAGGCGCAGATGCCGCAGATGCGCTCGGCCACGTAGACGAACTGCTGGTAGTCGCGGGTCTCCACCAGCTTCTCCAGGCCGCGGTGCACGAACCCGATCTGCGGGATGGCTTCGATGACCTTCTCGTCCTCAACCACCAGGTCCAGGTGGAGCGGCTCGGGCAGCACGGGATGCTGCGGGCCGAAGGGGATGATAGTCTGCTTGCCCATGTCGCTTAGGCCTCCTTCCCTTCCGCCTTCGCGGCCTTGGCGGCCATGGCCGCGCGCACTTTCGCCGCCTTCTCGGGGTCCATGGCCGCTAGCTTGGCCTCCAGCTCGGCATCCTCCCCGTCCTGAGCCTTGGCCTCGCTGCCTTCCTTCGCCGCCTTGGCCTCCTTGGCCGCCTTGGCGGGGGGAAGCTTCCTCGCCTTCTCCCGCGCCTCTTTCTGAGCGGGGCTTATCACCGTCATGGGCGAGGTTTGGGACACGGCGTAGAAATGGCCGCCGAAATCGATGGCGATGTTGTCGATCTGAACGCCGAACAGGTCGTGGGCCTCGTTCTCGAACACGAAGGCGGCAAGGAACGTATCGGTGATGCTGGGCACGTGGTCTTCCGGTTTGACAGAGGCGATCTCGTGGTTGACCAGGACTCCGTCCTTCATGAAGGAGTAGACCAGGTTCACGCCGTCCTCCACCGCCACTGCCAGCATCTGCACGAAGCGCCATCCGTCGTCTTTGCAGCGGACGGCCAGCGCGGGCAGCTCCTCGATGCTCAGCGGTACGAACTGGCTCTGAAACGTCATAGCGCCGCCTCCTTCCTCTTCTTCTTGAGTGCCTTGGACTTCTCGTCCAGCACGGCCACGCCCTGCACCACCGCATCGATGATGGTCTCGGGGCGGACCGCGCATCCCGGCGCGTACACGTCTACGGGGATGACGGAGTCGACGCCGCCCAGCACGTTGTAGCAATCGTGGAAGATGCCGCCGGTGCAGGCGCAGATGCCGCAGGCCACAACCACCTTGGGCTCCACCATCTGGTCGTAGATCTCCCTGATGACCGCCTTGTTCTGCTCGTTGACGCTACCGGTCACCAGGAAGATGTCGGCATGCTTGGGGTTGCCCGTGTTGATGATGCCAAAGCGCTCCACGTCGTAGCCCGGGCACAGAGCGGCGAGCACCTCGATGTCGCAGCCGTTGCAGCTCGAGCCGTCGTAGTGGATCACCCACGGTGATTTCGATGCGAATGCCATTGCCACGCTCCTTACAGAACCACGAACGCGCCGATATTGACCACGCCGGCAACCAAGGCGACCACCCATGCCCCCTTGAGCATGGCCTGCCACTTCACGCGGGCGAAGTTGTTGTCAATCCAGATCTCCAGAAAGTACACCGCCGCAACCACGGCCAGGGCGAGCAGGATGGACGCTGCGCTGTTCCAGATGAAGAACAGGCCCACCCAGCCCAAGAACAGGACGTTCTCGCACCAGTGCATGATCTCGACCATGGCCAGGGTGCGCCCGCTCATCTCGGTGGTGACGCCCTTCACCAGCTCCTGGTGGGCGTGGTGGGAGTAGGACAGGTCGAAGGGGGACTTGCGCAGCTTGATGGTGAGCACGAACAGCAGCCCGGCGAAGACAAGCACGTTGCTCAAGATCACGGGGGCCGGCATGTAGAATGCGGCCCTCACGTCGAAGGAGAGGAATCCCGTCATGGAGGCAATGCCCAAGGCGTAGCCGATGGCCATGAACAGCACCATGGGCTCGTAGGCCATCACCTGCAGCGTCTCGCGGGATGCGCCCACCTCGGCGTAGGGGCTTCGCGTGCACCAAGCGGCCACGATGAAGAACAGCGCAGACAGCGTGACGACGAAGACGCACAGCAGCAGGTTGCCGCCGCTGAAGAAGATGCCGCCGGCGAGAAGCGTGAACACGAGCGCCGTCGCCACGTAGACCTCCTCGGAGGAGTTCACGGCCACGCGGTCCTTCTCCAGCAGCTTGCGAACGTCGTAGTACGGCTGCAGAAGGGACGGGCCCACCCTGCCCTGCATGCGGGCGGTGACCTTGCGGTCTATGCCGGCGAGCAGGCAGCCGAGCACCGGGCCGCCCACGGCGAAAACGACGGTGCCGACGAGTACGTAGAACAGATCCATGGAGCACACGTCCTTTCTAGAACAGGATGGGCATGCCGGCAAGGCACCCGACGAAGGCGACGCAGATCAGAAGCGCGCATACCGCCTCGCCCACCCGGCGTATGCGGCCCTCGCCGAACAGCTCGTCCAGGTAGAGGTTGCGCGAGGCGGCCTCGGTCTGGCCGGACAGCGAGTTTCTGAAAACGCGCTGCCCGTTGTCCGCGGAAACGCCGGCCAAATACACCGGCGCCTGCTTCGCGGTTCCCTTGCGGCCGACCCCGGCGAACAGCACCACGATGACGGCAATCGAGCACAGCGACGCCAGCCACAGGTTCGTCTCGGCTATGTCCTGGCCGAAGGCGCCGTAAACGCCCAAAAGGTAGGGCTCCACGTAGAACGTCGAGATGGCCGGCATGGCCACGCAGGCGGCCACGCCCAGCGCCACCATGAGCCACAGCGCGAACCACTCGCTGCGGTGCACCGTGCGCTCCACGTTCTGCGGCGACCCGGCGATGCCGGAGAGCTTGCCCAGCCACTTGGCCCAGAACATGAAGGTTGCCGCCGAGCCGAAGGCCAGCAGCACGATGAGCGCGATCTGCCCCGCGTAGATGAACGACACGAGGGTGGCCCACTTGGCCATCAGCATGCCGAAGGGGGCGATGAACATGACCATGATGCCGAACATCATGAAGCGCGCCAGTCGGGGCATCCGCTGGAACAGCAGGTCCATATCCTCGATGTCACGGCTGCCGATATGGTGCTCGGCGGTGCCCACGCACAGGAACAGCAGGCTCTTGGCGATGGCGTGGAACAGGATGAGGAACACCGCGGCCCACACCGCCTGGGGCGTCCCCACCCCGGCGCAGGCCACGATGAGCCCCAGGTTGGCGATGGTGGAATAGGCGAGCACGCGCTTGGCGTTGCTCTGGGAGATGGCCATGAACGAGCACAGCACGAAGGTAAACCCGCCCACCAGCACCGTCATGATGGAGGGAACCGGGCACACGGCGAACAAGGGCGCCAGCTTCACCAGCAGAAACACGCCCGCCTTCACCATGGTGGACGAGTGGAGCAGAGCGCTTGTGGGCGTGGGAGCCACCATGGCTCCCAGAAGCCAGGTATGGAAGGGCATCTGCGCGGCCTTGGTGATGCCGGCGATGGCTAGGGCGCATACCGGCAGGCTGACCAGGGCCGGATAGGCCTGACCCACGGCGATGAGCTCGTTTAAGGACAGCGTTCCGAAGGTGATGGCCATGGCGTAGAGCGCCACCAGGAACGCGATGCCGCCGATGAGGTTCATGATTATCTGGCGAAACGCATTCCTGATCGCCTCGTCGGTACGGGTGTAGCCGATGAGCAGAAACGAGCACAGCGTGGTGATCTCCCAGCCGGTGAAGAACCACAGCATGTTGTTGGAGAACACGATGAGGTACATCGCCGAGAGGAACGCGAACATGAGCGCGAAGAACAGCGGCCGGCGGTCGGGCGCCCCTTCGGGCTCGTGGGCCTGGAAGTCGTCCATGTACCCGAGGGCGTACACGCAGATACCCGTGCCGATGACGCCGATGATGAACGTCATGACCAGGGACAGCGAGTCGACGTACAGACACTCGGTGATCACGATGCTGTGGGCGAAGGCGATCTCGAACACGAGCGAGCCGATCACCTGCACAAGCGCCAGCACGATGGCCGCCACGTTCTTGTAGCGGAAGCCGAACACCAGGATGCAGACGGCGATGAGCACGCTCAAGGCCATGCAGACGTAGTCCACCACAGGCGAGTAGAACGTGAACATGATTCCGCGCGTTCCCGTGCCCAAGCACACCAGCACCAGCGAACCTGCGGCAACGAGCGCGGCCCCGGCGCACACGATAACCTTGCGGGCCTTGTTGTTTCGCACCGCCAGGAGAAGCGCGGCGAAGACAAGCGGGGCCAGAATGAGAAACCCGATGAGTACCACGAAGGCTCCCTTCCTGCGAGTCGATAGCCTAAAAAGCGAAGGGGCCGAGCGGCTCCTTTTCTTCAGGCTACTTTACTAAAGAGAGCGCTTCGTTCGCAGGAAAGCCGTGATTCAAGGGGCCATTGCTCGGTAAAAGGGAGCCGGGCATCCCTTTCGCCGCCCCTAGACGCCCGCTTGCCGCTCGAGCTTGCGCAGGCGCCTAAACTCCACGAGAAGGAACGCGCCTACGACGATCGTGGACGTGAGGTCGGATATGGAGGGCGCGAACCACACGGATTCGACCGGGGTGAGCGGCGTGAAGGAGGGAAGCACCTGCGGGCAGACGATCAGAAGCGGTATGAGGAAGAGGATCTGGCGCGTCAGCGTGAGGACGGTGGCCTTCACCGCCTGGCCCGTCGCGTCGAAGTAGTTCGACCCGATGATGGGAATGGCTAGCACCGGCGTGAACATCAGGTACAGGATGAGCGCCCACCCCGTCTCGGCCATGTACTCCTGGGGCAGCCCGAACAGACCTGCATAGGCGTTCGGGAAGAAAATGACGGATAGCCACAGGGGCGTGGAGATGGCCGCCCCCAGACCGATGGCCTGGAAGAGAGCCCGCTTCATGCGGGCGTAGTTCTTCGCCCCGTAGTTGTAGCCGATAAGCGGCTGCACGCCGGTGGCGATGCCCATGGAGGGCATGAAGGTGATCATGCCCACGGAGGCGAGCACGCGCATGACCGCCAAGGCGCCGTCCACGCCCAGAGGGTCGGCGGCTCCGTAAAAGGACAGCAAGTTGTTCTCCAGGGCGGCGGACACGGCGAAACCCAGCTCGGTGACAGCCGGCGCGATGCCCAGCACCACGACCTTGAGCCCTATGCGCCAGGAAACGGCGAGGTTGCGGCGACGCAAGGGCATGGGAGACCCCTTGCGCAGGAAGAACTCCATGACGAACACCGCCGACACCAGCCACGACAGCGCCGTAGCAAGGCCCGCTCCGCGCATGCCCCACTGGAACACGACGATGAACAGGTAGCCCAGCACCACGTTGCAGGCGGTACCGATGAGCATGCTGCCCAGCGCCCGGTTGGGATGCCCCGCCGTGCGGATGAAGTTGTTCATGCCGAAGGCGATGCTCTGCAGCGGGCAGGCCGCCACTAGCACCACCACGAAATCCACCGCATAGGGCATGATGACGTCATCGGCTCCGGTCAGGCGCAGAATAGGCTCCAGCGCAAGGGCGGTGATGGCCCAGATGAGAAACGATGCGGCGAGCAGCAGGGTGAAGGAGTTGCCCATAACACGCTCCGCCTCGCCCTTGCGGGCCTCCCCCAAGCGAATGGCGCACAGCGCGTTGCCGCCCACGCCCACCAGCATGGCGATGGCCACCATGGCCATCATGAACGGGTTTGCCACCGTGGTTGCCGCCAAGCCGTTGGCGCCCACGGCATGCCCCACGAACACCGCGTCGATGATGTTGTAGAGCATCTGCACGGCCACGCCGGCCAAAGCGGGGATGGAGAACTCCAGCAGCAGCTTGAAGGTGTTCTCGGTGCCCATGCGGGCGATCTTCGCCTCAGCCGCGTCGCGCGCCGCGTCGGCTTCGGGCGCCAGCGGTCCGGCCGGGTTCGCTTCGTCGATGGCGTCGACGATGGCCGCCTGCTCGGCTTGGTCGCATGACGAGGCGTCCACGGCGGCGACGGGCGCTTCGGCATGCGGTTTCGTATGTTCGATGCGTTTCATGATTCCCCAGCATAGAGATGCGCCCGAAAGCAGTCAACAGGCTTTCGGGCGCATCGTCATCGGTTCGGCGAGCCTCCACAACCGGGCGACGCTCGTCCGGCCGCGCATGGCCGCGACAGCCTAGTAGCGGTAGATCGCCGCCACCGAGGACTCGGCCGGCATCTGATCGGGCGGCAGCACGACCACTTCCCCGCCCTGCTTGAGCACGGCCTGGGCCAGGGAGTCGGCAACGTCGGGGGCGGCGGTGTCGTAGAGCTTGTCGTCGGCGACGTCGGGGTCGGCATCGAAGCGCACCGATCCGTCGGCGAAATCGTAGGAGCCGGGCAGCGACTTGCCGCGCGCCACCATGAGCACTGCCACCTTCTTGTCGAAGACGGCCTGAGCCACCGACACCGGGTCGGCCGACGCCTTGCCCTTGGACTCCTCGTAGTCGAAGCGCTCCTTCATCTGCGAGAGCCTCTGATCGCGAAGCCCTTCCATGATTCCCACGGCGTCGGCCAGCAGCGTCGGGTAGTCCAGTCCCGCCGGATCCTTCTCGATGCCCTGCTCCACCACGTCGTGGATGGTGCAGATACGCCGGAACTCGGACTGCTGCTTGGGAAGGCCCGCGATGATGACCGGCGTAGGGTCGTGCAGCTTGAAGGAGTTGCTCACCGCCCAGTTCACGTAGCGGAAGAACTTCTCGCCCTCTTCCTGCTTCACCTCGTTGCTGGAGAGCCATCCATGGTAGGCGCTCATATGGCCTTCCAACGTGGCGTAGTCCAGCGCCCCGGCTTCCGCATGCGGGTCGTCGGCCTTCTCCTCGGAATTGGCGAAGGGCTCGGAGAAGTCGGCCTCCACCTGGTGGGGTATGCCGTTCTCGTCGATGACGGGCATGGGCAGCCGGCGCAGGGAGTCCTTGCTGCCCTCCACGAAGCCGAAGCGGTCGTTGGAGAGCATGAGCACGTAGTAGTGAAGGTCGTGCTCGTAGCGACGAACCAGCGGCTTGATGTAGTACTCGTCGCCCACCACCACCAGCGGCTTGTCGGTTTGGATGCTGAGCATGTATACGTACACGTCGGTGTTGCTCACCAGAAACGCGATGGTCCCCTGGGTGTTCTCCCAGGTGAAATAGTTGGGATGATGCTCCAGGTAGTCCAAGCGCGCCGCAATGCCCTTGTACTGCTCGCGGGCGTAATCGCGCCCAAGGTCGGCCATCGCCAGCTTGACGGCATCCTTGTAGGCTATCTCGTCCCACCAGGTACGCCCCCCGGCGCGGGTATCATGATGCACGGGCAGGTAGATGGACACGTAGGGCGGTTCGGCCGCCTCGTACAGATCCTTGCCGATTCCGCTGGCGATATGGATGGTCTGCGGTACGTGCTCGTCTTCCAGCCGCTCTTTCTTCGCATCAGGATTCATGATGAGAACCTCCTATCGATAAAAGCCCATGGCGCGGAAGCCCCTCGCTCACCCTGGGTTCCGCTGATAAGAGGATATACCTGGACAAACGACTCATGTTTTTCACCGCGATTTCGATTGCCCCTCGTCAGCATTCCGTTGCCGGGACGCAATCCGAAAACGGGCCGACACCCCGAAGATGCCGGCCCGTGCAAAGGAACGGACCGGAGGCTTTCGCCTCCGGTCCGATGCAAGCTGGTCGGGTTGACAGGATTTGAACCTGCGGCCCCTTGACCCCCAGTCAAGTGCGCTACCAAACTGCGCCACAACCCGTTGTGCGATTTCGGACTGCCCCGAAACAGCTTGACTATAGTACCCGTAGTCACCCGGTCATGCAAGCGGAAAATACCGGCATTTGTAATATCTTCACGCCGCCCTACCCGTCCGACGATGAAGCAGCCCTCGCCGGAACCGGGGCGCTGGGAAAGCCTATAGGTTCTCGCGCACCCAGGCGATATTGCCCTTCACCGTGGCGATGAGCTCCTCCATGGAGTCGAAGGGGCGGTTCTCCCGCAACCAGTTCGCGAACTCCACCTTGATGGTGCGCCCGTAGATGTCGCCCTCGAAATCCAGAAGGTGCGCCTCGACGGTGGCCGTGGCGACGTCGGCGAAGGTGGCGGCCACCCCTACGTTGACCGCAGCCTTGTAGCGGCACCCGTCCACCCAGGCATAGGCCGCGTACACCCCCTCCCCTAAAACGCGAAGGCTCTCGGGGACCAGCAGGTTCGCTGTGCGAAACCCCATGTCGGCCCCTTCGCCGCGACCGGATTGCACCTCGCCGGTTACGAAGTACAGCCGGTCGAGCAGGCGGTTGGCGTCCTCGATGGCGCCGGCTGCGAGCAGTCCCCGGATGCGCGTGGCCGACACAGGCGCCCCGTCCTCGCTCTTCAGCTCATGGGCGACGATCTGGGTCCCGGCGGCCTGTCCCCACGCCTGCAGGTCGGCAACGGTCCCCGACGCATGGAACCCGAACCGGAAGTCATAGCCCACGTGAAGGTAGGCCGGATAGCGGTCGCCGAAGGTGCGCGCAAGGAAGGCCGTGGGCGACGAGGAGGCGAAGCGGCTGGTGAAGGGAAGCACCACCACCGCATTGACCCCCGTAGAGGCCAGCATGGCGATGCGCTGCTCGTTGGTCATGAGTTTCTTCAGGCTGTCCGGCCGAAACACCTCGTCGGGATCGATGTCGAACGTCAGGACCAAGCTGGCGCCGCCAGAGTTTGACGCCGTGTCCTTGGTGGCGTTGATGAGGAACCGATGGCCCACGTGCACTCCGTCGAACACCCCGAACGCGCAGGATGCGCCCTCGAAGATGCCCGGGTCGAAGGATTCGTCAACGGTGTATATCGCAGCCACGGCTCACTCCTATCTGAAACACGCATTCGGGAAGGTAGGCGCCCCGCCCCTCGTCGTAGGCGTAGATCGCCTGGAGCTTGTTGTCCGAAACGACCGAGAAGAGCTCCCCGTCGGAAGGCGGCGCGCAGCTTTCGCGTACGCCAGACGTGCAGGCGCACAGCTGCTCCGAGGCGCTGCGCCGCAGGTAATCGAACAGCTGGACGTCACCGGCGCGCACTGGCGACCCATGGGAGATACGCTCGGCGATGCCGTCGGCACCGTAGAAGAACCGGTGCCCCAGCTTACGCACCGGGTCGATCGCCGCCCCCTCTCCCAAACGCTCGAGCGCTTCCAGGGAAACGCAGTCGTCCAAGGTGATACCGCCGGCCGCCATGCGCCTAAGCTGGGCCACATGGGTCGGACAGTCCACCTTCAGCCCGATATCCCGCGCCAGGCTGCGGATGTAGGTGCCCTTCGACACGTGGAAGAGCACGCGCCAGGACAGGTATTCGTGGTCCTGCGCCCCCGCCACCAGGCCGATACCCAGAAGCTGGGCCGACATAACCTCTATGGGACGCGGCTGCAAGTCGATGACCTGGCCTTTCCGTGCTGCTTCGTAGGACTTGGTGCCGTTGACCTTGATGGCGCTGTACACCGGAGGCAGCTGCATCGAGCGGCCGAGCAGCCCGTGAAGCAGCGTTTGGGCGAACCCCTCGTCCTCCAGAAGCTCCGGAACGCTGCCGCGATGGAGCACCGCGCCCTGGGCGTCGTCGGTGTCCGTCGAGGCGCCGAAAGCGATGGCCACCTCGTAGAGCTTGTCGTCGGCGGTCAGATAGGCTGCCAGACGCGTTGCCGGACCCACGCACACCGGAAGCACGCCGGAGGCCAGGGGGTCCAGGGTTCCCGTGTGCCCCACCCGCTTCTCGCCGAAGATACGACGGCAGCGGGCCACAACGTCGTGGGAGGTGAGGCCCAAGGGCTTGTCCACGGCGGCGACCAGGGAAAGGCCGGAGCTTCCGCGCTTCATGCCGCCCTCCTTAAGCCCGGGGCTCAGAGCCTGGCGAGCCGACGGCCAGGATGCCCTCCAAAGCCGCAGCCACCTTCCCCACCGCCTCGTCCATGGCGCAGGTCAGGGTGAAACCCGCCGCCGCCTTATGGCCGCCGCCGCCCAGAGCGCGGGCGATGACGGATACGTCGGTGTCGTCCTTGGCGCGCAGGCTGCCGCGAATACCGTCGGCCTGCTCCCTCAGCATGCAGGCGATGCGCACGCCGGAGAGCATGCGAAGCGAGTTCACGAGCGGCTCAGCGTCGGCCTTTACCGCTCCGACCGTCTCGAAATCCTGCAACGTAAGCCAGCTGAGCACCAGCTGGCCGTCGGCGCCGAACAGCATGCGGTCGAGCACCAGGGCTTCCAAGCGCATAGAGGCATGAGAGCGGTTCTGGAACACCGCCGTGGCCACCGCCGAAGGGTCGGCGCCGGCAAGAACCATCTCGGCCGCGGCTTCGAAGGCGCCGACGCGGGTGTTCTGGTACTGGAATCGCCCGGTGTCGGTAACGAGCCCCGTGTAGCAGCACGTTGCAACCAAGCAGTCGGCGCAGCCGAGCTCGCGGGCGAGCTCCCACACGAGCATGGTGGTGGAAGGGCTGTCCGGGTCGACGTAGGCCAGCTCGGTCATGCGCTGCGGCGCGGCATGGTGGTCGATGGTCACGCTCGCAGGGCTGCACTTCAGGATGGATGCGGCGGCCTCGCCCAACCGATCGGCGTTGGGAACGTCCACGGCCACGAACACGTCGGGTGCGCCCTCGTAGGAAGATGCGGGCGCAAGCTCGGCCGCCCCGGGGAGAAACCGCAGGTTGGCGTCGATTGGCTCGTCCTTCGCGAGAACGCAGACCGCACGCTTGCCCATGGACCGCAAGACCGCCGCCAAAGCCAGCTGCGACCCCAGGCAGTCCCCGTCCGGACTCACATGACCCGCAAGAACCACCTCGTCGGCCCCGCGAAGAACGTCGGCGATGGCTTGCAGGGTCGTGTTCGATTGAGGCGTCAGGGCCATAGAGGGGCGCTCCTTGTCGCTTGTGGCGGATCGGTTGGTTCTGGGGCGCAGGCGAAAGAGCTAAGCCTGCGCGTCGCCCGCTTCGAAAGCCTCCGCCCGCTCGTCGGCGGCCGGGTCGGCATCGGCGGGCACGTCGCTTTCCGTCGGGTCGTCCGCCTTGCCGTGCAGCGGGTCGTTGATAAGCGCCTGGGCGATGCGCTCGGCGTTGTCCACGCTCTTGTCCAACAGGAAGCGCAGCTCGGGGGCCACGCGCCACTCCAGGTCCTTGGCCATGAGCGAGCGGATGGCGCCGGACGCCCCCTTGAACGCCGCAGCCACCTCGTCGTAGCGCTCGGGCTCGGTGGTGTAGAAGACGTTGCATACGCTGCGGTCGTAGCTTACCTCGCAGCCGGTGACGGTGACCAGGTCGAGCCGGGGGTCGGATATCTCGAACAGAAGGATGTGGGCGATGATCTCGCGAGCCCGCTCGTTCACCTTGCGGTTGGCAGCGCTCTGCTTCATGGTGATGCCTCCTTGCCTCTAGGGCGCTTCGAAAACGCGCCTGACGAAAGCCTACAGCGCAAGCTTAAGCGCTTTAGGTTTCATCAGGCGCAACAAGGGCCAAGAGCAACCGAACAGTAACGCAGCGATTACCCTCGGCCCCGCACATGCTACTCGGTGCGCTCCACCTCGACCTTGCGGTAGCCCTCGATGGTGTCGCCCACCTTGAGGTCCTGGTAGCCGTTGATGCCGATGCCGCACTCGTAGCCCTGCTTGACGGACTTGACGTCGTCCTTGAAGCGGCGCAGCGACGCGATGGTGCCGTCGAAGATGATGGTGCCGTCGCGCACGATGCGCACCTTGTCGTCGCGGTGGATCTCGCCTTCGGTGATGTAGCAGCCGGCGATGGTGCCCACCTTGGGAACCTTGAACGTCTCGCGCACCTCGGCGATGCCGGTGTCCTCTTCCACGATGTCCGGGGACAGCAGGCCCACGCGCGCGGCGTTGATGTCCTCGAGGGCCTGGTAGATGACCCGGTACAGGCGGATGTCCACCTTCTCCTTCTCGGCCTGCTGGCGCGACTTGCCCGTGGGGCGCACGTTGAAGCCGATGATGATGGCGTCGGAGGCGGCCGCCAGGGTGACGTCGGTCTCGGTGATACCGCCCACGGCGGAGTGCACAACGTTGATGCGCACCTCGGACTGGTCCATCTTGTCGAAGGCGTCGCGCAGCGCCTCGATGGAGCCCTGCACGTCGGCCTTGACGATGAGGTTCAGGTCGGTCTGCTTGCCGTCCTCGATGCGGCTGAACAGGTCGTCCAGGCTCATATGGGCCTTGGTCTCGCGCTCGGCGATGCGGGCGCGCAGGGCGCGCTCCTCGGCGAGCTTGCGGGCGTCGCGCTCGTCCTCGAACACGCGGAACTCGTCGCCGGCGGTGGGGACGCTGTTCAGGCCCAGAACCTCCACCGGGTCGGAGGGGCCGGCCTCGGACACATGGGTGCCGTGGGGATCGACCAGGGCGCGCACGCGGCCGTAGGAGGTGCCGGCCAGCACCACGTCGCCGGGGTGCAGGGTGCCGCGCTGCACGAGCACCGTGGCCACCGGGCCGCGGCCCTTGTCCAGGTTCGCCTCGATGACAAAACCGGAGGCCTCGGCGTTGGGGTTGGCGCGAAGCTCCAGCACGTCGGCCTGCAGCAGAATGGTCTCCAGCAAGTCGTCGATATGCAGGTTCTTCTTCGCGGACACCTCCACGAACATGTTCTTGCCGCCCCATTCCTCGGGGATAACGCCGCGCTCGGTGAGCTCCTGGCGCACGCGATCGGGGTTGGCGCCCGGCTTGTCGATCTTGTTAACGGCCACCACGATGGGCACGTTGGCCGCGTTGGCGTGGTTGATAGCCTCCACGGTTTGAGGCATCACGCCGTCGTCGGCGGCTACCACCAGCACGATGACGTCGGTCACCTGGGCGCCGCGGGCGCGCATGGCGGTGAAGGCCTCGTGGCCCGGGGTGTCGATGAAGGTGATCTGGCGGCCGTCGATCTCGACCACGGAGGCGCCGATGTGCTGGGTGATGCCGCCGGCCTCGCTGGCCACCACGCCGGTGTGGCGGATGGCGTCGAGCAGCGACGTCTTGCCGTGGTCGACGTGCCCCATGACGGTGACCACGGGGGGACGGGGCAGCAGGTCGGAGTCGGAGTCGTGGTAGACGACGGCGTACTCCTCCTCCGGAGACACCACGCGCACCTTGCGGCCCATGTCGTCTGCGATGAGCTCGATCAGCTCGTCGGACATGGACTGGGTAAGCGTGAGCACCTGGCCCAGCATGAACAGGCGCTTGACGATGTCGTTGGGGGCCACGCCGAGAAGCTCGGCGAACTGGGCCACCGTGGCGCCCTGGGGAATCTCCACGACGGAATCGTCAAGCACAAGCGTGGGATCGAGCCCGCGCTCGATGGCCTCCAGCTCCATGCGCTCGCGGGCCTCGGCCTCGCGCTTCTCCTTGCGCTTCTTGCGGCGCCCCTCCCCCTCGTGGGACGAGGCGGCGGCCACGGCGGCGCGGGCCTCGGCCAGCACCTTGTCGCGCTGGAGCTTCTCGGCCTGCACGGCCATCTGCGCGTAGCGGTCGTCGGAGGACGACGCCTGCATCTGCGCCTCAAGCTCGGGGACGTACTGCTCCACATGGCGCTTGCCGTGCTTCTTGGCGCCCTTGCCCGCGCCCCTGCCGGCCGCATCGGCGGCACGCTGCTGCTTCTGCTGCTCGAGGGCGATCCTCTGCTGCTCGATCTGGGCCAGAAGCGAGTCGTAGCCGCTCTTGCGGGCCCCGAGCACGGGCGCCGCCTTCTTGGGCTCCGAAGACGCCTCGGCCTCGGAATGGGCCACCGACTTGCCGGAGCGGCCGCGGTTGCGCAGCGCCTCCTCGACGGCGCGGGTGCGCTCGGCCTCGCGCTGGCGCTCGGCCACCTTCTTGGCCAGGGCCGCCTGTCGCTGGCGCGCCTTGGCCTCGGCGCGCTCGCGGGCCTGGCGCTCCTTCTCGCTCTCTATCTGGTTGGCCAGGCTCTGGAAATGGGAGGGCTTGGGAGCCGGGGCCGCCGCCTCGGCCTCGGCTGCCGCGGCGGCCTTCTCCTCGGCGCGCTGGGCGCGCTCGGCTTCGCGGGCCGCGCGCTCCTGCTCCACCGCCTCGCGGCGGGCGCGCTCCTCCTCGGCCTTGCGCTCGGCCTCGGCCGCCTGCTCCTCGGCCAGCTGCTTGGCCTCCTCGTCCTCCAGCTTCCCCGCACGCTGCTTGATTTCGGGCTCGAGGTTCTTGCGGATCTTGGTGACGTAGGCGTCGGCGAGCATGCTGGCATGGCTCTTCGCGGGAATCTTCATCTCGCGGAGCTTGTCGAGCAGCTCCTTGCTGGACATGTCGAACTCTTTGGCAAGTTCGTGGACTCGCATGCTGGGCATGGGCATCTCCTCTACTTACGGGCATCGAGCCCAAGGGCTTCGACGCTGGCCGCGATCGTGGCTATCTGGTCGCTTGCGAGCGTCGTTCTGAGCGCCCGGTCGAGCTTTCTCTTCTTGACGGCGCCGGCAAGGCATCGGGAGCTGCACACGTAAGCGCCCCTCCCGGCCGCCTTCTGGCCGGCGTCGCAGTACACGGCGCCCTCGGGAGTGCGCACGATGCGCGCAAGCGACGAGCGCTGCGCGACCGCTCCGCATCCGATGCAGGTGCGCTGGCGGATGGCCCGCTCAGCGCCCTTGGTCTCCCGAGCCGCCGAATCCATGGTTACTCGCCGCCCATCTCCGCATGGATGCCGCAGAAGCGGCTCCCGGGGCGGGCATGGTTGCGGCAGCGCACCCCGTCGGGACCGACGTAGGCGCAGGTGTCGGCATCGTCGTCCTCCTCGTCGATGAGGATGTTCTCCGTCTGGAGGGGCTCCCCGGCGAAGCTGGTGGACTTGATGTCGATATGCCAGCCGGTCAGGCGGGCCGCCAGGCGGGCGTTCTGGCCCTCCTTGCCGATGGCAAGCGACAGCTGGTCGTCGGGCACCACCACGGTGGCGTAGTGGTTCTCCTCGTCCACGATCACGCGGTTGACCTTGGCCGGCGAAAGCGCGTTGGCCACGTAGACGGCGGGGTCGTCGGCCCACTGGATCACGTCGACGCGCTCGTTGCGCAGCTCCTCGACCACCATGCGCACGCGGCTGCCCTTGGGGCCCACGCAGGCGCCCACCGGATCGAGGTTCGGCTCGCGGGAGGCCACGGCGATCTTGGAGCGGGCGCCGGGCTCGCGGGCGATGGACTTGACCTCCACCAGGCCGTCGTAGATCTCGGGAACCTCGATCTCGAAGAGCCGGCGGATGAGGTCGGGGTGCGTGCGGGACACCACGATGGCCGGGCGGGCCTGCTCGCCGCGCATGCGGGGCGCGTCGGAGTTGGGGTCGCGCACCTCGATGATCAGCACCTTCAGGCGCTGGTTATGACGGTAGTGCTCGCCCGCCGGACGCTCGTTGCGCTCGCCCGGGTAGTGCTTCACGTCGTAGTGGGGAAGCTCGGCCTCCACGCCGTCGCGGATCTTGATGATGGTGAAATCGGGCGTGCCCTGCAGCACGGTGCCGGTGACCAGATCGCCCACGCGGTCGGAGAACTCCTGGTAGATGGACTGGCGGCCGGCATCGCGCACAATGGAGGAGATGACCGACTTGGCGTTCTGGGCGGCGATGCGGGACACGTCGGCCGGAGTGACGTCGCGCTCCTCGTAGGACTCGTACTCGCCGGTCTCCTCGTCGTACTCGCCCTGGGGAACCAGCTCGTAGACGTAGATCTTGCCGCTCTGGCGGTCAATGGTCACGCGAGCGTCCCATTCCAGGTCCAGGATGCGCTCGTAGCTCTTCGCCAAGGATTGCTCCAGGCGCTCGATGAGGTAGAACTCGTCGATCTTGCGCTCATGGGCAAGGGCCTGCAAAGCCTCAATCAGTTCCGATGTTGCCACGATGTCTTTTCCTTTCCTTGCGAACATGCCGTCCGTCCGGTTTCCGCTTCCGTTCGCGCCGCGCCGGGCGCAAGTATGCTAGCCGCTAAAGTCCACGATCCCCTTCACATGCGCCTTCTTGACGTTGTCGAAGGGGATCTGCACAAGGGCGTCGTCCACCTGCAGCACCACCACGTCCCCCTCGACGGCGGACACGGTGCCGGTCCAGGAGCTGCGCCCGTCGATGGGGCCGACGGTCTTCACCGCCACCGCCTGGCCGACGGCGGCCGCGAAGTGCTCGGAGGTGCGCAGCGGCCGGTCGATGCCCGGCGAGGACACCTCCAGCGTGTAGGCCCCCGGGAAAGGGTCGAGCCGGTCCATGATCTGGTTGATCCACGCCTGGGCGCTGGCCAGCTGGTCGAAGCTCACGCCCTCCTCGGTGTCGATGTACACGCGGATGATGGGCGCGTGCTTGGAGCCCACGACCTCCACCGTGACGACCTCGACGCCTTCCTGCTGCGCGCGGCCTTCCAGAGCGTCCAAGATCTGCTGCTCCTTCGCTGTGAGCACCGCGCCTCCTTTCGTCGTCATGGCGGCTGTCATCTTCGAGCCGCGCCTGCGAGCCTCTTTCGCCCTACATAAAAAGAAAGCGGGATGAACCCACTTTCCGGAAGTCGAAAGTATGGCGCGCAGCGCATGCCGTGCTCGCATTGCTAAATGCTGAGTGGAATTATACGCAACGCCGCCGCGCGTGTCCACCACGTTTGGCCAGCAGCGCTCATATAAAACACAAAGAAGCCGACCGAAGGCCGACTTCCCGAGGATTCATGGAGCGGGCGACGGGAATCGAACCCGCCTCATCAGCTTGGAAGGCTGAGGTTCTACCAATGAACTACGCCCGCGATGCGTTGGGATTATAGCCAAACTTACCGCACGCCGCCCCAAACCCGATGAATTATCCACTAAGCAGCGCCCGGAAGCGCGAAGACGCCGTTTTGCCGGGCCGGCTAGGACATGAACAGAAGGGCGGCCAGCTTGCCGTCCTCGAAGTAGCTGGCGCGAATCTGGGCGGTGCCGTTCTCGTAGGCCAAGTCCCACACCACGCAGGTGTAGGGGCGGGCGTTGCTCTGGCCATGGACGAACATGCTGTCGGTCACGCCCTCGTAGGCCCCCAGCGCATCCAGGGGTCCGTCGAACTGCTCGGCCAGGTACTCGGCCGTCACGTCGCCGGTGGCGTAGGCGGCAGCCAGCGCATCGTAGTCGCGCCCGTTCAGCTCGTCCAGCGTGGTCTGGGTCCACCGCTCCAGCGTCTCGGCGTCGGCCCAGGGAGACATCCCCTCCTCCACCGCCGGATCGCCCTTCGAGCAGCTGCTCGTGGCCAGAAAGCCGACGACGATGATCGCCGCCAGGAATCCGACGACGATAAGCGCCACGCGAATATGAGCCTTGTCCTTCATAGCGAACCTCCTTGAGAAGCATCGGTGCCGCGCCGCGAACGCTCCTTTGCCGAAGCGCAAAGCCCGACCCCGTCGCCACCATGGTCTCACAAGCACCGGGAGCGGCCGCCGCGAACGCCCGGCTGTGGCAGGAACGTTTCCCGAACGGCACCGTCGCGCAGGACCCGGACCCGAAAAAGCAGCAACCCCCGGTGGGGAGCCGGGGGCTGCTGCAAAGCAGTACGCATAGAGGAGAAGGGGAAGATGCGCATGCTGTACGGCCCGTTGAAGGTTTTGAGAGAGAGGGGGGGGTCACACGAGAGACGCAAGAACGGGCCAGGGTGTATGGGGTTTTCCAGGTACCGCCGGAAGGTCTTCTTCTCTTCGCTTGCCCTTCCGACAACAAGCACTATACGCAACCCGGACCCGCCTTTCCAGCGCAGCGGGGCATCGGTAACGGGAGCGAAAGGCGTCCGTCACTTCGCCGTTACGAGGGCCGCCCTCCCCGCCGGCCTGCGGAAGCCCTACCAGAACTCGGGCTTGAGCGGGCGCGCCGAAAGCTCCTGGGCCAAAAGCCTGGGATCTGCCCCGTCCCACACCACGCTGCGAATGACGTCGGTGATGGGCAGCTCCACGCCGAAGGCGGCCGAGAGCACGCCCAGGCTCTGGCATGCGTAGGCGCCCTCGGCCACCATATGGGTCTCGTCGCTGAACGCCTGCAGAGACCCGCCGCGGGCCAGCATCTCGCCGAAGCGCCGGTTGCGCGAATGCCGGGACATGCAGGTGACCATAAGGTCGCCCGCGCCGGCCAGCCCCAGGCACGTGAGCGCCTGGCCGCCGCAGCTCTCCACCAGGCGGCTCATCTCGGCCAGACCGCGGGTCATGAGCATGGCAGCGGTATTGTCTCCGTAGCCGAGCCCGTAGGACAGGCCCACGGCGATGGCTATCACGTTCTTGAAGGCGGCGCACAGCTCCACCCCGGTCACGTCGTCGCTGGTGTACACCCGGAAGGCGTCGTTGGCGAAAAGCGTCTGGAAGAGGGCGGCCGTCTGCGCGTCCTCGCTTGCCACCACCGTGGCCGACGGAGTGCCCTTGACGACCTCCTCGGCGTGGTTGGGTCCCGACAGCACGGCCACGGAGCAGGCGTCCCCCAGCTCGTCATGGAAGATCTGCGCAGGCAGAAGACCGCTTCCCTCTTCAACGCCCTTGGAGCAGATGACCACGGGAAAGCCGCCCTCCACTACCCCGTCGAGGGCCTGGGCTACCCCCCGCAGCAGCTTCGACGGCGTGACCACGACCGCGGCCTGGGCGTTGCGCAGGGCATCGCGGTAGGAGGTGGTGGCTACGATGGACGCTGGCAGCACCGAATCGCTCAGATAGCGGGGGTTCACGTGGTCTTTGTTGATGGACGAGACCACCTGCGGCTTGCGCGCCCACAGGCTCACGTTGTGCCCGTTTGCGGCAAGCACGCCTGACAGGGCCGTCCCCCACGACCCGGCTCCGATAACGGCGATTTTCATGGTCACACCCCTTTCGGGTACGCAAGCAGGACGGACGAGCGCCGGCTACGACGAGGGCTTGCTCTTCTTGGAGCCGATGCGCGACTCGCACCCTCGGCGCAGGCGCACGATGTTGGCCCTGTGGGCCCAGATGACTGTGACGCCCACCAGCAGGCAGCACGCCCAGGCGAAGGGGCAGCCGTGGAAGGGCACGGTGGCGATGATGGGACAGGCGGCGGCGGCGGCGATGGAGCCCACCGAGACGTAGCGCGTGGTCAGCACCAGGATGGCGAACACCAAAATCTCCAGCAGCGAGCCCACGGCGCCGAAGGTCACGAACAGGCAGCCTATGGCCACCGCGATTCCCTTGCCGCCCTTGAAGCCCAGCCACGGGCTGAAGATATGGCCGAAGGTGCAGCCGAGGAACGCCGTGGCGGTCATCACAGACACCGTCTGGTAGGCGCTCAGCGGCTCGGGACCCGACAGCAGCCATTGGGCGATGCCCCACCCGATGAGCCCGGCGCCCACCCCCTTGCCGAAATCGAGCACGAACACCGCCGCGCCGCCCACCTTGCCCAGCGTGCGCATGGCGTTGGTGGTGCCGATGTTGCCGCTGCCGAAGTCGCGCAGGTCGCGCTTGTAGAACAGCTTCGAGACGATGACGCCCCAGGGCACGGACCCCAAGAGAAACGCCAGCGCGAACACGCCGGCCGCGGTGCACCAGGCAAAACCCGTCATAGATACAGCTCCTTAATCCTTCTTCTTGAAACGCAGCTCGATAGGGGTGCCCGTCAGGTCGAACTGCTGCCGCATGCGGTTCTCCAGGAAGCGCTCGAAGTTGTCGGTCACCAAGTCGGGCCGGTTCACGAAGAAGGTGAAGCGCGGCGGGCAGGAGGCGGTCTGCGTGACGTACTTCATGCGCAGGATGGCCTTGCCCTGGCTGACCGTATGCCCGCTCTCCCGGATCTGGGCGAGCCAACCGTTCAGAGCCGAGGTGGGAATGGTCTTGGAATAGCTTGCGTAGGCCGCGTCCACAGCCTCCCAGATGCGGTGGACGTTCTTGCCCGTGAGCGCCGATATGGCGATTACCGGCGCATAGCCGACGAACGTCATGCGATCGGCTATGCGCTCGCGGATCTGGGCCTTGCGCTCGGGACCGTCAACCGCGTCCCACTTGTTCAGCACGATGACCATGGCGCAGCCCCGCTCGTGGGCGTAGCCGGCGACGCGCTGGTCCTCGTTGGTCATTCCCAAGGTGCCGTCGATGACCAGCAGCGCCACGTCGGCGCGGTCGATGGCCCGCATGGCGCGCACGAACCCGTAGTACTCCACGTCCTGGTCGATCTGGCTCTTGCGGCGAAGCCCAGCGGTGTCCACGATGGTGTAGGGCACGCCGTCGTGGACCACATGGGTGTCGATGGCATCGCGGGTGGTTCCCGCCACGTCGGAGACGATGGAGCGCTCGCCCGAGGTCAGCTGGTTGGTAAGCGAGCTCTTGCCGGCGTTGGGGCGGCCGATGATGGCGACGTTGATGCCCTCTTCCTCGTCGGCGCCGGCCGGCAGCTCCACGGTGCGCAGAACCGCCACCAGCTCGTCGAGCAAGTCCCCCGTGCCGTGGCCGTGCAGGGCCGATATGGGCCAGGGATCGCCCAGGCCCAGCTGGTAGAACTCCCACATCTCGTCGGAGCGTCCCGGGTGGTCGAGCTTGTTCACAACCAGAAAGACCGGCTTGTTGGTCTTTCGCAGGATGCGGGCCACTTCCTCGTCGTCGGCGTTGATGCCCGTGCGCCCATCGACCAGAAACACGATGGCGTCGGCCTCGTTGGCGCCGGCGAAGGCCTGGCTGCGGATGGACCCTTGGAAAGCGTCGTCGTCGCCCATCTCGATACCGCCGGTGTCGACGAGCTTGAATTCCAGGCCGTTCCAGTCGGCGTTGTGGTAGGAGCGGTCTCGGGTGACGCCGCGCATTTCGTGGACGATGGCGTCGTCGACTTGGGCGATGCGGTTCACGAACGTGGACTTGCCGACGTTCGGACGCCCCACCACCGCTACGATGGGCATGGTCATGGGCTACCTCTTTCTAGGAAGCCGCAGTCGAGAGGCGCCCGATTGCGGCGATGATGTCCGGGAAGAACTCCGTCGGCGAACAGGATACCATGACAAGGTGAATCCCCGATTCGCCCGCAGCCTTCTCCATATCCGCAAGCGTGCGGCCGTCCAGGGTGAGGCCCTGGTCGTTGAACATGACGGAGGGGACGGCCACGATCGTCCGACCCGAATCAGGCCCCTCGCAACCGCCGGACGAAGCGAGCGCGGTCACGGCATCCACGACGTCGCAGGCGCACAGCAGCCCCGTGACGTCGACGTTTCCTCCGAAGTAGCGGTTCTCGACGTAAAGCGGCGCCAGGCGCTCGGCGGCGCGGGAGCCGGCGATAAGGTCGCCGAAGTAGGGCGCCATGGCGAAGCCGGCCACGAGACGCACCGAAACGCCGGCAGCGTCGGCCTTCCGGGAGAGGAGGTCGTCAAGCCCCTGCGCGCAGGCCTCTTCCCAGCCGTCGACGCAGGTGCGCACAATGCCCACGCCGTCCTCGAACATCTCGAAGTCGCCGTAGAAGGTGGCGGGGGGCAGCGCTTGCAGCACATGGCGGCCATAAGCGTTCAGGTAGAACTCGTCGGCGGCGAACACCCAGCCCTGCCCGCGCTCGGCCAAGGCCCGCCGCTGGAAGGGGGCGAGCTGCTCGAGCACGGCGAGCGCGGCATCGGGCCGGTCGAAGCTCTCGGCGAAGAAGCCCTGGTGCTTCGTGTACCCCAAGGGCACCACGCACACGTCCAGGATGCCCTCGCGCTCGTAGGCCCATTCCAGCGTGCGCCCCAGCACCTCCCCGTCGTTTTCGCCGGGCACCAGCACGATCTGCGCGTGCACCTGGATGCCCTGGGCCAGAAGCCGTTCCAGCACCTCGATGCCGTGCTGGGCATGGCGCCCTATCATGGCGCGACGAACATCGGGGTCGGACACGTGCAGCGAGAAGCGCAGCGGGGATATGGCCTGCTCCACGATGCGCCGCTCGTCCTCGGGGCGAACGTTGGTGAAGGTGACGAAGGTCCCGCACAGAAAGCTCAGGCGGTAGTCGTCGTCGCGCAGGGTAAGGGAAGCGCGCGCATCGGCGGGAAGCTGGCGCATGAAGCAGAAGGAGCAGGCGTTGCGACACTGGCGCACCGAGTCGAACACCACCCCGTCGAATTCGAATCCCCAGCTCTCCCCCGGCTCGCGCCACAGCTCGCAGACGCCTTCCTCACCGTCGCCGTCGATGTATCCCACGGCGATCTCGTCTTCCGCCGAAAGCCACCGCCAGTCGATGAGGTCCCGAAGCGGCTGGCCGTCGACGGAGGTCAGGAAGCACCCGGGCGTGAAGCCGGCGTCGTCGGCGGGCGAACCGGGAGCCACGGCGACGACGCGCGCCCGCGCAGGTCGCGGCACCCGGCAAGCAGGCCGCCCTTCCTGCGACCGGACGACTTGTCCGTCGGCGACGGCCTGCCGCTCGATGTCCCTGCCCGGGTAGACTGCCATAACCTAGAAGCCCTCCAGGCGACCGCATACGGCGGCGATCTGGGACTCCGGCGTGGAGGCACCGGCGGTCACGCCCACGGTGGCGCATCCGGAGAACCAAGCCGGGTCCAGCTCGTCGGCCGATTCCACATGGAAGCTGCGAGGGCATGCCGCCTCGCAGATCTCGAACAGGCGCGTGGTGTTCGACGAATTGCGCCCGCCGATGACCACCATGGCATCCACGGTGCTGCCGAGGGCGGCCGCATAGTCCTGCCGCGAACGGGTAGCGGAGCAGATAGTGTTCTTGACCTGCGGATCGAGCCCGCGCCTTTTCAGCTCCTCCACCACGGAGGAAAGGTTTTCCTTCATCTGGGTGGTCTGGGACACCACCCCCACCGGATCGCTTACGTCATCGGGGATGCTGCGGGCGTCGGCCACCACGTCCACGCGGCCGCCGGCCTCCTGGGCGTAGGCCACCAGGCTCTCCACTTCGGGATGGCCCGCCTCCCCTACCACGACCACGCGGCAACCCTGGGAGGCCAGCTCGGCGGCGGCGTTCTGGGCCCGCGACACGTGGGGGCAGGTAGCGTCCACCACCGCAAAGTCGAGCCGCTCGAGCGAGCGGCGCGTAGCCGGGGTGACCCCGTGGCTGCGGATGACAACGGTGCCGGCCCTCCCTGCAAGCTCGTCGACGCCGGCCACGACGCGCGCCCCGCGCGCCTCGAGCTCCGACACTACCTGGGGGTTGTGGATGAGCGGACCTAGGGTGTAGACGCACCCGCCCTCCTCGACGACGTGCTGCGCCAGGTCGAGCGCCCGCTGCACGCCGTAGCAGGCCCCTGCCTTCTCGGCTCGTACAACCTTCATGGTCGGCCCCTCCCTTAGGCTGCGTCGACTTCCAGCAAGGCCAGCACCTCGGCCGTGGTCCTGCGCGGGATCGGATGCTCGGCGAACAGCGGCGCGTAATCCCGGGTATCGGGGAACAGCTCGGCCATGTCAACCTGTTCCGGAGCCGTGCGGTAAAACAGCGCGAAGCATTCCCGCATGACGTACCACGAGCAAGCCTCCAGACGGTCGGCCTTCTCGACGAAGTCGAAGTCCGACAGAAGCACCGGGCTGCCGTACTCCACGGTCACTTTCGGAAAGCGCAGGCGCTGGCCCTTCTGCTTCACCTTCTCGGCATCGCGCACGGTCATGGGCAGCAGCGGCGCATTGCCCCTCTTGGCCACCAGGGCCGCGCCGGCATGCAGCTCGGGAGCCTTGCCGCTCTTGCCGCGGCGCGTGCCCTCGGGCATGATGCCCACCACCTCGTCGTCCTTCAGCATGCGGGCCGCCCGTTTGATGGCGGTCCGGTCGGCGCTGTCGCGGCGAACGGGGAAGGCCCCCACCCGCGAGATGATCCAGCCGAGCAAGCCGTGGGCCTTCCCGAACAGGCTGTCGCGGCCCATGAAGCGGGTCCATTGGCCGGGCATGCCCGCGATGAACATGAACACCACGTCCAGAAACGAGGTGTGGTTGCCCACCACCACCACGCCGTGCCTCCCCTTGAAGCCCCTCAGACTCTCCCGGTTGTCCACGCGGTAGCGGAACAGCACCTTGCACAGAAACGCCAGCACGCCGAACAGGATGAGCCCAGCCCAATGGGGTATCTGCCCCTTCTTCTGGGCGCCCCCAAGCGGGCGGTCCCACATCTGCTGCTGCGAGAGGAACAGGCCCATGCTATGCCTCCGTCGCGAAGCGCTCTCGCTCCTGCGCTTGGCGCGCCAGGTCGCAGATACGGTCGATGATGTCTTCGATGTAGGTGCCCGTCGAGTTGATCTCGACGGCATCGTCAGCCTTGACCAGCGGAGAGGTGGCCCGCGACGAATCAGCCTCGTCGCGGCGCACGATGTCGGCGAGCACTTCCTCGTAGTCGATGGACCCCACGCCGCGGTCGACGTTCTGGCGCACGCGGCGGTGCGCCCGCTCCTCGGCCGAGGCGGTCAGAAACACCTTGGCCGGCGACTCGGGGAACACGCAGGTGCCGATGTCCCTTCCCTCCACCACGTAATCGCCGCCGCGCCCGATGCGCTGCTGCTGGGCCACCATGGCCTCGCGGACGGAAGGAGCTGCCGACACGGGGCTTACCGCCTTGTCGATCTGGGCCGTTCGAATGGCGTCGGTCACATCGACGCCGTCGACGAGCACCCGTCGCGGCAGCGGGTCGCCCGGCTCGTGGCCGAACTCGATGGTGCAGCGGCGCGCCAGCTGCCCCAAGGACCCCTCGTCGGCCAGGTCGACCCCTTCCTGCAGCGCCAGCCACGCCACGGCGCGGTACATCGCGCCGGTGTCGAGGCAGGAATAGCCGAGATTTCGGGCGACCGCCTTGGCGACGGTGGATTTTCCGGCCCCGGACGGGCCGTCGATGGCTACGATCATGACGCCAACCTTTCGATGTCGTTGATGAACCCGGGGTAGCTGACCGACACGCAGCCGAAATCCCTCACGCTCACGGGCTCGTTGCCGCACAAACCGGCAAGGGCCCAGGTCATGGCGAGGCGATGGTCGCCTCCCGTGTCGAAGGAAAGGCCTGCGGGCGGATGCAGGCCCGGCTGCCCCTCTATGAACAGGTCGTCGCCTTCCTCCCAGGCGTCCACGCCCATGAGCGCAAGCCCCTCGATCACGGCGCGAAGCCGGTCGGTCTCTTTCACGCGAAGCTCTCCCACCTGGCGAAACACCGTGATTCCCGCAGCATGGGCAGCCACGAGGGACAGCACCGGAATCTCGTCGACGATGGAGGCGATCTTGCTCGCGGGCACCTCGCAACCCCGCAAGCGCGCCGTGAAGCGGGCGGTTATCGTGCCCACCGGCTCCTTGCCCACATGCTTGACCACGCTGACGGAAACGTCGGCACCCATGCGCTCCAAGGTGCGGACGAACCCTATGCGCGTGGGATTGAGGCTGACGTCGGTGATCTCCACCGCGCTTTCCGGCTTGAGCAGGGCCGCGCAGACGAGAAAGGCCGCGGACGAGGGGTCGCCCGGTACGTCCAAGGCGCACGCCCTGGGCGTGGCGGGCCCGGTGACGGCCGCCTCGCGCTCGCCGGCCATGGTAGGCACGCCGAACTGAGGCAGCATCAGCTCCGTATGGTTGCGCGAGGGAGCCGGCTCCACCACCGACGTCTCGCCGTGCGCGTAGATTCCGGCCAGAAGGATCGCGGACTTCAACTGCGCCGAGGCCATGGGCGACTCGTAGTGCAGCGGCGCAAGCGACGCGCATCCGCGCTCGGTCAGCGGCAGGTGCTCCCGACCGGCCGGGAAGAACTCGGCCCCCATCTTCATGAGCGGGGCCGTTATCCGGCGCATGGGCCTGCTCTGCAGCGAGCTGTCGCCGGTGAGGGTGACCTCTACATCCCACGGGGCGATCACCCCCATGAGCAGACGGGCGGTGGTGCCGGAATTGCCGCAGTCTATGGGGCCGTCGGGCTGGCGGGGCCCGGCGCTTCCCCACCCCTCCACGGTGCCGGCCAGGCTGCCGTCGGGCTGGACGGCTAGGTCCGCCTTCGCGCCCAACGCCGTTACGGCTGCCACCGACGAGCGCACGTCCTGGGAGTCCAGCACGCCGCTTACCCGCGTGGTCCCCTCGGCCATGGCGCCGAAGAGCACGGCGCGATGCGACAGGGACTTGTCGCCCGGAACCCGGATCGAACCTTGCAGCGGGCGCCCGAGCGGACGTATGGTGCGCACCGATCCAGCCTGGTCGGCGGGGTCTTCGCGAACAGAGGCATCAACCGACATGGACATGCTCCTTTGCGGAAAGCGGCGAGAACGACACGGCGAAGCCCGCGTCGATGAGCTTGAAGGACAGCTGCCCCACGTCCCCTTCGTCGGTGAGCACCAGCGACAGCACGGCGCTCGACTCGGTGACGTGGTCGATCTCGATGGACTGGATGTTGCAGCCGACGGAGCTGGCGATGGTAGTGACCTCGGCCACCACGCCCGGACGGTCGGTCATGGGAATGCGCACCTCCAGCAGCCGCTCCGTGGACGGGACCCAGGTGGCGGGAAGCGAGCGCCTCACCGAGGCCGCCTCGGCCAGAAGCGAGGTGAGCCCGGCTCGGTCGCCGGCGTCAAGAGAGTCCTTGAACTGCTGGATGATCTGCTGCATCTCGGAAAGGCCCTGGGACAGCGCCTGGCAATTATCGAAGGAGATGCCGCACCACAGCTCCGGAGAGCCTGCGGCGATGCGGGTGGAGTCCTTGAATCCGCCGGCGGCCAGGCGCATGAGGGAGCGCTGCTCGTCGGCATGGCGGCTGGCAAGCTGCACCAGGGACGAGGCGACGATGTGGGGCACATGGCTCACCACCGCGATTGCGTTGTCGTGGTCGGCGCGGGGCAGCGAGACCACGCGAGCGCCCAGCCCCGTCACCAGCTCGTGAAGCGATGCGAACAGGTCGGGGTCGGTGGCCTCGTCGGGGCATAGGATCCAGTGTGCCCCCTCGAACAGATCGGCGCGCGAGCCCTCGATGCCGTTCACCTCGGAACCGGCCATGGGATGCCCCGGGATGTAGCGCTCGGGATAGGGCAGCACCTCGTCGGCAAGCTTCGAGATGCTGGTCTTCGTCGAAAGGGTGTCGGTGATAAGCCCCTGAAAGGACCATTGTGCGAGCAAGCCCAGGTAGGTGCGCGCCTCGTCCACGGGGACCGCCAGAATCACCAAGTCGGCCTCGTCCTCCACGAACGCACGGAACGCCGGGTCGCCCGGCAGCACCGCGATTTGCGCGATTTCCAGCTCCCGAGCCTTGCGGCAGGCGTCGGCGCTGGCGTCCACGGCGAGGATGCGCACATCGGGGTCGGCCTTCAGGACGGCGCGGGCGATGGAGGCGCCGATAAGCCCGAAGCCCACGATGGCTATGGACCCGAATCGACGTTTTCCCGATTCGGGGAGAGCAGATGGTTCCATGGGTGTTCCGATTTCCTTCGTGCTAAACGCAAGCAGGTGTTCCAAGCTGAGCGGATATTCTAGCACGCCCTATCGGGAAGGCGCCCCGTGGGCCAGGGCACCTTCCAATTCGCACAGCTCGTCGGCTGAAAGCTCTCGCCAGTCGCCCTGGGCGAGGCTCCCCAGCCCCAGCGGGCCGAACCGCTCGCGATGCAGCGCGAGCACCGGGTGCCCGACCGCAGCAAGCATGCGCTTGACCTGGTGCTTTCTGCCTTCGCTCAGCACCAGGCGCACGACCGAGCGATTCTTGCGGCGCGCCTCCGCCAGCATCCTGCGCCGCTCGCCGGTGCCGGAGGGGGCGCCATCTTCGGGCACGGCCAGCAACGCTAGGGCCGCCTCGGCCTCCTGTCCCGCCAGCAGCTCCGCCCGGGCGGGCGCCGTCATGCCGTCGTCCAGCAGCACCCCTTCGCGCAAACGCTCGAGCGCGCCTTCGGAGGGCGCGCCGTCCACGCAGGCAAGATAGCTTTTCGACACATGATGGCTCGGATGCAGAAGCCCATGGCCCAACCGCCCGTCGGTGGAGAAGAGCAGAAGCCCCGTGGTGTCGCCGTCCAACCGGCCGATCGGGTACAGCCCGGGATAGCGGTCCACGGGGACCAGCTGGGCCACGGTGGGGCGCCCCCGGGGGTCGTCCATGGTGGTGAGCACCCCGGCGGGCTTGTGCAGCATCAGCGTGACAGGGGCCGATCCCCACTTGACCGGCAGCCCGTCCACCGCAACCTCGTCGCAGCGCGGGTCCACCTTGCTGCCCAGCTCGGTGACCACGGCGCCGTTGACCGTCACGCGCCCTGCCGTCATCAGGTTCTCGGACCCCCGCCGGGAGGCGACGCCGGCGCGGGCGAGGAACCGCTGCAGGCGCATGGGGTACACCGTCTCCGCCTCCCCGCAAAAGCCTGCCGCAGCCTGCGCGGGAAGATCGACCTCGCTACTCATCGCCGCCGTCCCCATCGGCCTCGTCGAAGATACCGCGCATTTCCCGGGGAAGCGTATCGACCGACACTTTCTCGGTCAGCCCGAGGCCCGAGGTAAGGGCCTCTACCAGCAACGAGCCCGGCACGCCGTCGGCCAAGGCCACCTCGAAGCCCTCGTCGTCTTCGGAGAACACGAAGCCCGCCAGCGGGTCGGCGCCCGGTTCGGACGCCGAGGCAAGGTCGGGAAGCTCCAGGGGTTCCGCCGGCCGCTCCGGAACAGCCGCAGCTCGCACGCCCTCTGCAGAAGCGGCGACGGACGTCTCCGGAAGCCCGAGGTCGGCGTCGGCAGGCGCACCCTCTTCGACGACGGGAGCCGGGGAGGCAGCGGAGAGCCGCTCGCGGATAAGCTTCCTCGTCTCCTCGTCGGGGGCGTACAGCTCAAGCGGCGGAAGGTCTGCGGCGCTCGCGAGGCCGAAACGTTCCAGGAACGCCTTCGTGGTCCCGTACAGGCCGGGGTTGCCCGGCGCATCGGCCACGCCCACCTCGCGCACGAGCCCTTTCTCCACCAGCGAGCTTACGGGGCTGTCGGAGTTCACGCCGCGCACCGATGCTACCTGGGCCCTGGTAACCGGCTGCAGGTAGGCGACCACGGCCAGCGTTTCCAGGGCAGCCTGGGAGAGCTTGCGCGTATCCCACGACACCACGTAGCGCTCGACCAGATGATGGTAGACGGGACTCGTGAACAGGCGCCAGCCGCCGGCCACCTCGCGCAGCACCACCCCGCTGCCGTCGAGCCGCCGACGCTGCTGAAGCGTCTCCAGGGCAAACGCGACGGCATCGCCTTCCGCGCCCGTCATCTCGCGCAAAGTCGCAGCGCGCACGGGCGCATCCGACACGAACAGCAGCGCCTCCACGGCGCCCATCAGGTCCTCGAGCGACGACAGCTCGCCGAAGCGGCCTTCCGCCCCGCCGCACCCGTCACCGGCCGCGGCAAGCTCGGCAGCCTCGGCCGGCGCACCGTCCGCATCCTGCCAAACCTCTCCCCGCAAAGGCTCGTCCATCACGATTCCTCTCCCGCAGAGGTGAACCCGCCTTCGAACGCCAGGTCGACGGGCCCGTCATGCTCCACGTAGGTAACGGTTATGTCCCCGAAGGGATGACGCTGCGCCACGTTGACCAGGTCGCGCTTGAAGAGCTCCAGCACCGCCAGAAACGACACCACGACGATGGCCGTGGGCGCATCGGGCCCCACCAGCTGGCTGAAGCTGGCGTGCTTCTCCTGCGCGATTCTGCCATAGAGGGAGCGCACGTACTTCTCCAGGGGAATGGGCTTTGCGGCGATATGCTCCGATTCCAGCAGAAACACCTCGCGCCGGGCCAGGCAGGCCGCCGCCCGCATGCCAAGATCGTCGAGCGTGGTCTGGCGCAGGAAGTCCGGCAGCACCGCCAGGAACTGCGGGTCGGGCCCGAAGGGGCGCGGATGCAGCTTGAGCGCATCGTCGAGCATCCCGTCCATGGCGGCGGCGGCGTTCTTGAACTGCTTGTAGCGAACCAGCCGCTCGGCGAGCACCTCCCTGGCCTGTTCGTCAGTAAGCTCCTCGAGCTCCCGCATATCGGCGGAGACGGGCTTGGGCAGCAGGCTTTCCGCCTTGATCTGCAGAAGCGTTGATGCCACCAGCAGAAAGTCGCTGGCCACGTCCAGGTCGAGCCGCTCCATGCGCCCGAGCTCCTCCAGGAACTGGTCGGCGATCTGGGATATGGACACCGATCCGATGGCCACCTTCTGGCGGCTCACCAGCCGCAGCAGCAGGTCGAAGGGACCCTCGAAGCTGTCGATGGAAACCTTGAAGGCCATGACCGTCCCACGCTCAGCGAGCCGCGGAGAACAGCAGGTCGAAGAGGTTGCCCGCCGTGGCGTCCAGGTAGATGCCGAAGGGGTTCACGTGCAGGACGTAGGGCAGCAGGATGGCCACCACCATGAAGATGGGGAACGCGTAGCGCTGCACCTGGTAGTACTTGGGCAGGTACTTCACCGGAAGGAAGAACGCGAAGATGGAGGAGCCGTCCAGGGGCGGTATGGGCAGCAGATTGAAGAACATGAGGTAGAGGTTTATCAGGCTGAACATGGGCAGGAACATGGTGAAGAAGTAGAACAGGACCGTGTTAGACACCAGCACGGAGGACGGAACCAGGTAGGATATGGCCGTGTAGACGACGGCGCCGAGGATCGCCATGACGAGGTTGGCCGAAGGACCGGCAAGCCCCACGATGAGGTCGCCCTTGCGCGGATCCTTGAAGTAGGACGGGTTGTAGGGAACCGGCTTCGCGTAACCGAAAACCGGCATGTTCATGATCATGAGCATAAGCGGCATGAGCACGGTGCCGAACGGGTCGATGTGCTTGAGGGGATTGAGGGAGAGCCTGCCGGCGCGCTTGGCCGTGGGGTCGCCCAGCCGATAGGCCGCATAGCCGTGCATGACCTCGTGAAACACGATGGCTGGCACGAAGCTTAGGATGGAGCAGGCGTAGTATGCTATCTCGTTTTCGCTCATAGGGTGCAGTCTATCCTATCCCGCCGCAGACGCAGGGCTGGGCGCTTTCGTTTCCACAATACTGCGAAACGGCTGCGGCGGGCGAAGGCGGCTGCAGCGATCAGAAGCCGTAGGGCTCCTCGGAGAGGATGACCGAGTTGTACAGGTTGATGGTCTCCAGCGACGGGTTGATGCCCAGGTTGTCGGCAAGGTAGCGCCGGCAGGAGAAATAGGTATCCATGGCGGGCTTGCGCTGCCCGGCGCCTATCTGGGCACGCATGAGGGCTACGTAGGCATCCTCGCGGCTGGCGTCCCGGGACACAGCCATGCGCCCGAACCAAAGCGCCTCGGCGAAGCTGCCGGAATCCACCAGCCGGTTCGTCGCGCACACCAGCGCGTCCACCAGACGGTCGCGGTACTGGGATCGCAGGCGCAGGATGACGAGGTTGCTCTCCTCGCTGGGGAGCAGCTCCCCCGACAGGGCCGTGCTCAGCTGGCCGTGAAGCCCCGCCCATCCTCCGTAGCCAGGCTTCTCGAACAGCAGCGCATGGCACACGTCGTCGAACAGCTCCAGGTCGGTGGCTATAAGGCTGCTGTCCACGCTGAGGGCCTGCTGCTGGCGGACGAGGTACGGGCAGCCTCCCCCTTCCAAGGACAGCGCTTTTTTCAGCGAGCTCCAGTTGCAGTACAGGTTGCGCCTGCCCGATTCCACGGAGGATTCCGGCCACAGAAGCTCCACCAGCTTGTCCCGCGTAAGCTCGTGCCCACGATTGAGCACCAGAAGAGCCAGCAGCGTCTTGGTCTTCTGGCGCGCGAAGCGCTGAGGAGACACCTTCTGCGAGCCGATGCTCACGTCCAGGCCACCGAAGAGGTTGACGGTGAGGACCGGAGCCCATGGCTTGGCCGAGGCGGCGTCGATCCGCTCCCGCGTCCCCTCGGCCGCCCCGCCGCGCCTCTGCCGCCGCGGGGCATCCCGCCGCTCCTCTGCCCGTGCCGCCAAAGCGCGCCTGCGCTGATCGTACAGGCCCAGCTCCACCCCGTGGCAGCCCTGGGCGATACCGGGAGGCACGCGCACCGGGGAAAGCCCGCTTTCCAACGTCAGGCCCAGCGCTCGGCATGCCATGGCCTCGGGAAACGGGGCCGACCCCGAACCGTCGCAGAGCAGGCCGACCATGCCGGCGCACATGTCGTCGAGCGGGCGCCCGACTCCGATGCCGAACGGCTCGGCCTGTGCGGCTGCTTCCTCCCCCTTCCGCTCGGCCGCCGCCTCCAGCACCCAGGCGCCCAGCAGAAGCAGCGACGAGCGTCCCGCCTTCTCCCGGAGCGAGAGCCACTCGGACGCCGCGCAGGCGCAGCCCTGCGAAGCGGCAGCGATGACGCGATAGGCGCGGGCCAAATCGCCGTGCTGCCGAGAGGCCCTCGATCCGGACCCGTCGCAGCGCGCGTCCTCGAGCGCCTCCGCAGCGCGCTCGAACGCCTCGGGCATCCAACGGCCGTGGAAGCGTGCGACCTGCGCGAGCAGCCGGGCCACGGCGTCGCAAGAGCCCCTGAAGGGCGGCGCGTCGGGCGGCTCCTCGGCGGTATCCGGCGGAAACTCCAGGTAGGCGCTGCGCACCTCCTGGTCGACCAGCAGCTCCTTGCGGGACGCGCGCGCGGCGCGCGTCAAGGATCCGAACAGGTCCGATGCCGGCAGCAGGCACCCCCGGTCGAGCAGCTCCGAGGCGTTGCGGGCAAGCCATTCGGCGCGCTTGACCTGCGCCAGGAACGCTTGGGCGACCCCGCAGGCGCGCTCGCAGCGTCCCTGCGCCATCAGGCGGTCGGCCACGCGCTCCGCCAACCCGTCGATGCTCTTCCCCTCGCAGCAGAAGGCCAGCTCGGCGAGGTGCGACCTGAAGGCCCGATGCACCTCGGCGGGCGCGAACGGCGCAGACTCGAAGCTTCCCAGATCCTCTTCGACGCCCAGAAGAGGATAGCGTTTGCGCAGGCGGGAGGCCAGAGGCTCTCCGTCGAGAGTGATGTCGCCCCATTCGTCGAGGCCTCCCTCACCCAGAAGGAGCATGGCCAGCACCGACAGCCGTTCGCGAGGGTCGGACACCTCGGCGGCCAGCAGCTCCAGCCGCAGCACGGCCTGCGACGGCGCGCCCCAGGCGAAGCCCGCCACCCGGCGAGAGCCGCGGGGCATCTGGGCCAAGGCCATCTGCGCCGCCGGCGCCAGCGCGTCGAACTCGTCGTCGGAAAGCAGCAGATCGGACGCGTCCAGCAGCACCCGGTCGGTCTGGCGGGCGAACACGTCCGCATCGGGGGCGCAGGCCACCACCATCTCCCCTCCCGCATCGATGACCGCGTCTATAGCCGCTTCGAAGCGCTCGGCCCTGTCGGAATCCAGCACGGGCACGTCGTCGACCACCAGCAGGAAGGGCTTCTCGGAAATCGACCCCACCTTGCGCGCGATGGTGCCGTTGTCGAGATCCCTCAGAAAGCACGGGCTCTTCCCGTCGAGCCAGAACACGTTGCGAAGCGAGAACACCGTCTCGGCGTAGTCCAAGGCAAGCGACGTCTTGCCCGACCCGGCAGGCGCCACGATGAAGCGCGGAACCCGCCGCTCGCGCAGAAGGCGCGAGACATGGGCCGGCCTCGACAGCAGGCTCAGCGAGACCAGATGCGGCGGACGAACTCCGGCGCACGCCGATTGGGAAACGTAGGTCGGCATAGCGATCACCCCCGTTGAATAAGCTACCCATCACCTCGATGGAGGGCATAAGCTAGCAGCGATGAGACCGCCGAACAACGGGGAACAGGAGTTCTATAAGCGCGAAGAATATATTAGCGAGCAGCTTCCCTATCGCCTATCGGCTGCAATGCCGACCCCGCTTACGAGAGGCGCGGGCAAACCCGACGGCGAAGATGATGCCGAAGCATAGCGACAGGGCCGCCATGAGGACGAAATATTCCCAGGAAGCGCCGGCGATGCCCCACCGAGACGCCACGGGGTTCGATACGACCATGGCCGCCATGGCCACCAGCACGTAGCCCCATACCAGCTGGCGCTGATTCCTCATGATGGTGATTCCCAGCGTGAAGAGCGTGGTCAGAGCGTAAAGGCCGCCGCCGGAGACCAGCACCAAGAGCTCGACGAGGTACGGGCTCAGATCGGCGTTGTACAGCCACCCGAGAACGGGAAGCCCTATGAGGTAGGCTCCCAGGTCGCACACAGCGGTGATGGCAATCACCACCCCCACCTGCACGAGGAACATGCGGAGGAACTCGCCTGCGCGCCCTTCATCCCAGAAGCGGGACATGGGAGTGATGATGGGGTTGTAGACGAAGCTCGCAAGCAGGCCAACGATGAACACCGGCATGGCGATGAACCCGTAGTAGGCCTGCTCGACATCGCCGAGACAGGCATCGATGGCGTACTTCGGCGCATTGCCGATGTAGAACAGCAGAAAGGCCGCCAAAAACAGCGGGAAGCAGGTCTTAAGCAGGTCGGCCACCGAGCCAGGAGCGATGCGGCGGTCTCCCCGCGGCAGGTCGTAGCGCCGGCGGGCGTAGGCCAAGGCGGCAACCAGGAACAGGGCCGTGTAGACGGTGGCGATCGCAAGGGGCGCCAGCAGATCGCCGCTCAACACGACGCTGACGCCGAACACGACGATGGAGGACGCAACGCGTGCCGTGACGAGCCGACCCGCCACGTCCAGGCGCCCCACCTGCTGAAAATTGCCGAAGTACACGTCCTCAACCGCATCGACGGCCTTGAACAGGCCCATGACGAGGACGACGAGCACCTTGTCGACGGAATAGTCCAAGGTGACGGCCGAGAACGCCAGGTACGCGCAGGAGACGACCACCATGGCCGCCGTGGTGAAGACGCGGGAGCGCAGATAGGCCCCGAAGGTGTAGGCTTGGCGCACGTCGGACACCTGGAAGCTGCGCATGCCGTACTTCCCCAGGTTGAGGAAGAGGTTCGCGTTGGCGTAGGCGATGGTGAACACCCCGGCCACCGCCGGCGTGCTCACGCGCATAAGCACCATGAGCATGATCACCGACTGAAAGGCGTTGACGAGCCCTCCCAGCGTGTTCCAGACATAGGAGGCGCGCTCTATCTTGGCGACCTGGCGCGCATCGAAGCCCCGAAGCGCGTCCTCGCAGGCTAGCGCGCGTTCTACCGAAGAGCCGCTCATCGCGGGCGCCTCCTGCGGCGAATCAAGAGCACGACAAGCACCGCAAGGGAGATGCCCGACACGATTGCCCCCTCGAAGGCGTAGGGCGTGGTGTAGCGCAGCTCGAAGCTATGGGCGCCGGCGGCCATGGGGACGGCCATGAACGCCACATCGGCCTTCAGCACGTCGGCAGGCTGCCCGTCAACCGTGCACGACCAGCCATCGCTGTAGGAAACGGACAGGAAAAGCAGGCCGTCCTCCTCCATGTCGATGTTCCCGGAGATGACCCCGTTGCCGTAGTGCAGGTCGCTTGCCTGCTGGCGCTGCAGCTCCTCGACGGCGGAATCGAAGCGGTCCATGGGCTGGGCCCACACCGTCATGGAGTCGTACGTGTAGACGCCGGCCGCGGAGAACTCCAGCACCGCGCCGGTCAACGGCTCCTCGGAAACGCCCAAGTTGAGCGCGAAGTCGTGATGTCCGGCGTACATGAAGTAGTCGGTCGTGTAAACCTGCCCCTGCGACCAGGCGCTCCTGTCGATGCCGCGGGCCCACACGGAAGCGCGCTGCGTCGTCTCGGAGGTAGCGGAATCCCACAGCACGCTGCCGCGCACAAGGGCCGAAGCGTTCTCCCACTCCTCGTCGGTGTAGGTGTCAAGCCTGCTGAAAGGAGTGAAGCGAAGGTTCTCAAAGACGACGTAGACCTCGCTGTTTGCCGGCGCGTCGAAGTCGAGGTGCACTCTGCTCGACCCGCTGCGCACAACAAAGCCCTGGCCATCCTCGGCGCGGACAACGTAACCGGACGCCTCGCCCGCGGCGAGCTTCTGGGGATATTCCAGCTCCTTGCCAGTCCGGGCCGCCCGCTCTGCGTCCTCGGGCGTGGGCACGTCGACAGCGCTCGTCACCTCGTAGGGAACCTCGTCCGGAGCGCCTAGCGACGCCATAGCGCCGACGGGGTCGAGGGATACAGGGGCCAGCCCGGACTGCGCGAGGACGGGCAAGTCGGCATCTTCGACAACGACGGACCCCATCAGGCAGGATTGACGCTCGACAGGCGACAGGGAATCCCATTGGGAGCGGGTCAGCATCCCGTTCTGGACGAAAGCGAGAGCCAAACTTTGGCGAGTGGTCAGAACGTCCCAGTTAAAGTAGCGATAGGAGACCTCGTCGAACTGAAAGGGCACGATGGTCCCCTCGTCGTCGCGCGGGGCGATGAAATAGCGCACGCCGAGCAGCGCCTCCAACGAGCTGCGCCCGTTCAAGCCGAGATAGTACACGGCTGACGGATTGTTCAACGCCAGGTCGCTATGGAACTGGTCGACGTCGTTGCTGTAGAGAGAGGAGTAGAAGTCGATGCCCAAGCGCTCGTTGAACAGATTGGCGTTGTTCGCGTGATCGACCGCATCGTCGTAGCGCCACAGATCGCCCTCCTCGAGCTGCAGCCCGTGATAGTCCTCGTTGAGCCTATCCAGAGCGGCGGTCGAGCCGTAGGCCATATCCGCATAGGCGCCGCCCGCATCGTTGAGACCGGAGATATTGCCATCGTAGGCAGGGGAAACATAGGTAGCCAGATTAACAGCGCCTCCGAAGGCGGCCACCGCGACAAGCAGCGCGAAGGTGCGCGTGGCATCGATCAGGCGCGCAGTCGAAGCGACGAGAGCGCCCACGACGACAAGGGAGCAGCCGTAGGCTATCCAGAACGACGCCGTAGCCTCCCCTCCCGGCAGCAGAAGAGCGACGATTCCGTACAGCGCGCAAACCGTCACCAGCACCTTCGCCTCCGCGGCTCTCAGGCCCCCGAAGCAGCCGAGCATGCGCATGGTTGCCCACGCGCCGACGAACGCAGGCATCCAGAACCAGCGAACATTGGGATATTGGAACGCATTGAGCGCGCTGGAGAAGAAGGGCACCCCTACGAGCAGGACCACAACGGCAACGAGCAGGGTCAGGGCCTTGTGCTCGCGCCAACGAAGGCACAGAAGCACCAAGGCGCACAGGAACAGGGGGCCGAACCCCCAGTAGCCATCCGCGTTCAGCACTTCCCTGCCCACCAGGCCCAGATAAAGAGAGATGTAGGTTTGTCCCGAATAGGCAAGCGGAACATCCCGCTCTACCTGCAGCCGATCCATCCCCAGCATGGTATCCAGAAGCAGGGGCGCCAGAAAGACCATCTGCAACCCCATCGAAAGCGCTGCATAACCGACAAGTCGCCTCACCGCGCGCGCACGATCTTCTCGCGGCAGGGAGTCGGGGGCGAAGACAATCCGGTAGACAATGTATACCAGCAAGAACACGCAGAATGGAAGGGCGGACTGAGGGGAGCGGCACGCGAGGCACAAGGCGTAGACGAACAGCAGCGGGTTTCGCCCGGCGAGCAAGAGCTCCACGCCAGAAAGCAGCAATGGGAAAACAACGAGGTTATCAAGAAACGAAGGATGCAGGAACATGACCACGGACGTCCCCGCGAAGACGTAGCACACCGCTCCGAGCAAGCACTCTGGCCGTCCTATGTTGCGCAAACGCGCATAGAGGATGAACGCAAGCCCCGCTGCGTACAGCCGTAAGACAATCACCGCGTTGTAAGCGGCCTCGGCGTTCTCGGCGGAAAACAGAATCGCCGTCAAGGAGAAGGGGCTGAGGAGGTATGGCAGATAGCTGGTATAAAGGTCATCACCGTATCCCCAGAACGGAGACCATGTCGACACCGGACCATGGGCGACGAAAATCTGGTAGAGCGCATCGCGCACCCAATGCCCGAAGTAGGCGTAGTAGGCATACTCCTGCACCGTGGCATCCATATACCACAAAAGACTTTTTCCATTAACGACCAAGGGAAACAGCGTCACCAGGAGAGCAGCGAGGAAAACCGCCGTGTAGGCAAGAACGCACGATCTCGTAGATGCAGTCAGCCTTCCAGCACATCTCGCTAAGAAGGAGCCCATACGGTCAGCCACCGACAACCTTCCCATCACGCCGCCGGCTTTCTGCCGCGCCGGCAATCAAACACAAACGTACGAATTCTATCTGAAGAGCGGCGGTCTCGGCCGCCCCTCCACCTATCCGACGCAACCTCACGACTGGCGGGCGCGGTAGACGCACCAGTAGGCAAGGCCCACAAGAACGCCTCCCACGATGTTGCCGGCCGTGGAGAGCACCAGGTTGTACGCGATGCCCGCAACCTCGACAGCCCCCGGGGCTCCGAAGCCCGCAGCGTTTGCCACCAGGCCGTTCACCAGAAAGAACATGTTCGCTACGCAGTGCTCGAACCCGCAGGCCACGAAGGCGGAGATGGGCAGCAGGATGCCGATCACCTTGTCGGTCACCGTGCGAGCAGCAAAGCCGATCCATACCGCCAGGCACACGAACACGTTGCACAGCACCGCCTTGAAGAACAGGGGCACCGGGTCGAGCACCACCTTGCCGGCGGCCACGGACACCATGGCCTGCCCTACCTCGCCGCCGTTCATGAGGCCTATCTGGGCAAGCTGCACCAGCGCGACGGCCACCAAGGCCCCCGCCAGGTTGCCGAGCCACACCAAACCCCAATTGCGAAGCACCCCCGACCAGGGAACCTTCCCGGAGGCCTTCGCGCACACGAGCAGGATGTTTCCCGTGAACAGCTCGGCGCCACAGCAGAGCACGAGCACAAGCCCCAGGCAGAAGCAGATGCCGCCCAAAATCCTCTGGGCGGCGAAGGGCAGGTCAGCGTCGGCCATCACCATACAGAAGTAGAGGGCGCCGAAGGCAATGAAGGCACCGGCTAGCATGGCAGAAAGAAAGCAGCGGCCCGAAGCCATGGCCGCCTTGGAGACGCCAAGTGCCTCGGCTTTCGCCAACGTCTCGGCAGGGGTCAGCGCATCGGGCCTGACAGCCCTCACATCCGCCGCCCGAACAGGTTCCACCTCGCCCATCGGCAGCCCATCCTTTCCAGTCCGCTCCTTTGCATGACTGCTCATGGTATCGAAAATGCCCGCGCCGCGCCCCCTCGGCAGCCCATTCCCTAGGACATAACTACAATCGAAGGCAAAAAACAGAGTTTCAAGCATATATAAGCGCAGAGCATATGTTTATGGCATTCAAAGCGATCGCCTGTTCGGTTTCACCCATCATCCCAGACCACAGACCGTTTATGGACTTCTCCGCCCCCGGGCGGCTTCCCTCGGTTATTATGAAGGAATTGTGACGACATGCTCCGACGGCATTGCCGGGGAACGAAAGGAGACCGACCGTGGGCAGCTTCCTCAACTCCATGATAGACCTTGCCAAAGCCGACAGGCAGACCATCGTGCTCGCAGAGGGCGACGACCCCCGAACCCTGCAGGCGGCGGAGCGGATACTGGCCGACGGGGTTGCCGACCTGATCATCCTGGGAGATGTCGACGCCATGACGGCAAGCTCCCGAAACCTTGCGGGCGCGAGGCTTATGGACCCGGCAACCTCCGAGCTTCGCGAGCGCTTCGCCGAGGAACTCTTCGAGCTGCGCCGGGCCAAGGGCATGACGGCCGAGAAGGCCTACGAGACCGTGGCCGACCCGCTCTACTTCGGGGTCATGCTGGTGAAGGACGGCCTGGCCGACGGCATGGTGGCCGGCGCCTGCCACTCCACCGGGGACGTGCTGCGCCCCAGCCTGCAGATCCTCAAGACCGCACCTGGCGTCAAGCTGGTGAGCTCGTTCTTCATCATGGTGGTGCCCGACTGCGATCTGGGGGAGAGCGGCACCTTCCTGTTCAGCGACTGCGGCCTGGAGGTGCAGCCCGACGCCGAGAAGCTCGCCCATATCGCCGCCATGTCCGCCCGATCCTGGAAGGCGCTCATCGGCACCGAGCCGAAGGTGGCGATGCTCGCCCATTCCACCTTCGGCTCGGCGAGAAACGACGACGCCAACAAGGTGGTGGAGGCCACGGCGCTGGCCCGCGAGCTGGCTCCGGGCGTGCTTCTGGACGGAGAGCTGCAGCTCGACGCAGCCATCATCCCCGAAGTGGGCGCGTCGAAGGCGCCCGGCTCCCCCGTCGCCGGCAAGGCCAACGTGCTCGTCTTCCCCGACCTGGACGCGGGCAACATCGGGTACAAGCTGGTGCAGCGCCTGGCCAAGGCCGAAGCCTACGGCCCCATCACCCAGGGCATCGCCTCGCCGGTAAACGATCTGTCCCGCGGCTGCTCGGCCGACGACATCTACGGCGTGGCGGCTATCACGGCCGTGCAGGCGCAGAACAAGAAGCGCTCGGCTGACGGGAACTAGTCAGCGCAGCTTCTAGCGAATCCCTAGAAGCTCAACCGGCGGGCGAAGCTGGGCGTGAAATACTGGAAGGTGCCCACACTCACCGACTGGCCGGGCGCCGGCGCATGGACGTAGGAGTCGCCGCCCAGGGAGATGGCCACATGCCACGCCCCGGCGGCGTCGCCCCAGAACAGCAAATCGCCCGGCTGCAGCTCCGAGAACGAGACGCTGTGGCCCATGGCGGACTGACCGGCGGCGGTGCGGGGCAGCTCCCAGCCGCACGCCTGCAACACGCAGTAGCGCACCAGCCCCGAGCAATCGAAGCCTGCCGGGGTGGCGCCGCCGCTCACGTAGGGAACGCCCAGGAGCCCCAGGGCAATGTCGGCCACCGAGGCGCGCACGTTCTCCTCGCGCGCAGCCTCCTCGGCTGCAGCTCGCGCCTCCTCCTCCAGCCGCTGCTGCTCGCGCTGCTCCTGGGCGGCCTCGGCCTGCTGCTCGTAGACGGTATCGGAGCTCTTGGCGATCTCGCCCAGGATGGCGCCCAGCAGCTGCGCGTTGCCGCTGGCGCTGGAGCGGCGATGCTCCCTGGCGGCCTCGTGGGCCCCTTCGTCGGCGAAAAGGCTCGAAGTGCCGTAGGACCCGTTGGCTCCCGGCACCGCCGCGCCCGACTCTTCATCGGCTGCAAAGGCCATCCGGGGCGATGCGATCAGAAAGATCAGGGCGGACAGGGCAAGCGCAAGGGCGATAAGCCCAGAACGCAATCGACGGTGCCGAAGTTCGTTGGTCTGCAAAGCGGCCTCCTCGCAATCGGTAAGCGGTTGTCTTTCGCTGGCAAACGAGCAAAAGCAACCGCGATGCTACCGAGCTGTTATGGAGACGTTACGTACAGGGGCCGTTTTCACCGAATGGCGCCGGATAAACCACCTCCCCTCCCGATTACCTACCGAAACCCCACGCATCACATTCACGGCCCCTCCATCGAAATGCTGTCCCCTCAACAATGGAAAAGCAGGCCGCCCCGTGCGCCTTGCGACGCCGGAGCGGCCTGCTTTACGGAACCTGCCTGGCGAAACACTCGGCTAGATGGCCCTCGCCGCCAAGTGGCCGGCCTTGATGGCCATGGCGATGTCGCAGGGGGCCTCGCAGTCGCCGATGCACTTCACCTCGGCAGCAGAGCCGATGGCATCGGCCAGCTCGGTGTTCGGCACCATGTCGTAGCATTCCAGCACGGTGTCGCAGGCGAGCACCTTCTGCTCGCCGGTGGCGATGGTGATGGAAAGCCCCTCGTCGGTCACCTTGCCTACCTGGGCGTTGTTCCAGATCTTGACGCCTTGGGCGTACAGGTGCGGGATGACGAAGGCGCGCACCCACATGGACTGCTCCTTGTCGATGAGCTCCTTGGGCTGGTCGTGCACCAGCTGCACCTTCTTGCCCTGGGCCAAGAGGTACAGCGCGATGTCCACTGCCTGCAGCCCGGCGCCGCAGATGACCACGCGCTGGCCCAGGTCGGCGCCGGCCACGTCGGCGATACCGGCCACCTTCACCGGGCCCGCGCCCGAAAGCTTCGTCTCGCGCTTGCCTCCCGTAGCCACCAGCACCACGTCGGGCGATTCGGCCTTCACGGTCTCGGCGGTCACCTCGGTGCCGGTCACCACCGAAACCCCGCACACGTCCTGCTGATGCGCCAGGTAGTCCACCAGATCTCCCAAGCGCTCGTGGTCGCCCTTGAACGCATGGGCGGTGTTGACCAGGCCGCCCAAAGACGAGCTCTTCTCGTAGAGGGTGACGTCGTGGCCGCGCAGGGCTGCGATGCGGGCCGCCTCCATGCCGGCAGGACCGCCGCCCACCACCATGACCTTCTTCTTGGTCTCGGCGGGGAGCAGCTCGTAGCCCTCGGGGATGTCCTCGGTGTAGGCGCGCTGGGTGACGGCGTTTACGCGGCAGTACTCGGTGCCGTCGTTGGCGTACTCGGCCGGGCCGCCCTTGGAATGGCAGTGCAGGCATCGGCAGCAAGGGGCGATCTCGTCTCGCTTGCCGGCGGCCAGCTTGTTGGGCATCTCCGGGTCAACGGTCAGCGGGCGCGTGATCATGAGGTAGTCCACCTTGCCGTCGGCAACGGCGCCCACGATGAGGTCGGGGGCCGTGCGCGGGTCCATGTAGCCAGCCGCCGACACGCTCGCCTTCGACAGGCCCTTCTTGTAGGCTTCGCAGGCGGAGATGAGCATGCCCGCACCGGAGTGCTCGCCGTCGACGATACCGCCGAAATGCTGGGAGAAGTCGGCCCGGGTGCCGAAGCCGGTCATGCCCTCGGACCGATAGCCCGAGAACATAAGGTCGGGCGCGAACTGGGCGATGTGGCGTCCAGGGACCGACACGCGCAGGTAGAAGGAGTCGGCGCCGGCCTTCTCCAGCATCTGGGCGTTGGCGACGGACTCCTCCAGGGTGAGGAACCCGTCGTTGTTGCCCAGGGCGGCGTCGTTCTCCTCCACCGCGTCAATGAGCACCTGCACCGGGTAGTCCTGGCCGCAGGCCTCCTTGATGCCCGCGATGACCTCGCAAAGGAAGCGGGTTCGGTTCTCCAGGTTCTGCGCACCGTACTCGTCCTCGCGCTTGTTGACGCGCGCCATCATGAAGTACTTCAGGATCTGGGTGGCGGCGCAGTGCAGCTCCATCACGTCGAAGCCGGCGGCCTTCAGCTGCACGGCCAGCTCCACGATGGTGTCCTTGAGCCACTGGATGTTCTCGGGCGTCATGTCGGTGATGACCGTGGTCTCCTCGTTGAGCATGCCCATGCCAAGCTGGAAGCCCGCCAGCGAATCGTGCTTGTGGATGCGCTCGCACACAGGCGCCATGAGGTCGGGAATCTTCGTCATGTCGGACACGAGCCAGCCGGAAGCGGTCTGCTCCAGGGGCTTGAATCCCATGAGCTTGCCGATGGAGCTCTCCACGAACACCAGCGACGCGCCGCCCTTGGCGAAGTTCTCGTAGTAGTCCAGGAAGTTGTCGTTGAGCGCATCCCCTTCGGGCGCCCAGGTGTCGGATCCGGCAGGGCTCTTCACGATGCGGTTCTTCAGTGTCACGCCGCCCATGGTCAGCGGCTCGAACAGCGGCTTGAAGTCGGTGGTGCAGGCGGTGTAGTCGCTCTGGGGGTTCAGCCCCTCCCCCACCGCCGGCGCCGGCTCGGCAGCACCCGCCTCGACGCCGTCGTCGGCCGCCTTAGGCTCGTCTCCTTTCGGCGCATCCTGCTTGGGCGCATCCTGCTTGGGCGCGGCGCAGCCCGCCAGGCCGCCAGCCACGGCCAGCGATCCGAAGCCGGCGGCGGTAAACGCCGCGGCTCCGAGAAAATCACGACGCGATAGTTCCATAGCTCTCCCCTCCTCTGCCCGAAGGCATCTTGTTGGCAACCCGCCCCTTCCCGTGGGCGGCTTCTGCTATGGTATGGGGAGATGCGTTGCCCCCGCATCACATCATTGCGGGGAAAACGAGGGCGGGACGGAGCGAATCACATCATTGATGCGATGCGGGCGAACCAGCGCAGGGATTCAATGGAGGGCACGCCGAGCGCCGTGGACCGCCCGTGCAAAGCAGCGACAGAGCAGGAAGTAGGAAACGCAGCCATGCCCCTGGTAGCTTCGGAGAGAAAACCCATAGGAGCCCTCGCCAAGGTAGCCTCGTTGCCCTTCCTGGCGGCCTTCGCGCTCGCCTCGTTCCGTATAGGTGCCTGGACCATGTTCCGCAACGGTCCGGGGCTTGCCGACGGCGCCATACCGTTTACCGCCTACGTCGTGCAGGCGTTGGTCATGGCGGCCATCATAGCGGCCGACCGGAAAATCGACTACTCGGAGCACGCATTTGTGCGCTTGATCGGAGTGGCAGCCGCCGGCGGAACAGTTGCCACGGCCCTCATCATCTCGTCGCTGCCGCCGCTCGTGTTCATCGGCAGCGTAATCCACGGAGCCGCCAGCGGCTTCTGCGTCGTGGCGCTAGGCGTGCACTTCTGCAGTATCGATCCGGTTCGCTCCTGCTTCGGGCTGTCGCTGGCCTTCGCTCTCTACGGCATCGCAACCTGGATGTTCTCATTCATGCCTGCCCAGGCCATAGCCGTGGCATCCCTGCTATCCTACCCGCTCACCTACGCCTGCTACCTCATGGCTATGGAAACCGATCGCGAGGGTTCGCCGCGCAAGCCCGCAAGCAAGCCTGGCGCGGGTGTTCGCCAGCGCATCCCCTGGAGCATGATCTTCCTGCTCGGTCTGTGCACGCTGGCAAGCTTCATCACCCAGGTGCTCGTCCCCACCACCGAACGCTTGCTCAGCTCCTCCTACAAGCTCTACTGGCCCGTGCTGCTCATCGTAGTGTTCGCGTTCTGCTGCCTGTGGATCTTCGCCCTGCGCCGAAGCGTGCGCGACCTGTGGCCCTTCTTCATGCTCGTCATATTCAGCGGGCTTTTGTGCTTCATCGCGTTTCGTCATGACGATCCGGTTTTCGCCGCAAGCTTCCTGCGAGCCACCAGGGAGTGCTTCATGCTATTCTGCTGGATCGTCATCGCGGAAAGCGCCTACGACGAGGGCATACCGGCGCTTCCCTACTTCGCCGGCTGCACCCTGGGACTGCTCTCGGTACCCGTGGCGATCACTGCCGGAGTCGGACTGCTGCTACCCCGGGACCCCACCCTGCAGCCGAGCTCGCTTGCGGTGTTCGCCGTCACTGCGGTCACGTTCACCTTGGTAATCGCAGCCATAGCCGTGGCGCTTCGTCAGTCCCGCCGAAGCGGCGCATCCGGCGAGCAGGATGCGCCCCGGCCACCTGATGCCCCCCGTGCCGAGCCGGCGAGCATCGAAGCGACCCTGTGCGTACTCGCAACCCGCTTCCACCTCACACAGCGCGAGGAGGAGGTGGCTGCGCTCATGGCCAAAGGCTACACGCTGCCGCACATCGCGGAAACGCTGTGCATCTCGCTGGACACGGTGCGCTCCCATTCGAAGAGCATCTACCGCAAGCTGGGCGTGCACAAGAAGCGCGAGCTGATCGACTTGTTGGAATCCCGCAGCACGGAGAACAGGAAGGCGGGAAGAAGCGCCAAGGACTAGGCGCGCAGGGCGACCGCCGCGTCCAGGATGGCATGGGCGAGGTCATCCTTGGCCATCTCGGGCAGCTCCTCCACCGAAGAGGAGGTCACCAGGTACGCCTTGTCGGTGTCGGCGCCGAAGACAAGCCCCTCCCCCACCTGGTTCGCCACGATCATATCCGCCCCTTTGCGAGCCAGCTTCTCGCGAGCATTGGGCACCACGTCCTCGGTCTCGGCTGCGAAGCCGATTACCGTTTGCCCCGAGGATTTGCGGGCGGCCATGGTGGCGAGGATGTCGGGGTTGGGAACCAGCCGGATGCATTCCAGGTCGTCGTCGGCACGGCCCTTCTTCAGCTTCCGGGGTGCAGCGTGCTCGGGACGGTAATCTGCCACCGCCGCCGCGAACACGGCTATATCGGCTGCGGGGAACAGCTCCTCGCAGGCGCCGAGCATGTCGCACGCGCTGCCCACGCCCCGAAACGAGACACCCTGGGGGCGCTCAAGCGCCACAGGGCCGCTCACCAGCGTCACCGCAGCGCCCCGCTGCTGCGCTGCCCGGGCCAGGGCGTAGCCCATCTTGCCGGAGGAACGGTTCGACACGAAGCGTACCGGGTCGATGGGCTCCACCGTAGGCCCCGCCGTCACCAGCACCCGGACGCCCTCCAAATCGCGCGGGCGCGCGTCGCGGGCGCGCAAGGCCCCGAGCACCGCTTCCGCGATGACGGCAGGTTCGGCCAAGCGGCCGCGGCCCACATCGCCGCAGGCCAGATACCCCTCGTCGGCCGACACGATGCAAGCTCCACGGGCCGCGAGCACATCGAGATTGCCCTGGGTGGCCGGATGCTCGTACATATGGACGTTCATAGCCGGGGCGATCACCAGAGGCGACGTCACCGCCAAGGCCGCGGTCGTCAGCAGGTCGTCGGCGATACCGCAGGCCAGCTTCGCCAGCACGTTGCCGGTACATGGGGCGATGCAGAACACGTCGGCTTCCTGGGCCAGCGAGATATGGTGGATGGGGTCCCACGGATCGTCGAACAGCCCCACGGCTACTTCCTCATGGGTCAGCGCACGGAAGGTCAGAGGGTCGACGAAGTGCGTCGCATGCTCGGTCATGACCACCTTCACGCGCACGTCGGCCTTCTGCAGCAGCCGCACGAGCTCGCATGCCTTGTAGGCAGCGATGCATCCCGTGACGCCCAGCACCACGGTAGGGCGACCGTCCTCGCGCTCCACAAGCTTCGTCATGATGAAACCCCTTTCGAAAGCCGAGGCCTAGGCGCCCGAACCCGCGCCCACGTAGGGAGCGAGCACATGCTGAAGGACGCTCACATGGGCCTTGGTTGCATTCAGGCACGGCACCGCCACCAGCGGCTGCGCGTCGTAGTCGCGTCCGTTCTTCCGCACCTGGTCTTCGTAGTACGGCTGCAGCTCGCAACCGATGTCGTAGAGCGTCTCCAGGCAGTCCACGGCGAAGTTCGGGCACACCATGAACACGCGCCCCCGCCCGTTGGCCGCCCAGCGCGCAAGCACGTCCTTGGTGAACGGGCCCAGCCACTCGCGGCCCTTGTCGAAGCGGCACTGGTAGCCGATGGTCCAGTTCGTGCGGTCCAGCCCCAGCTCGCAGGCCACGGCCAGGCTGGTCGCCCCCGTCTGCAGCTCGTAGGTGTCGCCGCGCTCGATGTCGGCCAAGGGGATGGAGTGGAACGCGAACAGCAAGCGGTCGCCCGGCTGCTCGCCGAACCCGGCGTTGCGGATGGACGCGGCGATGGCCTTCGCGTACACGGCGTCTTCGGAATACTGCTCCACGACGTCGCATTCCACATCCCACGGCAGCTTGCGCAGGGCACGGGCCAGGCCGTCCTTCACGGCTCCGGTAGTGGAATGGGCGCTTTGCGGGTACAGCGGCAGCACCACCAGACGGGTGCAGCCGCACGAGCGCAGCTCTTCCAACTGGTCGGGAATGGACGGAGCGGAGTAGCTCATGGCGGTGCGCACCTCAACCGCCGCCCCTTGCTCGTCGTAGGCCCGCTGAAGGCCCCGGTTGAGCTTGTCGTGGGCGATGGAGAGAGGCGAGCCTTCCCTGGTCCAGATGGCCCGGTACTTGCGGGCGGACTTCTTGCCGCGGACGGGAAGGATGCACAGATGCAGGATGAGCCGCCACGCAAGCGGGTTCATCGGGCAGATGCGGGGATCGGACAGGAAGCGGGAAAGGTACTTGCGCACGCTTCGGGGCGTCGGCTCCTCCGGAGAGCCGGTGTTTACCATGAGCACCCCAACGGTTTCATCGACTGACACCATTGCACCCCTTCTCTGCGGCAACGTTGCTCCGCAGTGTAGCCGACGATGCGCGAATCGAAGCCGCACCTGGTAAGACAGGATTAAATACGCATCGAGACGCGACAATATGAGCACAAGCCCCCGAAGGGCTACGAAACGCCGTCGGTCTCCCCCAGAACAGAGACGCCGGCTTCGGTCCTGCCCGCAGAGCGCCCGGCCAAGCCCCCCAGCACCGCCGCCAGATCCTCGGGCAGCGAGTCCACGAACACCAAGGGCTCCCCGGTGGAAGGATGGCCGAAGCACAGCTTGTAGGAATGGAGAAACTGGCGCTCCAACCCCAAATCGGCGGCAGGGGACTTCGGCGCATGGGTCCGGTAGACCGGCTCCCCCACCAGCGGATGCCCGGCGAACTCCATGTGCACGCGGATCTGGTGGGTCCGGCCCGTAAACAGCTTGCAGTCGATGAGCGTGTAGCCGTCGTCGCCCGATTCGGCGCGGAAGCGCTCCAGCACGTTGAAGGTGGTGAGCGCGTCGCGGGCCTGGGGCGTGTCGCGAACGGCCATGCGGGTGCGCATGTCCCACGACCGGGCGATGGGCGCGTCGATCATGCCGGTGTCCCGGGCGATGATGCCGTGGACCAGGGCCAGGTAGTGCCTGTCGACGGAGCGCAGGCGGATAGCTTCCATGAGCTTGGAGCCGGCCTCGTCGTTCTTCGCTGCCAGCATAAGGCCGCTCGTATCGCGGTCGAGCCGGTGCACGATGCCCAGCCGGTCGCGGTCGCCCTGCACGCTGCAGAGGTTGTTCGCGCCGAAGCGGTGGATGAGCGCATTCACGAGCGTACCGTCGGCGTGGTCCACGGCCGGATGGCACACGAGTCCCGCCTGCTTGGACAGCACGATGACGTCGTCGTCGTCGTAGCGGATGTCCAGCGGGATGGGCTGGCCGGAAAGCGGCGTGTCGGCCGGCTCCTCCTCCACCTCGTAGACCACCACGTCCCCCGACCGCGCCTGGTGCTTCTTCGAGACGGGCTGCCCCTTCACGAGCACCCGGCCCTCATCGCAGGCGCGGGCGGCAGCGCTGCGGCTGGCGTACAGACCGCGCTCGGCGCACAGGGCGTCCATCCGCATGCCCTCGTCGGCGGTGACCACGGTATAGGAGCGCAGCAGGGCCATCAGCGGCCCTCCCCCTTCGAACCTTCCGGCTGAGCCGACCCCTCAGACGATGCCTCGGACGCCTTGAAGCTCAAAAGCAGACCCAGCACGAACAGGATGAAACCGCAGGTCACACCTATATCGGCCACGTTGAATACGGGAAAGTCGATGAAGGTGGTCTCGATGAAGTCCACCACGTAGCCCAACGTGAACCGGTCAAGGGCGTTGCCGATGCCGCCGGCCACCACCAAGGCAAGCCCCACCAGCTCAAGCGCCGTGATCCGCCGAATGTTGGCCAGGAAGAAGCCTGTCAGCACCGCGCATACCACGACGGACATGACGCCCAGGGCGAAGGTGGAGTCGCCGAACAGCCCCCAGGCCATACCGGTGTTGTGCACCAGGCGGAACTGGAAGATCCCCAGGTACGGGCCGCCGACGACGCTTCCCAGCGCAAATCCGTTGAAGTAGGCCTTGGTGGCTACGTCGGCAGCAAGCCACAAGGCCGCAATAAGGGCGAAGGCTCCCGCGGCGCGCAGGATGCCGTCGCGGGAGCGCCCGCGAGGGGCGCCCTGCCCGTCCGTTTCGATTCCCATGGCGCCCTACGCCTTAAAGCCGATTTCGTCGAGCACCGCGGCACAGCGCCCGCACACGTCCGGATGGGCCGCGTCGGTTCCCAGCTCGCGGTAGTTCCAGCAGCGCGGACACTTCTCGCCCGGAGCCGGCAGCACCTCCACGGCCATGCCCTCGGCTCCCTCCGCGGCGTCGAACACTTCCACGCCGGACACGATGAACAGCTCGCCCAGCACCTCGGGACCGAAATCGCGCAGCGCCTGGGCGGTGGGCGCAGGCGCCGTGATGCGCACCGCGGCCTCCTGGCTCTTGTTCACTAGCTTGGCCACGCGGGCCTCCTCCAAAGTCTTAGTCACCGCATCGCGCGCCTCCAGGGCGCAGGCGAAGGACGCGAGCGCCTCCTTGCCGCCGTCGGCGGGCAGCGCAGGCACCATGTCGCGGCGAGAGGGCCACCCGGCCAACTGCACGTTTGAGGGGCGTCCCTCGGCGCGGCGCATGGGCTCGGGATAGTGCTCCCACACCTCGTCGGCCGTGAAGGAGATGATGGGCGAAAGCACCCGCACCAGCACTTCCAGGATGTTGGCCAGCACCGTCTGCACCGCGCGGCGGCGAGGGGAGCTCGGCGCCTCGGCGTACAGGCGGTCCTTGGCCACGTCCATATAGACGGCGGACAGGTCGTTCACGAAATCGAAGGTCAGGCGGTAGACGCCGTTGTAGCGGAACTCGTCGTATGCCTGCTCAACCTCGTCGAGCAGCTTGGCGGTCTTGGCCAGCATGTAGCGGTCGATGGGCTCGAGCGCATCCCACGCATCCACCGCGTCGGCCCTATCGTCGAAGTCGGACAGGCTGCCCAGCAGGAAGCGGAAGCAGTTGCGGTAGCGGCGGTAGTCGCCGGCCACCTGCTTGAGGATGCTGTCGGCGATGGACACGTCCACGCCGTAGTCCACCGTGGCGGCCCACAGGCGCAGCACGTCGGCGCCGTAGGTGTCGATCACCTCGGCCGGATCAAGGCCGTTGCCCAGCGACTTGGACATCTTGCGCCCGAACTCGTCCACGGTGAAACCGCAGGAGACGATATGTTTGAAGGGAGGCACGCCGTAAGCACCGACGCTTGTGAGCAGCGACGACTGGAACCACCCGCGGTGCTGGTCGGAACCCTCCAGGTACACGTCGGCGGGGAACGTCAGCCCCTCGGCGGCGCGGTGCTTGAGCACGCTGGTATGGGACACGCCCGACTCCCACCACACGTCCAGGATGTTCTTGTCGGGCACCAGTTCGGAGCAGCCGCACTTCTCGCACTTCACCGTGCGGGGCAGGTACTCGCCAGGCTGCTTGGTGAACCAGGCGTCGGCGCCGTACTCGTAGAACAGCTCGATGACCGCGTCGAAGCTCTCCTCGGTGGCTACGGTCTCGCCGCACTTCGCGCAGGAGAACACCGGGATGGGCACGCCCCAGCTGCGCTGGCGCGAGATGCACCAGTCGGGACGGTCCCCCACCATGGCCTCGATGCGCTTCTGAGACCACGCGGGATGGAACTGGACCTCGTCCTCCACGGCGTCGAGGGCCTTCTCGCGCAGGGAGTTCTTGTCCATGGAAACGAACCACTGGCTGGTAGCGCGGAAGATGACCGGCTCATGGCAGCGCCAGCAGGTGGGATAGCTGTGGTTGATGACCTTGCTCGCCACCAGCGTCCCCTGCTGAGAGAGCCACTCGATGATGGCCGGGTTGGCGTCGAACACGTCCAGGCCGGCGAAGGGGCCGGCGTCGGCGGTCAGCACGCCGTTGTCGTCCACGGGCATGAGCAGCGGCACGTCGAACTCCAAGGCCACCAGGTAGTCGTCCTGGCCGTGGCCGGGAGCGGTATGCACGGCGCCAGTGCCGGTCTCCAGGGTAACGTGGTCACCGTAGATGATGGTGCCCTTCAGGTCCTGGCGGATGGGGCAGGTGTAGGTTAGGCCGCAGAGCTGCTTGCCCTTCAGCACCACCGGTTCGCCGTCGTCCTGGGAAACCAGGGACCACTCCTGCCAGCCGGCCGCCTCGGCCACGGACTCAACCAGGGCCCGGGCCATGATCATGTTGGCCCCGTCGGCCTGCACCATGACGTAGTCGGCCTCCGGCGCCAGGGACACGGCGGTGTTGGCCGGCAGCGTCCAGGGCGTGGTGGTCCAGATGAGCACGTAGGCGTCGCCCTCGGCGCCGGCTGCTTCGAAGACGCCGGGCACGACGTCCATCTTGAAGCGCACGAAGATGGAGGGCGAGTCGAGGTCGGCGTACTCGATCTCGGCCTCCGCCAGCGCCGTATGGCAGCGCTTGCACCAGTGGATGGGCTTGCGGCCGCGGTAGATCTGGCCGGCCAGGTACAGCTCCTTGAAGATCTCGACGTTGCCCGCCTCGTAGTTGGGAAGGAACGTAAGGTAGGGGTTGCCCCAGTCGCCGTTGACGCCCAGGCGCTTGAAGCCCTCGCGCTGCACGTCCACGTAGGTCTGGGCCCACTCGCGGCACAGGCGGCGCAGCGTGGGCTGGTCGGTCTGGGCCATCTTCTCGGGCCCCAGGTTCTTCTCCACCATGTGCTCGATGGGCTGGCCGTGGCAGTCCCAGCCGGGCACGTAGGGGGTGAAGAAGCCGCGCTGGGCATGGGACTTCACCACGAAGTCCTTCAGGATCTTGTTGAAGGAATGCCCGATGTGGATGGGCCCGTTGGCGTAGGGCGGGCCGTCGTGCAGCACGAAGGGCTTGCCGTCCTTGTTCTTGGCCAGGATGCTCTCGTAGAGGTGCTCGCCCTCCCACTTGCGCAAGCGCTCCGGCTCGCTGGCGGGAAGGTTGCCCCTCATGGGGAAATCGGTCTGGGGCAGGTTCATCGTGTCTTTGTAGGTGTTGGCCATGGTCCTAGCTTCTTCCCGAGGTAATGATGCGTGAAACTTGCTTATTGTATACGAACGAGCCTGCGCGCATCGGCACAGGCTCGGCAATGAAGAGCGTTTACAGAAGTTCTCGGCTTACAGCTGCTCCCGCATCTGCTCCAGACGGCCCGCGATGGCGCGGATGAAGTCGTGGGTGGAAAGCTTCTGCGGGTCGGGCAGCGTGGTGATGAGCGCCAAATCGCCGGTCATCTGGCCGGAGGCGATGGTGGACAGCGTCGCCTCCTCCAGCTGGTCGGCGAAGGCGACCAAATCGCCCAGCCCGTCCAGCTGGCCGCGCTTGCGCAGGGCGCCGGACCAGGCGAAGATGGTGGCCACGGAGTTCGTGGAGGTCTCCTCGCCGCGCAGGTGCTTGTAGTAGTGGCGCTGCACGGTGCCGTGGGCCGCCTCGTACTCGTAGAAGCCCTGAGGCGACACCAGCACGCTGGTCATCATGGCCAGCGACCCGAAGGCGCTCGATACCATGTCGCTCATCACGTCGCCGTCGTAGTTCTTGCAGGCCCAGATGAAGCCGCCCTCGCTCTTCATCACGCGGGCCACGGCGTCGTCGATGAGGGTGTAGAAGTACTCGATGCCCGCATCGGCGAAGGCCTGGGCGTACTCGGCATCGAAGATGTCCTGGAAGATGTCCTTGAACCGGTGGTCGTAGACCTTCGAGATGGTGTCCTTCGTGGCGAACCACAGATCCTGGCGCACGTCCAGGGCGTACTCGAAGCAGCTGCGAGCGAAACTTGCGATGGAGGCGTCCAGGTTGTGCATGCCCTGCACCACGCCGGCGCCGTCGAAACGGTGCACGAGCGCGCGGCTCTCCCGGCCGTCGTCGGAGGTGTACACCAGCTCCACGACGCCCGGCCCGGGGACGGCCATTTCGGTGTTCTTGTACACATCGCCGTAGGCATGGCGGGCGATGGTGATGGGCTTTTCCCAGTTGCGCACGCACGGCTCTATGCCGGCCACCTGGATGGGAGTGCGAAACACCGTGCCGTCCAGCAGCGCGCGGATGGTGCCGTTGGGGCTCTTCCACATCTGCTTCAGGCCGTACTCGTCCACGCGGGCGGCGTTGGGGGTGATGGTGGCGCACTTGACCGCCACGCCCAGCCGCTTAGTGGCCTCGGCGGCCTCTGCGGTCACGGCGTCGTCGGTGCGGTCGCGATTCTCAAGCCCCAGGTCGTAGTACTCGGTCTTCAGATCGACGAAGGGGCAGAGCAGCTCCTCTTTGATGAGCTCCCAGATGATGCGGGTCATCTCGTCGCCGTCCATCTCCACAAGAGGGGTCGTCATCTGCACTTTTTCCATAGAACGTCCTTTCGTCCGCACGCAGGGGCCTTGAGCTTGACCATGATACTAAAGGTACGGGCGCAGCGGCCTCGGCCCTTTCGATGTTACAGAGTTTTTACGAGGGCAGCCCGCCGTCGGCCAGCTCCAAGGAGACCACGTCGGCCAGGAGCACCGTGGCACCGTCCTCAAGCACGAGCGAGCCGGGGTGCTCGCCGATGCGCGCAAGGCGCCCCTCGCAGGTGCAGTAGGCGCCACCGGCCTTGCGACTGTCGGCCTTGAAGTACGCGATCCTGACCGCCGGGCGCGACCCCAGCCGCTCGCGCAGCAGGGCAAGCGCCCGGTCGATGGCATCCCTCTGGTCGTCGCTCAGCACGGCGCGCTCGTCGGTGAAACGGCCCGCCTCGGCCACTGCGGCCTCGTGGCCGGAAAGAGCGGCGAAGGGGGCGAACTGGGCGGCACGGTCGGACAAGGGCATGGGGGGACGGCGGGAGCGGGGGCGGGACAAGTCCGCAATATCGGAGTAGTCGCTCATGCGCTGTGGCCCCCTATCTGGTTGTTGCGCTGGCGCGCGGTACCCGCCTTCTGCAGGTTCGCGGCCCGCAGGATGGCGTTCTTGCCGAACTTGCCGCGAATGTCGAGCATGGCCCCCTGCACCTTGCGCTCCCGGGCAAGCTCGCCGTCCGCCGCCTCCGACGGCTCCTCGTCCTCGAACAGGCGCAGCTGGCGATGGCTTCGCCTGAAGGCGGCCTCCTGCTCGGTGATCAGCTGGTCGGCGCCCACGGTGATGCGGTGCACCCGAAGCCGCCGGTCCACCAGCCTGTCGAACAGCTCCGTCACCGCCTCGGCTATGAGCGTCGAGGACGCCGTGGGCGCCTCCAAGTTCGCCGTCCCGTGGGCATGCTTGGGGATGGTGCGCCCGTAGCGGTCGGTATCCAGTCGCCCGTCGAAGGACTCCCCCTCCCCCACCTGGTCGTAGCCCACGGTCAGCGTCAGCTTGTCGGTGACCATGCCCTCCGCCAACAAATCAAGCGCCAGCTGGTCGGCCATCTCCCAGGCCACCAGCCGGGCGTCGGCGGCGGTGTAGGGGCACTGCAACACCTGGCCGGACACCTTGCAGCTGCTGCGAGGCCGGTAGGCCTTGATGTCGGCCATGCCCACCGGCTCCACCCCCCAGGCGTGGTCGATGAGCAGCTCGGCGTTCTTGCCGAACAGCTTGAACAGCAGATCTTCGTTCAGGCGCTGCCCCGGGCCGCCCAGCGAGCAGCGGGCCACGTCCCCCATGGTGCGCATGCCGTGGGCCTGCAGCTTGCGGGCGTAGCCGGGACCCACGCGCCAGAAGTCCGTCAGCGGCTCGTGGGACCACAAACGCCGCTTGTAGGCGTCCTCGTCCAGCTCGGCGATGCGCACGCCGTTGCCGTCGGGCTGCTCGTGCTTGGCCAAGATGTCCATGGCCACCTTCGCCAGGTAGAGGTTCGTGCCGATGCCGGCCGTGGCAGTGATGCCCGTTTCGGCGTAGACCTCCGACACCACCTGGGAAGCCAGCTCGCGCACGGTCTTGCCCGACGAGGCCAGGTAGCCCGCAGCGTCCACCAACACCTCGTCGATGGAGTACACGTGCACGTCCTCGGGTGCGAAATGACGCAGGTACACTTGGTATATGCGGGTGGAGCAGTCCAGGTAGGTGGCCATGCGCGGCCTGGCTACAAGGAAGTCGAGCTCAAGAGCGGCGTTCGCGCGCACAGCCGGATCGTGGAAGGACGAGCCTTGGAACAGCGCCCCCTCGAAGGGCCGGTAGGCCCCAAGGTCGCGCCCCGTGCAGTCGTTCGGAAAGAGGCCCGCCCGGGCCGGGACCCCCGCCGCAAAAGCAGCGGAACCGCCCCCGCAGGCCTGCACGCTGCGCGCCCCCGCGCGGCGAAGCGCCCCCAACCGCTCGGCGTTCACCTCCCGCACCCGCTGCACCACTTCGAACAGCCGTGCGCGCCCGCCGATGCCGTAGGCCTTGAGCGAGGGCGACACCGCCAGGCAGATGGTCTTCTCGGTACGGGACGCGTCGGCCACCACCAGGTTCGTGGTAAGCGGGTCGAGCCCCCGGGCCTGGCACTCCACGGAGGCGTAGAACGACTTGAGGTCGATGGCTATGTAGCGATAACGGGAACACATGTTCCCATTATCGCCGAGAACGGCGATAAGCGCAACGGCTTCGTCGGTCGGCGCGCCGGAACTCCCCCCCTTGAAAGGCGAACGGCGCCCCCGCAGGGACGCCGCAGCGGTCGGGGCGCGGGCCTAAAGGCTACTCCCGCCCGTCCCAGCAGTAGGTGCACAGGCACTCCGGGTCGATGCCGATGGCCTCGATCATGCCCGAGAGCGATTGGAACCCCAGGCTGTCGAAGCCCAGCTCCTCGCAGATGCTCTGCAGCATGCAGCGGCCACGCTCGGTGCCGGCGTCGGCGTACTCGTCCAGATGCTGCTGGCCCTCGTCCCCCTCGAGCTTCTGCACGGTGCGCCGAGCGATGAGGTCCATGTCGGAGGTGTTGCGCGAGAACGACAGGTACTTGCACCCGTACATGATGGGCGGGCAGGCGCTGCGCATGTGCACCTCGGCCGCGCCGGCGTCGTAGAGCTGGTCGACGGTCTTGCCCAGCTGGGTGCCGCGCACGATGGAGTCGTCCACGAACAGCAGCTTCTTGCCCTCGATGAGCTCGGGCACGGGGATCTGCTTCATCTTGGCCACGCGGTCGCGCACGTCCTGGTTCGACGGCATGAAGCTTCGGGGCCAGGTGGGCGTGTACTTGATGAAGGGCCGCGCGAAGGTCTTGCCGCTTTCCGTGGAGTAGCCGATGGCATGGGGCACGCCGGAGTCGGGCACGCCGGCGACGTAGTCCACGTCGGGCAGGCACCCCTCGCGCGCCAGCTCGTCGCGGGCCATGACCGCGCCGTTGCGGTAGCGCATGACCTCCACGTTGACCCCTTCGTAGTTGGAGTTGGGATAGCCGTAGTACACCCACAGAAACGAGCAGATCCTCATGCGCTCGCCCGGGGCCGCCAGCTGCTCCACCCCTTCGGCCGTGACGCGCACCACCTCGCCCGGACCCAGCTCGTAGTCGTCGGCGTAGCCGAGCTTATGGTAGGCGAAGGACTCGAAGGAGATGCAGCGGCCGTCCTCGTCGCGGCCCACCAGCACCGGCAGGCGCCCCATGGCGTCGCGGGCGGCGATGATCGAGCCGTCGCGCAGCATGATGAGCAGCGTGAGCGAGCCGTCGATGCGCTCCTGGGCGTAGCGGATGCCCTCCACCAGGTCCTGTTTCTGGTTGATGAGCGCCGCCACCAGCTCGGTGGAGTTCACTGCCCCCGAGCTCATGGCCATGAACTGCTTCTCGCCGCTTTCGAAGAACTCCTCCACCAGGGCCTCGGCGTTGTTGATGGCGCCCACGGTGGTGAGGGCGAAGGTGCCCAGATGGCTGCGGATGAGCAGCGGCTGGGGGTCGGTGTCGCTGATGCAGCCGATGCCGCTCGTGCCGTGGAATCCCGGCAGGTCGTCCTCGAAGCGCGTGCGGAAGGGGGTGTTCTCGATGGAGTGGATCTCGCGCTGGAACCCGTCGCGCTCGTCGACGAAGATAAGCCCCGCCCGGCGCGTGCCCAGATGAGAGTGATAGTCGACGCCGAAGAACACGTCCAGCACCACGTCGCGTTTCGATGCTGCCCCGAAGAAACCGCCCATAGAGAACCTCTCTGCCGTCGTTTGGCCTTGAGCTGGTTAGTATAGCCCACGCACCGCGCGGTGCGCGGCTTCTTCAAGCCTTCTGCCGATAACGGCGACGAAAGGGCTGCGGGCGCGCAGTGCGCAGGCGGGCGCTACAGGCTGTGCGCGCGGGTAAAGGCGCGGTACTGGGAGCGCAGGCGCCGCTGGGCCTCCGACCAGGCAAGCCCCTGGCCCAGCATGGTCAGGGCCGGCCCGCACACCTCGTAGGCCGCCACGCGGGGGTTGCACTGCCCCATGGCCCCCTCGGCCGCCAAATGCTCCACCATGCTGCCCGCAAAGCCCAGCGGATGGTCGTAGAACAGCCGCAGGAGCATAGCCCGGGCGTCGTCGTTGCAGGGAGCGGCAAGCACCAGGATGCGCCTCAGGCGCGCAACGCGGGGATCGGCGAAGAAGGGCTCCCAGTACGACAGCAGGAAGTCCTCGAAGGCCTCCAAGCTCTCCGGCGCCTCGGCGGCCACGCGCTGGGTGGCAGCGTCGAAGAAGACGCCGCGGGCGTCCATGGCCTCGGCGAAGTAGAGCCGCTCCCGCTCGATCGCTTCGGAGAACAGGGCCTCCTTGCTGGGGAAGTAGTTGTAGATGGACGCGTCCTTGATGCCCACGGCGCCTGCGATGGCCTTGACCGACGTGCCGGCGTAGCCCAGCTGCGAGAACAGCTCGGCCGACGCCTCGAGCAGACGTTCCTTCGTGTTGCGGTTCGCCCCCGCTGGCCTTCCCATGGCCACCACCCTTTCCGAAGCCGGCGTGCGAAGCCGCCCGCCGGCGCCATAGTTTCAAGCAACCGCTAGTTTAGCATGGCGCGCCCGGGTGCGTCGCCGCGGCGACGAAAAACTAGGAGTCCAGCTCGGTCAGGTACATCCGGCGCAGCTTCTCGCGCTTGCCGGGCCCGAAGTGCAGCGCCTGCGTAAGGTAGTCGTCGAAGGAGCCGTAGCGCTCCGATACCGCCGCCACGCCGGTCACCAGGTAGACGGAATTGGCGTAGAACAGCGCATCCACGTCGCCGTCCAGCATCTCCGCCAGATGGGCGCGCCCCAGCGCGTCGGCCATGCGCTCGGCCCAGTTGCGCACGAAGCAGTTGGTGGCCAGGTAGTCCGCCATGATGACCTGGGGGCTCATCCCCAAGGCGTACTCCACGATGACCGACGCCAGACCCGCGCGGTCCTTGCCCTCGGTGCAGTGCCACAGGGTCGCCCCCCTATCGGCGGCCAGCAGGATCTCGAGCAGCGACGAGTAGGCGTGGATGCCGTCCTCGCCCAGCAGCGCCTGGCGGTACACGTGCGCCACCGCCTCGAAGGGCGTGCCGCTGTACTCGCGGAACAGCCTGAGGTCGCCCATCAGCCCCGCCTCGCGGGTCACGCCCACGGCCTGCTCGCTGACCACGGGCACATGGTAGAAGCGCGCAAAGGGCATGAAGGGCTCGGGGTCGGGAGCCTTCGAGCGCTCGAAGGCAGTGCGGAAGTCCACTACGCGGCGAAGCCCCACCTGGTTTCCGAGCACCTCTAGATCCTTCGAGGCGGCCTTGTGCAGATCGCCCGAGCGGATAAGACGGTTCGCGACGACGACGCGCCCGTCGGCGGCAGGCATGCCCCCCAGATCGCGCGTGTTCGGAAGGCCCCGAAGGCTCAGATGGCCGAAATCGACGAACCCGTCGACCGGCTCGGGCAGCTCGGGGTTGCCCAGGTCGAACGTTCCCTCGCCTTTCCCGTCCCTTCGCGAGGCCGCCTCCGACAACGAACGGAGGGCCTGAAGAAAGCTCTCGTTGCTGGTCTCCATGATGGATGCTCCTTTCGTCGAGCATCCATGTTCCCAGAAAAGCGGCCGCCGTAGGTTGCGCGGCAGCATCGGCAAGCAAACGGTTCGCGTTCGCAGGGGCCTACGGCTCGAGCACGAGCACCCGGTCGAACCGGTCCAAGCCGCGCTCATCGTGGGTGACGACCACGACGGTGCGGTCGGCGAAGGCTTCCAGAAGCGTCCGGGTAACCGCCTCCTGGGTGCGCTCGTCCAAGGCGGCGAAGGGCTCGTCCAGCAGCACCAACGGGCTTTTCCGCAGGTATGCGCGGGCCAGCGCCACCCGGGTGCGCTCTCCTCCCGACAAGCGGATTCCGCCCTCGAGCAGGGGCGTGTCCAAGCCGCGGGGCATGGCGGCCAGAAGCTCCCCCAAACCCACGGCGCGAAGGGCCGCCTCCAGCGCCTCGTCGCCCGCTTCGGCGTCGCCCACAAGCAGGTTCTCCCGCAGCGTCAGGTTGAACAGGTAGGCGTCCTGCTGCACGAAGGCGACAAGCTCGCTTGCCGGCGCCTCGCCGGGGCGAGACGCCGGGCGGCCGAACAGGCGCACCTCGCCCGCCTGCGGGTGCAGCCGCCCCGCCGCCAAGGCGACCAGCGTCGACTTTCCCGCGCCGCTTCTCCCTAGGACGGCCACCTTCTGGCCGACGGGTATGGCCAGGCTGAAGCCGTCCATGACCGCCGTGCCCCGCGCCCGCTTCGACGCATCGCCGTACCCGAAGGTCACATCGCGAAACTCCACCGCCAAGGAGCATGACGGGTCGGGTGTCGACGGACCGGAGGCCCGCAAGCCGCCGCATCGCCCATCCGGCTCCGCCAGCCGGTTCAGCCGAAGGATGGCATCGCGGTGGGACCCGGCCTCCTCGGCAGCGGGCCCCAGAAGGGCTATGGCGTCGAAAAGCGGCATGAGGCCTATGGCGAAGGCGCACATCCAGCTGGCCTCGAAGGCGCCCGCTGGCGCGAAGACAGCGCTTCCCCAAAGCGCCGCAGCCGCAACGGCCAGGGCGAAGAGAGCCGCCTGGGCGATGTCCCTTCCGTAATCGAACCGGTTCCGGGCCCGCTCCAGGGCGCGCTCCTGCCCGGATAGCGCCTGCTGGCGCGCCAGGAAGTCGTCGCGACGGCCAGACAGCAGCCAGTCGGCAGCCGCGGAGGCATCGTCGGCCAGAAGCTCGAGGCGCTCCCGCCGCAGAGCGCGCTGCCGTTCGATGCGCGCCCCGTTCACCGCGGCCGACCACAACGGCGCCGCGACGGCCGTCACCAGGATCTCAACGAGCATGAGCAGGGAGAACGGCACCGACACGATGCCGATGGCGAAGAGTGCGACGAGCGAGGCGCCCCAGGCGACGACCATGGGGAACACGCAGCGCAGGTACAGGTTCTGGATATGGGCCACGTCCTCTCCCAGAAACCCCATGGCCTCACGCGCGGCGGCGTCGAAGCGACCCGTGCCCTGCCGGCACAGCATCCGGTAGGCGCCGAACAAGCGCGTGCGCAGGCTGCTGGTCATCCGAAGCACCCAGTCGTGGCTGGCAAGCCGTTCGCCGTAGCCGAGCAGCGGCTTGCCTACGCCGAACAGCTGCACGCAGGCCAGGGGCACGTGCAGCACGATGATGCTGGCCACAAGCGCGCTGGCGCTGACAAGGTAGCCCGACGTGAACATAAGGCCCATGGCGAACGCCGAACCGGCCACGCCCAGCGCAAGCGCCGCCAGCATCACCTTGCCGTAGCGGCCCAGATAAGGCACCACCCATCGGTCGGCGCGAAGGGTCGACGACCAGCGCGCCCGGCCTTCCCTACGCCTGCCGGCCATCGCCGCACCTCCCCTCCAAGGCGCCGCGAAGCGACAGATGCTCCGCAGCGGCGCCCGCAAGCCCCTCCGGCGCGCAGACGCCCCCCAGGATGCCGGCCAACGACCCGGGGGCTCCCTGGGCTACCACGCGCCCCGCCTCCAGCACGACGACCTGGTCGAAGTGCTCCAACCAGGAAAGGCGGTGAGTGGCCATGACCACGGTCCTCCCCTCCATGGCGCGAAGCAGGGCCGGCGCCATCTCCGCCTCGGTCCACAAATCCACCGACGCCGTAGGCTCGTCCAGAAACAGCACGTCGCGGTCGGGGTCGACGAGGGCTCTGGCGAGGGCTAGACGCTGGGCCTGCCCTCCCGACAGGGCGCGCCCGCCGCGCCCAACGACGGTGTCGAGCCCATCGGGCAAGCCGTCGAGCAGGTCGCCCAAGCCCACCTGCTCCAGGGCGCGCCGTACCTGCCCGTCGGAAGCGCACGGACGGTACAGCGCCACGTTGTCCCTGATCGAAGCGGCAAGCACCGCCGCGTTCTGGGGAACGAACGACACGCGGTCGCGCCAGCGCGCCTGCGCAAGCCGCCCGCAACCGCCCGCCGGGGAGCACAGCCGCCCCGCACAGGGCTCCTCCATGCCCGCCATCAGCGACAGCAAGGTGCTCTTCCCCGCCCCGCTCCTGCCCACCAAAGCCACCTTCGCCCCTTGCGGCACCAGCAGGCTCACATCGGAGAGAATCGGCGCCCCGTCCCGCGAGAACGCCGCCCCCTCGCAGCGCAGCATCGTCTCGGCCGACCCCGCGCTCGCAGCGGACGGCGCGCAGCCGCGCAGCGAGGCCTCCCGGGGCCCGGACTCTGCGTCTTCGGGCAGCCCGCCATCGCCGACGCCGCACGGCTCCTTCGGCAAACCCTGCACCAGCTCGAGCACGCGCGTCAGCGACTCGCGACCGTCAAGCGTGGCATGGAAGTCGGAGGCGAAAGCACGCAGGGGCGCCAGGGCCAAGGGAACCAGCAGCAGCACCGTGAAGGCGCCGAGGAACGAGACGGAACCGTCCACCAGGCGAAACCCCAGCATAACCGCCACGGCCGCGCCGGCCAGAGTGCAGCCCAGGTCAAGCACCGCCCCCGAGAGCGTGGCCACCTTGAGCGTGGCCATGGTGGCCTCGCGGAAGCGCTCGCTGGCCCGACGGACGGATGCGCCCCACTCCCCGTCCCGACCGAAGGCCACCAGGGTGGGCAACCCGTGGACCGAGTCGAGGAAATGTCCCGAAAGGTAGGAGCCCCGCGACAGCTGCTCGACGGCGGAGGCCTTCGCCTGCTTTCCCAACAGCGCCAGGTAGAACACCATGACGGGCACCACCGCGGCCACGATAACACCGGAAACCCAGTCGAGCGCAGTTACGCACAGCAGAAGCGGCACCATCTGGAAGGCCAGGTTCGCCGCGCGCGGCAAGGTCAGTCTCAGGTACGTGCGCACCTGGGAGCAACCCTCGACGGCCAGGGACGCGAAGGCGCCGGCTCCCTGGCGCGCCGAGACGCGGCCGGCACTGTCGAACAGCTTGCCGACCAGGCAGTCGCGAAGCTCGTCCGCCACGGCCCAGGCCCGCGCGTCGGCCACGCGGTCCTGAAGGCAGCCGAGCGCGCGGACGACCACGAGACAGCCGACGAACGTTGCGAGCGGAAGCGCGGCGGCATCCGCCGGCGACCCGGCGCGCAGAGCGTCCAGGGCCGACGCCAGGGCAGCGGACTGCCCGAAACAGGCGGCCGCCATGGCCAGCGCCAGCAGGCAGCACAGGGCCAAAGCCGCCCGCACTCCGGAAAAACCCAGTAGACGCCCGTCGAACATACCGCCCCTACTTCTGGCCCAGGGCCATCTGCATAAGGTAGACGTGCTCCCGAAGCTCGTTGGCCCGCCCGCGCGAGAGGCGCCCCTCGTCCTCGAAGCGAGCGATCTGGCCCAGCTCAAGGCGAAGCCCTTCGGCCTCCACCGACTCGATGCTCTCCCGGATGCCGGCGGCGTCCAACGGGGCCGCAAGATCGATCTCGCCCGTCTTCGCCGCGTCGGCCGCCGCACGGGCCGCCTCCAGCATGCGCAACGCGCCGCGATGCTCGCTCAGCTGCAGCTGCAGCGCATGCCTGCGATCATCGGGCACCGCCAAAGGCGCCGTCGATGAGGACGGCCCTTCCCCGTCGGCCGACAGCTGGTCGATGCAGCCCTGCAGGTACCCCACCGCCACGGTCTCCACGCCGATGCTCAGCCGACGGCGTTCGGCCGCCCGGGACTCGGAGGCGTCCTTGGACGCCACGGCGCTGCGCAGAAGCCCCATCCAGTAGGCGGCGGTGCGGGGAGGCCTGGTCGAGCCCAGGGCATGCTTGTCGCCGCGGCGGCCCGACAATCGCCTGTGGGACACCTCCAGCCGGCGCGCATAGCGTTCGCACGCCTCCTGCGAGGCGTAGCCGTCGGCCGCGGCGGTGTCCAGGAAGGCCAGCTCCCGCTCGATCACCTCCAAGCGAACCTGGCGCACGGCCTCGGCGGACGCCTGCTCGCGCATAAGCGAGGCGATCCGCTCGTTGTAGTCGGCCACCACCGCCGCGGTGGCGGGGCTGGGCCCTTCGTCCTGGCTGGAAAGCTGCGAGGCCACCCGCCGCAGGATCGCGATCTCGGCCTCGGTGGAGGAAGCCTCGTCCTCCTCCTGGCGCGGGGCCAGCAGCGGCACTACGAAGTTGGCCAGAAGCAACGTCAGCACGATGACGCCCGACGCCAAAAAGATGAGGTCGCCTCGGTGGGGAAACGCCACGATGGTGTTGGTCGCCGAGGTCGCGTAGTAGGGTATGGTGAGCGCGATGGACAGCGTCACGGCCCCCTTCGGTCCGGACAGCGTGGTAACGAGCGCGCTCTTCGCCCCCTGGGCAGTCATCGACCAGCGCTTGCCCGTCTCGCGGCTCTCATGGAAGCACTCCATGACGCACAGCCACAGAAAGCGCACCCCCAGCACGATGGCGGTGACCACCAGCACCAGCACCAGCATGGTGCTTCGCGACATGCCCGAAACCTCCCACGTGGGCGACACCAGCAGCGCCAGCTCCATGCCCAGCAGCACGAACACCACGCCGTTGATGACGAAGACGATCACGTCCCACACGCTGGAGGATACGATCTTGCGCTCGCTGGCGAAGGCGTCGGACTCGCTTCGGCTGAAGGTCATGAACAACCCCGCGGCCACCACGGCCAGAATCCCCGAGGTGCCCAGGTGCTCGGCGGCCAAAAACACGATGAAGGGCATGAACACCTCGAAGATCACGTAGACCGTGGTGTCCTCCAGGCCGCTGCGGCGCAGCATGCGCAAGGCGAGCATGGCGACGGCCGCCAGCGCCACTCCCACGGCGATGCCCCCGAAGAACGATACCGCGAAGGAAACGCCCGCATCGATGAGCGAGAAGGCTCCCGTCGTGGCCGCGGCGATGGCGAACTGGAAGGACACGACGCCCGAGGCATCGTTGATGAGCGCCTCGCCCTGCAGCAGGGTACGCTGGTGCTGCGTAAGCGATATGTCCTTGGAAAGCGACGTCACGGCCACGGCGTCGGTGGGTCCGAGCGCCGCGCCCAACGCGAAGGCGGCGGCCAGCGGTATGGAAGGCTCCAAGACGTTGAGGACGAACCCGACGACCAGCACCGTCGCCAGCACCAGCCCGACGGCCAGGGACACCACGCCGCCTTTCTCCCGCCACAGCGCCCGCTTGTTCGCATGGCGCGCCTCGTCGAAGAGCAGCGGGGCGATGAACAGAACCAGGAACAGCTCCGGGTCCACCTCCACCACCAGCGGCTCCTGCCACAGCACGGCCACCACGATTCCGATGGCCACCTGGACCAGGGGCAGCGACACCTTGGATATGGCGCCGGCGAACACCGACGACACGAGCACCGAGCCCAAAAGCAGCAGCACCAGCTCGAAAAGCTCCATCTACCTGCAATCCTCCTCGGTAAAGCCCCACAGGCGGACCTCGGGCTCGAGCGTCACCCCGAACCGTTCGCGCACCACGGTGCGCACATGCTCGATGAGCGCCGCCACGTCGCGCGCGGTGGCCCCGCCGGCGTTGACGACGAAGCCGGCATGGAGCTCGGAGACCTGCGCGCCGCCTATGCGGTGCCCGCGCAGACCCGCATCGTCGATGAGCTTGCCGGCGAAATGCCCCTCGGGGCGCTTGAAGGTGCTCCCTGCGCTCGGCAGCGACAGGGGCTGCTTCTCCTCGCGGCGGCGGGTAAGGTCGTCCATGCGCCCGCGGATGGCGTCGGGGTCGTCGGGGCGCAGGCGCAGCGTCGCCCCCAGCACCAGCAGCCCGCGCTCCCCCATCAGGCTCTCGCGGTATCCCCAGGCCGCCTGCGCGGCATTCACCTCGAAGATGTGGCCCTCGTCGTCGGCGCACAGGACGCTCTCGGCCACGTCGGAGAACTGGCCGCCGTAGGCCCCCGCGTTCATGATGGCCGCGCCGCCGATGCTGCCGGGGATGCCGCAGGCGAACTCGTAGCCGGCAAGTCCCGCCGCCCGGGCCGCCTCGGCCACCGACGCGTTGGAGGCGCCCGCCTCGGCGAACAGGCGGTCCCCCTCCACCCGCACGGCTCCGAGCCCCTCGGTAAGGGCCATCACCACGCCGCGCACGCCCTCGTCGGCGACGAGCAGGTCGCTGCCCTCGCCCAAGGCGCGCACGGGCACGCCGAACGCCTTCGCGAGCGCCCACGCTGCCGCAGCCTCCTTAGCGCAGCCGGGAGCCACGAGCAGCTCGGCCGGACCGCCGATGCGAAACGTAGTCCGCCCCGCCAGCGGCACCTCTCGCGCTACGGTGCCGGCGGACACCGTCGATTCAAGCGCCTGGAGAAACGGCTCCCCCAGCGTCGTCCCATGCCTCATAGGCGTCCTCTCTTCGAAACGGTCGGGCGGGCGAGGCGGGCGCAGCGCGAACGAGGCGCCGTCCGCGCGAAGCCGGCGCGCCTCACGGACGGGCCCCCAAGGCCAGCTCGCGCTGCGTGCGCTCGCCCAAATCTATCAGCTCCTGGCGGTTCTTCGTACCGGTCTTCTGGTAGATGCGCCTCAGGTGCGTCTCCACCGTGCTCTTCGAGATGAACAGCTCCGATGCCATGCGCTCCCCCGAGCGCCCCCGAAGCGCCAGCGGCAGCAGCTCCGACTCGCGCTTCGACAGCTCGAACCGGGAAGCTATCAGCTGGCACGCCTCGTCGAAGCGGTCGATCTCAGCGGCGATGGCGATGAGCGCGCCGAAGTCGCCCTCGGTGAACAGGAACAGGTAGGCGAAAAGAGCGACCAAGCCCGCGCAGCCCACGACGAAGTACGGGAAGGCGCCGGCCACGGCGTACCACTGCAGCACCGTGCCGGCTGCAAGCCCCGCAGCCTGACCCAGGTACAGAAAGCAGAATCCGCGAGAGAAGGAGAGTGCCGCATCGTGTTCGGCTACCTTCGACACGGTCAGGAACATGCCGGCGAGCACGAACTGCAGGCCCAGGAAGCCCGCAAGCACGATGGAGGACCCGGTGACGGCGAAACCGGAAAGCACCGGGGCGAACAGGTACCCGGCCATCATGAGCAGCAGCGCCAGGCGGTACGCCCCCAGCAGGGAGCGGGACGGGGCCTCGAGGGGGTTCGGGCGCCCGGATACCAGGCGGGAATCGTCGGAGAGCAGCTGAAGGACCGCGATGGAGAAAAGCCCCAGCAGAAGGAAGCTCCAGACGAACGCCGGCGCAACGCCTGCGGGCGACGGGCTGTCGAAGGTGTACATGAAGCCGGCGGCCACTCCGAAGAGCGCCGCGCCCCCCAGCATCTTGTCCGAAAGGCGCTTGGTGGAGAGCCGCTGCCGTTTCGTGGCCAGAACGTCGCCGATGCCGATGGCACAGCCCGACCCCCGCGCAAGGGCCTCTTCTGCCGCCTCGGACCCCGCCGCGCGGTCGGCATCGGCCATGCACAGCCGGATGCACGGAATGGTCGCCAAGGCCATGAGCACCGCGCAGACCACGGTCGTCGCCGGCCCGAACAGCGCCCCGGAGAAACAGGCCAGCGAGGCCAGGCCGCAGGCCACGAGGATCGCCCGCACCGTCGAACCGCCCGAGCGCAGCTGCAGCGCCCGCGCCCAAGCAGCCAGCATGAGCGCCCCCGCAGCGCCACCCAGAAGCGCCATGACCGCGCGCAGCACCCCGGCGCCGAAAAACGGCAGCGACCCCAAGGCGCAGACGGCCGCAAGCAAGCAGGCTGCCTGCAGAACCAGAGGCGAGAGCGCCGCGTCGCGCGCCCGTGGCGTCGCCCATGCGACGAAGCACAGGGAGCCGGAGCATCCCAGCAGGAACAGGACCAGGTCGGCGTCGTCGAGGGAGTGCCCCCCTACCACCACGGCGGCCTCCATGCCCCCGGTGGCCATCATGAGCAGGTATCCCATGCAGCAGGCGAAGCCGACCATGAGCGAGCAGGCGCGCAGGTTGCTGCGCGGCGACGGGGAAAGAGCGCCCGAAGCCGTATCCGCGCCCGCCTGCCGCTTGTCCGCCATATGCCTTTGCCCTGCCTCGCCTTGTCGTCGAAAGAGTACGAACCATTATTTTATCGCGAAGCGAATGCTCGCTTGCAGAATGCAGAAAAAACGAAGAGCCCCGGCTTTGCAGCCCGGGGCTCCTCAGGCGCAGGGAGGGAGATGCGCCTGCCAGTATGTACGGTTATGCCTTCTCCCAACGGCCGGAAGACCGTGCGCCGGCAAAGCGCTAGGCGCTCTGGGCCGCCGACGCCGTCTTCTTGCGGACGGTCTTCTTCGCCGGAGCCGGCTCGTCCTCGGCCTCCTCGATCTCCATGACGACCTCTTCCTCGTCGTCGTCCTCGTCGGAGTCCATACGCGTGCTCATGCCCTCGCGAAGGCCCTTGACCGTCTTGCCCAGCGACGCCCCCAGCTTCGGAAGGTTGCGCGGCCCGAAGATGAGCAGCACGACGGCCAGGATGATGAGCAGCTCGGGTACTCCCATGCCAAGAAACTTCATGTGTTCGCCTCCTGTGACGATTGCGGTGCGGCGTTTCCCTTTGTGCGCCGCGCCAGCCTGCCTTCCGCATCGGACTCGCCTTCCGAAACAAGCCCGATGCGAACTTGATGGGCCAATCATGGCAGCGGCGCGGCAAAAGGTCTATCGTGCAAAGCCCTGATTGTGCGATTACGGCCGGAAATCTCTTGTCATGCAAAACCATGACTCGATGAAACACCTGCTCACATGCATTTACTTGAGAAACACGCGAAGGGGGCGAGCGAAAAAAAATAATCCCGCCCGGCAGATGCGGGGCGGGACAGGTTGGCGAATGCGGCCGGGCGCCGAAGCCCGAAGCGTCCGAAGGCGACGGTCGGCCTGCGGCGGCGAAGGCGCCGCCCAGGGGCGTGCGCCCCTAGGCCACCACTTTCTCGTAGGCGGTACGCTCTCGGGTGGGCTCCTTGGGGTCGGCGAGCATCACCACGCCGCACTGGCTGTAGCCCAGCGACGGCAGCAGGGTGCGCATGCGGATGTTGCCGGCATGGGTGTCAACCCGCACGCTGCGGTAGCCGGCGTCCAGCGCAAGCTTCTCCGCATGGCTGAACAGCAGCCTGGCAAGCCCGCGACGGGCGCCTTGGGACGAAACGGCCACGCGATGGACCGTAGCGTAGGAAGGATCTGCGGAAGTGCTGTCGGTCTGCCAGGCCCCGTCGATGACGTCGTAGATGGGCTCGCCATCCAAGGTTATGCAGGCCGTGGCCATAACAACGCCCTCGTCTTCGGGCACGGCGACCCAGCAGTTGCCGCCGGCTATGTCGCGCAGCACCACGTCCTTGGACGGGTATCCCTGCTGCCATTGGTCGATGCCAAGCTCGCCCAAGGCCGCCCGACCGTCGCCCAGCACTTCCATCACGCGCTCCAGGTCGGAAAGCTCGGCCCTCCTCACCTCGACAGCTGCCATAGCACCTTCCCTTCTTCCCTAGCGCCCGCCTGCCGCAAGCATGCGGGCAACGAACTGCCCCGTGTAGCTCGCATCCACCCGGGCGACCTCCTCCGGAGTGCCCTGGGCAACGATGCGCCCGCCCCGCTCTCCGCCGCCCGGACCCAGGTCCACGATCCAGTCGGCGCTTTTCACCACGTCCAAGTTGTGCTCGATCACCAGCACCGTGTTGCCGGCGTCCACCAAACGCTGGAGCACCTCCAGCAGCTGCCGTACGTCCTCGAAGTGCAGGCCCGTAGTGGGCTCGTCGAGGATGTAGAACGTCTTGCCCGTTTGGCGCTTCTGCAGCTCGCTGGCCAGCTTCACCCGCTGGGCCTCGCCGCCCGAAAGCGTGGTGGCCGGCTGCCCCAGCCGGATGTAGCCCAAGCCCACGTCGTGAAGCGTCTGCAGCTTGCGCTTGATGCCGGGGATGTTCTCGAAGAACGACAGCGCGTCGTCCACGGTCATGTCCAGCACGTCGGAGATGTTCTTGCCGCGGTAGGTCACCTGCAGCGTCTCGCGATTATAGCGTTTCCCGCCGCACACTTCGCAGGGAACGTAGATATCGGGCAGGAAGTGCATCTCAATCTTGATCTGACCGTCGCCCTTGCAGGCCTCGCAGCGGCCCCCGCCGACGTTGAAGCTGAAGCGACCCGGCCCGAAGCCGCGAGCCTTCGATTCCTGGGTGCTGGCAAATAGCTGCCGGATGTCGTCCCACAACCCTATATAGGTAGCGGGATTGCTGCGCGGCGTGCGGCCGATAGGGCTCTGGTCGATGTTGATGACCTTGTCGATCTTGTCGACGCCCACGAGCTTGCGGTAGGCGCCGGTGCGGCGATGGGCGTGGTTGACACGATTGGCCAGGGCCGGCGCCAGCGTGTCGGTGACAAGAGAGCTCTTGCCGCTGCCCGAGACGCCAGTGACCACGGTCATGGTTCCGAAGGGCACCGACAACGTGACGTTTTGCAGGTTGTTCTCCGAGGCCCCGATCAGCTGCAGCTCGCCGCGACCGGGGCTGCGGCGGCTCTCGGGCACCGGGATGGTGCGGCGGCCGGACAGGTAGTCGGCCGTGAGCGACCCTTTGGCCTTCACGATCTGGGCAGGTGTTCCCGCCGCCACCACCTGGCCGCCGTGCTCGCCGGCACCCGGCCCCATGTCCACCACGAAGTCGGCCGCCCGGATGGTGTCCTCGTCGTGCTCCACCACCACTACGGTGTTGCCCAGGTCGCGTAAATGCTCCAACGTGGCGATGAGCCGCTCGTTGTCGCGCTGGTGAAGCCCGATGGAAGGCTCGTCCAATATGTAGAGCACCCCCATGAGCCCGGCGCCGATCTGGGTGGCCAGGCGGATACGCTGGGCCTCGCCGCCCGACAGCGTGGCCGTGGCTCGCTCGAGGGTAAGGTAGTCCAAGCCCACGTCAACCAGGAACTTCAACCGGGCGACGATCTCCTTCACGATGGGGCCGGCTATGGCCTCGTCGGCGCCGGTGAAGCTCAAGCCTTGGAAGAAGGCCAGGCTGTCGGCGGCGGAGAGCTGGGTCACCTCGTAGATGGACTTGTCGCTGACCGTGACCGCCAGGATCTCGGGCTTCAGCCTCCTGCCCTGGCACGTGGCGCAGGGGATGGTGGCGAAGTAGCTGGCCAGCTTCTCCCGGGCAGTGTCCGACTGGGCCTCGGCGTACTTGCGCCGCACCGCTTCGAGCACCCCCTCCCACTCGATGAACCAGTAGGTCTCCCGGCCGTCCACCGTCACGTAGTCCACCCGCACCTTCTGGTTTCCCAGACCGTGCATGATGGCGCGCTGCACCTTGGGCGGCATATCCTCCCAAGGCACGTCGTCGCCGCTGCCCATATGACGGGCCACGGCCCGCAGCACCTGAGGATAGTAGTTGCCGCTCTTGAACGGCGCGATGGCCCCTTGGGCCAACGTAAGCGACGGGTCGGGCACCAGAAGGGAGGGATCCACCTCCTCGCGCGAGCCGATGCCCAAGCAGTCGGGGCAGGCGCCGTAGGGGGCGTTGAAGCTGAAGTCGCGGGGCTGCAGCTCGTCGATGGAGTGGCCGTGCTCGGGGCACGCCAGCGCCAGCGAGAACAGGTGCTCCCCCTCCCCCAGGCCGCCCGTGGCCCCGCTGGAGGTTCCCCCCGCCTCGCCGAGCGGGTTGCCCGCCTCGTCGAGCACCTGCACCAGCACGCGCCCCTCGGCCAGGCCCGTGGCCAGCTCCACCGCCTGGGCTACGCGGCTGCGCGCCGATTCCTTCAAGGTGACGCGGTCCACCACCACGTCGATGAAGTGCTTGATCTTCTTGTTCAGGACCATGGGCTCGCCGGTGAGCCTGACGATCTCGCCGTCGATGCGCACCCGGGAGAAGCCCTCCTTCTGCAGGTCGGCGATGAGCTTGGTGAACTCGCCCTTGCGACCGGTCACCACAGGAGCCATGAGGATCGCCTTGGCGTCCGGTGCGAGCGCCAGAATGTCGTCGGTCACCTGGTCGGTGGTCTGCGATTTGATGACGCGTCCGCATTCGGGGCAATGGGGTATGCCCACGCGGGCGAACAACAGGCGCAGGTAGTCGTAGATCTCGGTGGTGGTGCCCACGGTGGAGCGGGGGTTGCGCGACGTGGTCTTCTGATCGATGGACACCGCCGGCGACAGGCCGTCGATGCTGTCCAGGTCGGGCTTGGACATCTGCCCCAGGAACATGCGGGCGTAACTGGAGAGGCTCTCGACGTAGCGGCGCTGCCCCTCGGCGTACATGGTGTCGAAGGCAAGCGAGCTCTTGCCGCTGCCGGACAGGCCCGTGATCACCACCAGCTTGTCCCGGGGAATGGTGAGGTCGATGTTCTTGAGGTTGTGCTCCCGCGCACCTTTGATGACGATGGCGTTCTGTGACATGAAGCTCCGCTCCCTATCTCACAAGCGGCACAGGCTTGCAGCGTCTTGACGCAAGCCTGCGGCTCGATTCCTTTGCAGATGCGAAGTATAGCAACTCCCGACCCGTTTGCCGGTTCGTCAAAAAACGAACATGTGTTTTATCAGAGAATAGACAGATATTTCCGCCACCGCGCACCGCGGGGGCAGCGCCCTCGTCGACCCGCGGTACCCTGGGCTATAATGAACGCTCGCGGGAGCTTCCCAAAACCGCGAAGAGCATCGCAAGCCGCCCCCTCCCGAACGCGGAAACCCCTTTACCGAAAACCGGAGAGACCATGACACCCAATTGGCTGAGGAACGCCCGCACCATCGTCCTAGGACTCGGCTTCGCGTTGAGCTACGTCTGGTCCTTCACCATCGACAGCACGGCGCGGATGGCAGGAAACCCGGCCCTGGCGGACGCCGGCGTTCTGTCCCGGGTCATCAGCCTCGCGGTGGCCGTCTGCTTCGCACTGCTCTACAAGCAGCTGCGCAAACCGGCCGGCTTCTCCGTCGCATCGGTTTTCGTCGTCCTCTGCGGCTTCGCCTACACGCTTTTCGCCTTCGACCCCGCAGGCTGGGGACTGGGGGAGACGGGGGCGTGGCTCGGCGCGGGCCTGAGGTCGGTCACCAAGACGGGGATCGTAATCCTGTGGGCGGTCTACTTCGGAAAGCTGCCCTTGCTCCAAGCGGTGCTCGCCATTTCCTTCTCCTTCGCGGCCACCTCCGTCCTCGACGTCGCCGTCGCGTCGACCCCCGACCAAGCGCACTTCGGCATAGCGTTGCTCCTTCCCCTGGCAAGCATCGTCCTCCTCCACGTCTCCGACGAGCGTCTGGTCGGGCCGCAGGGGCTCTTCTCCTTCGCGCAGCCGGCAAGCACCCCTCTCAAGCAGGGGCTCTCCCGCGCCAGCGCCCCCAGCCCCCAGGCTGCCGCCCGCGCCGCGCTCTTCCCCTGGCAGTCGTTCGCGCTCGTCGCCGCCTACGCCTTCGCGTTCGGTGCCACCCGGGCCGGGTCGACCCTTTGGCTCAACGTCATCTCGTTCGGGATCGCGGGCGTCATCGTTCTTGCGGCGACGGTTGCGGCAAGCTCGCGCATGTCCGTCCACTCCATCATCGGCGTATCGCTTCCCGTCACGCTTCTCGGGCTCGTCCTGGCCGCCTTCGTCGGAGCGCCGTCCTCCGTGCTCGCCCAGGTTTGCGTCAATACCGGCACCGCGCTCGTCATCATACTCGCCCTCATCGTGACCAGCGACCGCTCCTATCGCTTCGGCCTCTCGCCTGTTTTCCTGTTCAGCCTGTTCAGCGCTGCGATGTGCGTCTGCACGCTGCTGGGGATGCTCCTTGTCGACCACCTTTTGGGCGCCCCTGGGGACCCGATGGCCCGCATCGCCTTCTACGGCACGGTGTTCGCGCTGATGGTCCTGGCCACCGCTTTGTGGCTGAGGCATCCCGCCACCGACGACGTGCGGCCCTTGTCCGCAGCCCACAACGGGCGAGGCGAAGACCCGCACGGCGAGGACGAGGAACCCCTCCGCGGAGCTCGGTTGGACCGTGACATCGCCTCCTACCGGACCCTCGTCGCCGCGCGATGCGCCCAGATCTCCGAAGAGGGACGACTTTCCGCCCGGGAGCAGGAAGTGCTGCTGTGCATGGCCCGCGGCATGAGCATCCCGCGCATCGAGGAGGAGCTCGTCATCTCCACCAACACCGTGAAGACCCACGTGAACCATATCTACCGCAAGCTGGGCATCCACTCCCGCGACGAACTGAGGGTGCTGCTGAACGTCGAGTAGCGCAAACGGCTCCGACGCAGCGAAAGTTCAAACCTCCCAGGCGATGCCGAACCCCACTATCACCCCTACTAGGCGATAGGGCAATCCGTCACCCTACCCCATACTGTCCCCTGCCTGGCGCCGGAATCGCACGGCGCAGCGGGCTTCCGAAGAACGTCGGGCATCAGGCCTCGGCGAGAAAACGAGAGACAAGGGGACGAATCTTATGAGAAACGAACTGTCACGGCGTAACTTCCTCAAAGGCATGGGAGCGGGGACCATCGGCGCGGCTGCGCTCATGGGTCTTGCGAGCTGCTCCGGCTCGCCCACCGAAGCCGAAGCGTCCGCAACCAAGGCGGGCCCCTACGCGGCCGGCTCCTACACGAGCATCCAGGAGACGCCCTTCGCCACCGTCGAGGTCGCCTGCACCTTCGACGACGCCTCGATCGCCAGCGTCGGCTACACCGTTACGGCCACCACCGAAGGCGACTACTTCCCGGTGTACGAAGGGGCCCTGCAGCAGTTCTGCGCATCCGCGGCCGACACCGGCAATCCGTCGGAGGTCGACGGCGTGACCGGCGCATCGCTTTGCACCGCCGCCCTGCGCAAGGGCATAAGCGACTGCATCGCCCAAGCCCTGTCGCTACCTGCCGGCGACGAGCCCCTGAACCCCCAGAACGGGGACTACCGCTCGTTCGACGGCACCTGCGACAAGGTGTTCTCGCCGATCAAGCTGGGCAGCATGGAGCTTCCCAACCGCGTGATCAAGAGCGCGGGCAGCAACCCATGGAAGGACAGCAGCGGCAGCAACCTGGCCGTCTGCACCGAGCTCTACGGCGCGATGGCGAACAACGGCGTATCGCTGATACTGCTCCCCGGCGGCGCCCTGGGAAGCGCGTACATGCTTCCCGGCAGCCTGGAAACCGACGACGTGGAAGCCGCGCTGGCCACCATCGCCCCCATGGTCGACGCGGTTCACGCCGGAGGGGCGAAGCTGGGCTTCCAGATATTCTTCGGCGGCGGAAACCCCGTGGTTCCCGATTCGGTCATCAACGACACCACCGTCGAGGAGTTCGACGCCTTCATTGAGGAGGTCGGCGAGTCGGCCAGGCGCGCCAAGACCGCAGGCTTCGATTGCGTCGAGGTCAAGGGCGCCAGCGCCGACGCCCTGAACGGCTTCCTCTCCCGCCGCGTGAACAAGCGCGAGGACGAGTACGGCCCGCAGTCCATCGAGAACCGCACCCGCCTGTTCGTCCGCATGATCCAGAAGATCAAGGAGGTCAACGGCGACGACTTCCCCGTGGGCGCGCTCATCAACGGCGTTGAGGAGAATGACGTTTCCCTGGGTAACAACGAGCTGTTCCTCACCATCGAGGAAAGCAAGGCCATCTCGCGCGCCCTGGTGGACGCTGGCGCCGACTGGATCCAGGTGCGCGTAGGCGTCAACGGCCAGGAGATGAACATCTGGGCGCCCGACGTCCAGCATGCCGTGCGCAACGCCGACGGCCTGACCGGCTACGGCACGCGATTCGACTACAGCAGCCACTTCGAGGGGCTCGTGGACGGCAGCCGCTCCGGGTTCGCGTCGTTTCTCCCCATGGTCAAGGCCATCAAGGAAGCCGTCGACGTCCCCGTCGGCTGCGCCGCCTACACCGATCTGCGCGTCGGACCCGACTTCCTGGACAACGCCATCGCCAACGGTGAGCTCGACCTGGTGTTCATGAACCGCCCGCTCAACTGCGACCCCGAGCTGGTGGCCAAGATGGCGGACCATCGTCGCGAGGACGTGATCCCCTGCGCGAAGTGCATGCACTGCCATGACAACATAGGCTCGAACCGCATGTACCCCTCCTCGTGCCGCATGAACGCCGCCTCGTACGCGTCCCTTACCGACACCATGCCCGAAGGACGCGTCCCCACGCCGGCCGCGTCCAAGCGCTCCATCATGGTGGTGGGCGCCGGCCCTGCCGGACTCGAGGCCGCCCGCGTAGCCGCTGAGCGAGGCCACAGCGTCGACCTCTACGAGGCCGGACAGCGCCTTGGCGGCCTCACCCGCTTCGCACGAGGCGTGAAGGGCGACCACGAGCACTTCGACGACATGCTGGCCTACTACGCCCGCCAGATGGAATCCCTGGGCGTCAACGTCCACCTCGGCACCGCGGTGGACGTCGCGACCGTCAAGGAGGCCAAGCCCGACGCCGTGGTGGTGGCCGTGGGCGGCAGCCGCGTCAGCCAGTTCTCCGGAGACAACGTGCTCGATCCCGAAGGGGCCTTCGGCACGGAGCACATGGGCAACAGGGTCGTCATCCTCGGCGCAGCGGTGCAAGCGGTGGACTTCGCCGCCTACCTGGTCACCCAAGGCAAGAAGGTCACCATGGTAAACCCGGGCCCCGAGAAGCTCATCGACAAGGGGCAGAGCGGCTGGTTCCGCACCTACATCATGGGATACCTCTACGGCAACGGCGTGAAGGTGTGGAACGACGCGACCGTGGCCAGCGTCGCCGCCGACAGCGTCACCATCATCACGAACACGGGCGACGAGAAGGTCCTGCCCTGCGACACGGTTGTCGAGTTCCACGACATGGTTCCCAACATCGACCTGGCCGACGAGCTTTCCGCAGCCGGCTTCGAGGTGTACGCCGTAGGCGACTGCGCCGAGCCCCACAACATCCAGAAGGCCATCTCCACGGCCAACCTCTGCGCCCGCGCCCTATAGCCGCCCTCTCGGCAACGCCAGCGCAAGCCCCTGAAACCCCCGCGGCTTTCAGGGGCTTTTCTGCGTCCCGTGGGATAGGGCGGCCCAAGGGGCGGACGCCCCTAGATAAACGGCGCGAAGGACAACACGATGGCTGCGATGCCCAGAAGCATTTTCGCCCTGCGCTTCATCGGCTGCTCCTTTCCTCGCATCCGCACCAACGTCCGACCGTGCAGCCCGGCGCCGCGCAATCCAGCACGGCTGGGCGGCTACCGGCCCTCATATCGCAGTATGGATGCCCAAGTCCGGGCCGAAAAGCCGAAAGGAGAACTGTCGCCCTGCCGAGGAAAGGCCGCCACGAAGCTGTTGACGACGCTGGCGAACCCCAAGGCGGTTCAGGCCCGCGGGCAGGCTTGGGAGTGCACCGCCTTCAGGCGCTCGGCCTCCACGTGGGTATAGATTTGCGTGGTGGAAAGCGACGCGTGGCCCAGCATCTCCTGGACGCTGCGCAGATCCGCTCCCCCGCCCAGCACGTCGGTGGCGAAGGTGTGGCGCATGGCGTGGGGCGAGAGGCTCTCGTCGAGGCCCGCCTCGCGCACGGTGCGCTTGAACATCTTGCGTATGGCGTCGGTGGTGTAGCGCCCGCCTCGGTTCGACACGAAGAAGTAAGCCACAGGACCCTGGACCAGCAGCTCGTCGCGGGCCTGGTCGCGGTAGCGTTCCATAGCGGCGAGCGCCATGGGGTGAAGCGGAACGATACGCTCCTTCGAACCCTTGCCGAACACCTTGACCGATCCGCGGCGGAAATCGACGTTGGCCAGCAGCAGCCCGGAGGCTTCGGACACGCGCACGCCGCAGGCGTAGAGGAACTCCAGCAGCGCCTGGTCGCGGATGTCGCGCGCGTCCTGCTTCCTCGGGCGCCCCAGCCTATCGCGCGGCCCGTGGACCGACAGCAGCGCCGCCATGTCCGACGGCCCTATGACCGCCGGCAGCGACCGATCCTTCTTGGGCCCCATGAGCGCCCCGGCCGGGTCGTCGGCCACCACGCCCTGCACGATAAGCCACCGGTAGAAGCTGCGCAGGCTGGAGAGGTGCCGGTTGATGGTGGTGCGCTCGTAGCCGGCGGCGCTCAGGTCGGCCAGGTAGCGGCGCAAGGTGCGCACGCCGGCCGCAGTCGGGTCGACGGACTTGCCGTGGCACCACACGGCGAAGGCGGTGAGGTCCGCGTGGTAGGCCCGCACGGTATGCTCGCTCAGCCGCCGCTCCGTGGCGAAGGACTCGCAGAAGCTGTCCACCAGCTCAAGAACCGCCGGATCGGCGGCCACGGGCTGCATCTGATCGGAGGGCGCCCCGTCCATGGCCTTACGCCTCCGCCCCCGGCCCGACGGGCGCCCCGTCGGGCCGGGCCGGCGCCAGCAGGCCGGCCTCATCCAGTTCGGCGATATAGGCCTCAAACGCCTCCGCGCCGCGCCTGGCATAAGCCTCGTAGCGGGCGCCCTTGTTGCGCACGGGGCGCTCCAAGGGCTCGATGATGCCGAAGTTCACGTGCATGGGCTGGTAGTCGGCCGTGGCCGGATCGGTGGCGTAGGCGAGCAGGCTGCCGAAGGCGGTCTGGGGGCCGGGCAGGGGAAGTGCGCGCCCCGACAGCTCGGCGGCCACGGAGATCGCCGCATGCAGCCCCGAGCGGATGGCCTCGCAGTACCCCTCGGTGCCCGCCAGCTGCCCCGCCACGAACACCGGCGCGCCATCGGCGGCAGCGCGCAGGCGAAGCGACGCGTCGAGCAGCCGGGGGGCGTCGATGAAGGTGTTGCGGTGCATGACGCCGTAACGGGCGAACTCGGCATGCTCGAACCCGGGAATGAGCGAGAACACGCGCCGCTGCTCCGGAAAGGTGAGGTTGGTCTGGAAGCCCACCAGGTTGAAGCTCTGGCCCGCGCGGTCCTCGGCCCGCAGCTGCACCACGGCCCACGGACGGCGCCCGGTGACCGGGTCGGTCAGGCCGACCGGCTTCATGGGGCCGAAGCGCGCGGCGTCGCGCCCGGCGCGGGCGATCTCCTCGATGGGCTGGCACGCCTGGAACAGATCCTTGCGCTCGAAGGAGCGCTTCACGGTGCACTGGGCGCCCAGAAGCTCGTCGACGAACCGCTCGTACTCCTCCTTCGTGAAGGGGGCGTTCAGGTAGTCCCCCCGCGCCAGCTCGCCCTCGCCGGCCTCCTCGTAGCGGCTCTGACGGAACACCCGCGTGTAATCGAGGGAGTCGGCCATCACGATGGGGGCGGCCGCGTCGTAGAAGGCCAGGGACTCGGCGCCGGTCGCCTCCGCCAGCGACGCGGCCAGGGCATCGGAGGTAAGCGGCCCGCTCGCCAGCACCAGCGCGTCGGTTTCGCGCGCCTCGGCAGACAGGTCGCGCGCCTCGCGCCGCTGCACCTCGATAAGGGGGCAGTCCTTAACCGCGCGCGTCGCCAGAGCCGAGAACTCTTCCCGCTCCACGGCCAGGGCGCCGCCGGCGGGTACCCGCGTTTGCCGCGCGAAGTCCATAAGGCGGGAGCCCAAGACGTCGAGCTCGGCTTTCATCATCCCGGCCGCGCTCGAGGGTTTCTCGCTCTTGAGGGAGTTCGAGCAAACCAGCTCCGCGAACCCGCCGCCGCGATGCACCTCGGTCGACACCACGGGGCGCATCTCCACCAGCAGCACCGCGGCGCCGCGGGCAGCAAGCTGCAAGGCGCATTCGGTGCCGGCAAGCCCGGCGCCCACCACCGTCACGCGCCGTCCCTCAAGCAATCGCCCCATAGGCACAGCCCCTCCTCGTATTCGCGGTGCAAGCAAGCCCCGCATCCGTCCGTACTGCGCCCAATTCTAAAGCAAGAGCGCCAGCCGCCCAAAGAGCCATCGAAATACCTAGCAAGAACCAGCAAACAGTTATTACCTAGCGCCTGCTAGGCCAAGTCGAACAGCGCACCGTAGAGCTCATTGCCCTGGAGCCACCCGCGCTCAGTGGGCCGAAACGCGTCCGCATCCTCCTCGACCAAGCCAATCCCGACTAAACGAGCAAGCACTTGCTTTGTATCGGGAAGCACCGACGAAGCTTCGTCCACCAGCTCCCTAGGAACGCCGGCGGACATCCTCATGCCCAGCATCAGGTCTTCGGCGTACATCTGGCGCCGGTCCAGATCGTCGGTTACCTGGCCGTCGGTCACGCGCATGCGGCGCTGGTCGTTCTGGGTCATGGTGGCAGCCGAGCGCCCGATGCCCAGGTAAGGCTTGCCGGTCCAATAGGCCTTGTTATGGCGGCATTCGAACCCTTCGAGCGCGTAGCTGGCTACTTCGTAGCGGTGGAACCCGGCCCGTTCCAGCAGCTCCTTTGCGGCCACCATGGCCTCGGCCTGCTCGTCCTCGTCCGGCTCGGGGAAGCGCCCGCGCATCATGTCGCGGTACAGGGACGTGCCCTCCTCCACTGCAAGCGGGTACACGCTCACGTGCTTCGCGCCGGCGTCCACCAGGCGCTGCAGCGTGTCCGCAAGCGAGGCTACGCTCTGCCCCGGGATACCGCACATAACGTCGACGCTCACGTTGTCGAAGCGGGTTCCGGCCGCTGCAATCGCTGCGAGCGCCGCCTGCGCATCGTGGGGCCTTCCCAAAATCCCCAGCACCTCGTCGTCGAGGCTCTGCACCCCCAAGGAGAGGCGGTTGACGCCCAGCGCCCAGATGTCCGCCGCCATGCGCGCGTCGAAGCTCTCGGGGTTCGCCTCCATGGTGCATTCCACGTCCGGCTCCAGGCGCATCGACAGCGACAGCGTGTACAGCAGCATCGACAGGCGGGAAAGCCCCACATGGCTGGGAGTGCCGCCGCCCAGGTAGACCGTCTCCACCGCACCCAGCTCCCCCTCCTTCGAGGCGCGACGGACCTGCAGGCACAGATCCTCCACGTAGCGCTCGATCGCAGGGCTGTCCGAAGGTGCCGCCTCGGTGGCGAAATCGCAGTAGCGGCACCGCCTCACGCAGAACGGAAGGTGCACGTACAGCGCCTTGTACGGGTCGTGCGGCATTGAATCCCCCTTTCGGCAACACCTCGAATATCAACAACTGAGCTGGGATTACATCTTAAAACTAGGTATTACTTGATTTTAGATGCCATTGACAATTATTCTAGTTACTACTAGTTATATGACCCAGCTCGCCTAGCACCCGCTCGAAATCCTCCAAGCTCTCGCACTCGTTGATCTGCCGGCGGGCAGCCGCCGCCCCCGGAAGTCCCGCCACGTACCACATGGCGTGCTTGCGCATGCGGACGATGTTGCGCCCTTCCCGCTGGGACAGCAGACGTGCATGGCGCTGCGCCATGGCCAGCCGCTGGGCGGCCGTCGGCGGCTCGGGCTGCGACGCGCCCGCCAAAGCCGCCTTCGCCTGTGCGAAGACCCAAGGGTTGCCCTCCGCAGCGCGAGCGATCATGACCCCGTCGCAGCCGGTGCGCTCCCTCATGGCAACGGCGTCCTGGCCGCTGCGCACGTCCCCGTTGCCGCACACGGGGACCGACACCGCCGCCTTCACGCGCTCGATGCACCCCCAGTCGGCGAATCCATGGTACATCTGCAGCGAGAAGCGCCCGTGCACCGTCACGCCGTCGACTCCGGCTTGCTCCATGCGCCGGGCGAACTCGGGGGCTGTCTCCTTATCGGGACCCCATCCGCGCCGGAACTTCGCCGTCACCGGATGGCTCACGGCCCCCTTCACGGCGCTCACGATGGCAGTCGCCAGCTCCGGGTCCTTCATAAGGGCGCTTCCGTCGCCTTTGCTCACGATCTTGCGGGCGGGACACCCCATGTTGATGTCCAGATAGGCCAGGCTCTCCCCCATCTGCTCTTCGATCCAGGCCGCCTGGGAGGCCATCACGGCTGGCTCGTGGCCGAACAGCTGCACGGCCACCTTGTCCTCCCCCGGCGCCAAATCCAGCAGATGGCGCGTCTTATCGTTGGCGAAGGAGAGCCCTTTGGCCGACACCATCTCGGTGAAGCACATGTCGGCCCCCTGCTCGCGGCACAGCGTTCGCATGGCGACGTCGGTCACGCCGGCCATGGGGGCCAGCAGCACGTTGTAGCCGAGGAAGGGCATGGAGCTACTCGTCCACCTTCAGGATGGCCATGAACGCCTCCTGGGGCACTTCCACGTTGCCGATGCTCTTCATGCGTTTCTTGCCCGCCTTCTGCTTCTCCAGAAGCTTGCGCTTACGGGTGATGTCGCCGCCGTAGCACTTCGCCAGCACGTCCTTGCGCTTGGCCTTCACGGTCTGGCGCGCCAGCACCCGCCCGCCGATGGCCGCCTGGATGGGCACCTCGAACATCTGGCGCGGGATGATCTCCTTCAGCTTGTCGCACAGCACGCGCCCCCGGTCGTAGGCCTTGTCGCGGTGCACGATGAACGACAGCGCGTCTATGGGTTTGCCCGACAGCAGGATGTCCAGCTTCACCAGCTTCGATTCCTTGTAGCCGTCGAACTCGTAGTCCAAGGAGGCATAGCCTTTGGTGGAGGACTTCAGCTTGTCGAAGTAGTCCATGATCAGCTCGGAGAGCGGAATCTCCCAGATCATCTCCACCGTGGTGGGCGACAGGTAGCTCATGTTCACGAATGACCCGCGCCTGGCCACGGTCAGGTCCATCACCGCCCCCACGTAGTCGGGCGGGATGAGGATCTTCGCCTTCAGGTAGGGCTCCTCCACCCGCTCTATCTCGGAGGCGTCGGGCATCTCCTGGGGGGAGTGCAGGCTCACCATGGCGCCGCCCTGCTTGTACACGTGGTACTCCACGGAAGGCGCCGTGGCCAGAAGGTCGAGCCCGAACTCCCGCTCCAGGCGCTCCTTGATCACCTCCATGTGCAGAAGGCCCAGAAAGCCCACGCGGAAACCGAAGCCCAGCGCATGGGACTTCTCGGGCTCCCAGATAAGCGCCGGGTCGTTCAGCGAAAGCTTCTCCAGTGCCTCCTTCAGCGGCTCGTACTGGTCGCCGTCTATGGGGAAGAGCCCGGTGAACACCATGGGCTTCACCTCGCGGTAACCCGGAAGCGGCTCGTCCACTCCCCCCGCCGCCGCGGTGATGGTGTCGCCCACCTTCACCAGGCTCACGTCCTTCAGGCCGGTGACCAGGTAGCCCACCTCGCCCATAGACAGGCGCGACAGCGGCGTCTCGGCGGGACGGCGGGCGCCCACCTCCTCCACCAGCGCCTCGGTGCCGGTGGCCAGCATGCGGATGCGGTCGCCCTTGCCCATGGAACCGTCCACAATGCGAACGAGGGCCACCACGCCGCGGTAGGCGTCGAAGTAGCTGTCGAAGATGAGCGCGCGCAGAGGGCCGTCGGGGTTGCCTTCGGGCGCGGGGATGTTGTAGACCACCGCCTCCAGCATGTCGCGCACGCCCTCGCCGGTCTTGCCCGAGGCCAGCACCGCGTCGTCGGCGGGAAGGGCAAGGCCGTCCTCGATTTCGGCGCGCACGCGATCGGGGTCGGCCGCCGGCAGGTCGATCTTGTTGATGAGCGGCACGATCTCAAGGTCGGCGTTCATGGCCATCATGGCGTTGGCCACGGTCTGGGCCTCCACGCCCTGGGTGGCGTCCACCACCAGCACCGCGCCCTCGCAGGCGGCAAGGCTTCGGCTCACCTCGTAGGTGAAGTCCACATGCCCCGGCGTGTCGATGAGGTTGAGCTGATACACCTCGCCGTCTTCGGCGGTATACTCCACGCGCACCGCCTGGCTCTTGATGGTAATGCCGCGCTCGCGCTCGATGTCCATGGAGTCCAGCAGCTGCTCCTGCATGTCTCGCTTGGCAACGGTCCCCGTAAGCTCCAGCACGCGATCGGACAAGGTGGACTTGCCATGGTCGATGTGCGCGATGATGGAGAAGTTCCTGATATGGCTCGGATCTATTGTCATGCTGTGTTCGTTCATCCTTAAAGGAGCTGTATCCGTGTTTTTTCCGCCGCTTCGGGCAAACTTTTGCTATTCTACCGCATTGTGTATCCAACGGTACGCCCGCGCGGTGCCCGCACCGCCGAATCTGCAGACGAGGCTGCTTCGATTGCGTACCCGTTGGCCGGCCCGAGACCCCGCGGTCTCGGCGCCCGCGACGGAAAATCCTGCCCGCCGCACCGATCGCCTGCCGCAGCCGGTACGCCTGCCCTGCGCGCCCGTATCGTTGGATACATGCCAGCCATACCGACGATACTACGAAAGGCATACCTCATGGCGAACATCAAATCCCAGAAGAAGCGCATCCTCACCAACGAGAAGGCTCGCCTGCGCAACCGCGCGGTCAAGTCCGAGCTGAAGACCGCCGTGCGCCACGTGAAGGACGCCGTGGCCGCCGGCGACGGCACCGCCGCCTACGCCTACGCGCTTGCCGCCTGCCGCCTCATGGACCGCGCCGCCAGCAAGGGCGTCATCCATAAGAACCAGGCCGCCAACCGCAAGAGCGGCATCATGGCCTTGGCCAACACCGTGGTGACCGACGAGATCCGCGCTGCCTACGTCAAGCCCGAGAAGAAGGTCGCTCCCAGCGGCTCCAACAAGAAGGCCGAGGCCAAGGCCGCCCGCAAGGCTGCCCAGGAGGCCGCCAGCAAGGAGAAGGCCGTGCGCCGCGAGGCCCAGCTGAAGGCCGAGAAGAAGGCTGCCGAGCGCAAGGCCAAGGAAGCTGCCGAGGCTGCTGCCGCCGAAGCTGCTGCTGCCGCCGCCGAGGGCGAGGGCGACGCCGAGAGCGAAGCTGCCGCCGAGTAAGCGCATCCCGAACCAGATTGCCAGGAAGGCCCGGTGGAAACCGGGCCTTCCTCATATTCCGAGCCGTTTTGCGCAGCCGCTAGCGGCCGGCCGGGCCGGTGACCGAAATCACCCATTCCAGAAACGCGTCGTCAGCGTCTTTGCCGCTGTTCATGGCCATCTCGGTCTTGCGCGCCCCCAGAAGTCCCCGCTCGAGCTCGACTGCCTTGAACCGGCGGGCGTCGGCGACTATGGACCGGACCTGCCAATCCTGCTTGCCCAGCGCCTGAGCTGTAGCACCCGGCGTGCCCCGGCGAATCATCGACTGCGCGGCCATGAGGTCGCGCAGCCGGTTCGCGCACAGGCCGATGAGCGAATGGGGCGACACGGACTTCATCTGCCCAAGCATAGCCACGCAAGCGGCGGTGTTGCGTGCCGAGAACGCGTTCACGAAGTCCCAGCGGGTGGGCTCCGATACCTGGGAGACGTTGTCGAGCACCTCGCGCACCCCGATGGGCTGCGACCCTTCGTGCAGCAGTGCGAGCTTCGCCACCTCGGCATCTAGTCGCACGGTATCGTCGCCCACCAGCTCCACCAGCTTATGGGCGGCATCCGCGGTCATGGTAGCCCCGTGGGCCGGCGCCATCTCGCGTACCAGGTTCGGCAGATCGCGCGTCTTGGGCACAACGCATTCTATGACGGCCTTGGCCCCCAACGCCGCAACCGCCTTGTACAACCGCGTGCCCTTCGCCAGCTTCTCGCCGGTCAGCAGCAGCACGGTGCTCTCGTTGGGGCTCTTGAGGTAGGCCACCAGCTCCTCGGAGTCGGCCTTCTTGAGCTTGTCCGCCTCGGTAACGCATACCAGGCGGTACGGACTGAGGAACGGCACCGTCCTACAGGCGTTCACGATGGACGCGCCTTCGGCGGAGCCCCCTTCGAACGTATCGGTGTTGAAAGTCATGTCGCCCATCTGGGCAAGGCGCCGCTTGATGCCCGCGGCGATCCGCTCTCGCTTCAGGGCGTCGTCGCCCACCACCAGGTACCCTGGCAGCGGCGTTCCGGGCTTCGTCTGTGCGCTCGCTTGGCTCATGGCCCCATTGTATCATCGCACCTCCATGCCGTCGGAGTCGAACCGGCAAGCTACATCTCCGTGCACATCGGTGCGAAACACCTCGCTGCCCGCCTCTTCCAGCAGCGCCAGCGCTTCGGCGGAAGGGTGCCCGTAGCGATTGTTATCCCCGCAGCTGATAAGCGACACGGTAGGATCTAGCGACCTCACCGTCCGCTCGTCCAGGGCGTTCTTCGAACCGTGATGCCCCACTTTGAGCACGTCGAGCGGCCCCAGCGCCCCCGCCTGTACGAGGCTTGCCAGCTCGCCGCGCTCCGCATCCCCCGTCAAAAGCCCGCGATAGTCCGTCGCCCCGTCGCCGTCCGCATCCACCAGGACCAGAAGGCAGAGGCTGTCGCCGTTGCCGCCCTCGTCGCAGTAAGCGACGGGCCAGAGCACCTCCAGGCTCATCGACCCCATCTCCATCCTGTCGCCCGCGCTCAAACCCACGAGCCCATCCCGCCCCACCAGCACCTCCGCATCGCTCCTGAGCGTTTCGCACGAGGCGCACGGACAGGACAGGCCGTCCTCGGCCACCATGACCGACGGTACCTGCACCACCCCCTTCAAATCGGCAAGGCAGCCGAAATGATCGTCGTCGCTGTGGGTTATCACCACCGCGTCCAGCGACGTGACGCCGTTTCTGGCAAGAGCCTGCCGCAGAAGGGCCGGCTTGTTGCCCGTATCAACCAAAACCGTCGCCTCCGACCCGCGCAGCAAAATGGCATCCCCCTGCCCCACGTCCAGCATCACCATCTGGGCGCATCGGTCGCCGCCAAAAAGGCCCGGCGCTACCGCGACCCCCAGCAGCATCGTCAGGGCGCAAGCCGCCGCAAACGCCGCAACCCCCGCCAGCTGCCGGCGCACCGGCGTCCGAGTCTGCGGTCGCGCCGCGGGCACGGGCCACAGCCGGTACAGAGCCGCGGCGATCGCCCCGGATGCAGCCAAGGCCGCCAGCGGGCTCCACGAGACGGCCACGCTCGCATAGGGAACGGCGGCGCACGCGCGTACCGCCCGGGCCAGGATCCCCGGGAAAACGCATCCCACCTGCAGCACCTCCCAAGGGATGTCGGGGAGCAATCCCGCCAGAAGCGATACCGCGACACTGCCGATGCAGGAGGGGGCGAACAGGGGCGCAGCAACCACGTTGGACACCGGTGCCACCAAGGAGAGCTGCGAGAACAGCGCCGAGCCGTACAGGGTCGCCGCCACGTTCGACGCGAGCGTCAGCGCCAACGCATCACGGGCGAAGCGGGGAGCCCATCGCATCGCACGGGCGATCCAGCACTGGAAGAGCCTGCCGAACAGGACGATTCCCAGCGTGGAGAGCGTGGAGAGCGCGAACGACACCGAAACGGCTACGAACGGGTCGAGGGCCACGAAGACCATCATGCAGACGCCCAAGGCGCTCAGGGACGAGGGGCGGCGCCGAGCGAAGAACGACCCCATGGCGCAGAAAGCCATGATGGACGCCCTGACGGCAGATGCCGACGCGGCAGACAGCAGAAGAAACGACAGGATAAGCGCTGCCTGCAACGGCACCGCCGCCGCCCTCGGGCAGCGCAGCGCCCCCAGCACGGCCGAAGCGAAGGCGACGACCAGGGAAAGGTGGGCGCCCGAGACCGCGATCAGATGGCTCAGACCCGCAGCCTTGAAGGCGCAGGACAGCTCGTCGTCGATCGAACCGCGCCATCCGCAGGCCAAAGCCGCCACCAAGGCGGCGTCCTGGCCTCCACGCGACCCGATGCGCTCCACCGCCTTCGCCCGCACCGCCGCCACCGCATCGCGCACCCCCTGCCCCGGCGAATGCTCCACCTCCTGCGCCCCCAGCTGCAGCACGCACCCCTTGCCCCAAAGGAACTCGGCGCTCGACCCGCTAACGGCCTGCAGCGAACCTTCGGCGACGAATCGCTGCCCGTGGAGGACGTCCGCATCGCCCCCGAAAAGCACCTGCACCTTCGCCCCTGCGGCAAAGCCCTCCTCGACCTGCGCCAGCACGCGCCTGCCGTACGCGGTCTCGCTGCCGTCTTCGACCGCGCGCAGCACGAAGGGTACAGCCTCGGCGGTCGGGACCTCTCCCTGGGCGTGAAGCATCGCCGACCCCGCTGCACCGTTCAACGCGCCGGCAAGCGTCGCCACAAGCATCGCGGCCGCGTACGCCCCCCGAGGCGCGCGAAGCAGCGGCAACGCCGCCAAGGCCGCCGCCGCGCAACCGAGGGCCAGCAGCATGCAGCCGCCTGCGCCCAGATGCTCCCCCGCGCTAACAGCGCACGCGCACGCAGCCCAGAACGCCAGCCCCGCCGCCAAGGCCAAGGGGATCGAAGGGCGCACGCCCGACGGCGCATCGCCGCGCTCGCGCCCCTTGCGCAGGCGCCTACCCAACGCATATAAGCTCTGCCAGGCCATCGTACTTCTTCTGCCCTATGCCAGAGACGCGCATCAGGTCCTCGCAGCATCCGAAAGGCCCTTCCGACTGCCGGCTTGCCACGATCTTCTGCGCGGTGGCGGGGCCCACGCCGGGAAGCGACTCCAGCTGCGCCGCCGTCGCCGTGTTGATGTTCACCTTCCCGCCGACTTGGGAAGGAGCCGCATCGTCCGCATCGCCGTCGGGCTCCCACAGGCCGCCCTCCTGCAAGCCCTCGTATTCCCGGACCGACGGCACGATCACGCGCTCTCCGTCCGAAAGCGGGCGGGCAAGGTTCACGGCGTCGGGAGCCGCATCGTCGGTGAAGCCCTGGGCGGCCGCCACGGCATCGGCGATGCGCGCACCCGCCGGCAGCTCGTACACCCCCGCCGCCTCCACGCATCCTCCGATATGCACAAGCAGCGTCCCCTCCTCCAGCTCGTCCGCTCGTGCGGTACCCGATACGGCAGCGCCCGTCGCCCCCTCTTCGCCCGCAGTCATCTCCTCATCCGCAGCGAAGGAGGCATCTGACACGACCCGATCGGCCGCAGCCAGCCCTTCGCCGTCGTCTCCCCTTGCAACAACCAGCCCAGAACCGCCGCCCGACGCCAGCCGGACCAACGCAAGCACTACCGCGGCCGCAACCGCGATGGCGACGGCCGCAAGCGCCAGGGCCCGAGGACGGTCGCCTGCCATCCCTCCCGAAACCGCGTCGCGCCGATTTTCGAACCCGAGCATCGCTGCCTCCTCCCCGTTTCCTCCGAACAGACTAGCGTCTCGCCCTTGCAGGAAGATGACAGGCGGCCCTCCGCTACGCCATGCCCCATGTTGCGGATGTGACGGCATGGCGCGACGCGCCCGTTGCCGCTTCCGCGCAGGGTGCCCCCATCGTTCTCGCCCGATCCGCCTCCGATCCGCCCCGTGTTCCCTCCAAAGCGGTGCGCCCCCATTCGCTGTTGCTTGCGGACAGAGCGGCTCGTCAGTCGCCGCCCCTTTCGCTGTGCGCATCCGCTTTGCACGGAAACCTTGCAGGACCGTCCGTCGATCCTTGCGCATCGGCAGAGTCGGGGCATAAGAAAAGCCCGCCTCCGAAGGAGACGGGCTCGGCGAGCGAAACGTCGCGGATGCGTTAGTTCTCGGGGAAGAACACGGCGATCTCGCGGGCGGCGGACTCAGGCGAATCAGAGCCGTGGATAACGTTCTCGTCCATGATCAGGCCGAAATCACCGCGGATGGTGCCAGGGGCGGCATCGGCGGGATTGGTGGCACCCATGAGGCTGCGGCACTTCGCCACCGCGCCCTCACCGGAAATCACCATCTTGACCACGGGACCGGAGGTGATGTAGGCGATAAGGCCCTCGTAGAAGGGCTTGCCCTCGTGCTCGGCGTAGTTGGCCTTGGCCTGCTCGGGAGTGACCATGCCCATCTCCATGCGCTCGATGGTCAGCCCCGCGCGCTCGAAGCGGTTGACGATCTCGCCGATGTGCCCGTTGCGGACCCCGTCGGGCTTGATCATGCTGTAGGTCTTCTGCACTGCCATGGGTTAGCTTCCTTTCCTATCTTGCGAACATCATGCACAAGCGCGTACGCGCTGCGTTCCTGAAACGACGATACCCGATGCCCCTAGTTCTGGCTGGCGAAGTAAAGCTCGATGTTTGAGATCTTCCAACCGATGCCCGACCTCACGAGCGAGACCTTGTAGTCCACATCTCCCCCCTGCGGCGTCTGGGCGGTCACGTAGGCGGTCGACTCGGTCATGGACTTGTTCATGCCGTCCACGACAACCTCGGGGTCCTCCACTACCAGCTCCACCAACGTGGCGGCCTTGGCGGCATCCACCTCGTCGGCGAAGCAGGTGTCGACGGCGGCCTTCGGGTCGTCGAACAGCTGGCCGATGACCGATTCCTGCGAGGGGAAGCCAAAGCCTTGGATATACAGGAATATGCAAGCACCAAAGGCTACAACCAGCAAGAAAACAACTGCCACCAGGGCCTTGAGCCCCACGTTGCGGCGCTTGCGGTCCTGCTTGGCGATGCCGCGGGACCACTTCTCGATTTCCTCGTCGGTAGCGGTGAAGAACATGTCGCCGCTGCCTTGCCCCTGGTAGCCCGGGTCTCCCTCGTAGCCTTCAGGACCGTAGCCCGCAGCGTACCCGTCGGCTGCCTGCAAAGCGTACTGGCCATCCTGATCGTAATCCATCAGCGGCTCGGCCATGACGTCGAGCCCGGACATGTCGTTGCCCAGCATCACCGGGCTCATCTTCTGCGTGCAGTCGGAAGCGCCCTGGGAGACGGCGCCGACGGCCTTCTGGTAGTCGATGCGGGCCGAGTCCGACAAGAAGTAGGTCTGGTCGGCCAAAGCCTGCTCGAAGGCGTGGACCGCTTTCTGCATCTGGCCGACGGCCACGTAGGCCTGGCCGAGGTTGGCGTACAGGCGGTTTCTGGTGTCCGCCGGCGGGTTCAGCTGCAGCGCGCTTTCGTACACGCTGGCCGCGTCGGCCGGACGGTCGAGGGCCATGAAGCACACGCCCAGGTTCAGCAGCGACTTCGTAGGGTCGGGGTTCGCGTCGTCCAGGGCCGCTTCGCGGTAGGCCACGCCCGCCTCGGCCGTCTTGCCCATCTTCATGAGCGCGTTGCCCATAGCCGCGTAGGCCTTGTAGGCGGCGCCGTACTTGCGATCGGAGACGGCTATCTCGAAATGGCGCTCGGCGTTCTCGAAATCATGAAGCGACGCGTAGGCCATGCCCAGGTTGTAGTTCACGGCCCCACAGGCATCGTAGGCCCCGTCGGCGGTGGCCAAGGTGTAGGACTGGATGGCCTCGGTGGGATTGTTGAGCTTGACGAGGCAGTTGCCGATCTGATGGTAGAGCTGTCCCTCCTCGCCGGGGCCGAGCGGATTGCGAGCATCTTGCAGACATTGCGTGTACAACGCCAGCGCAAGCTCGTAGTTGCGAGCCCGGTAGGCGTCCTTCGCTTGGTTGAAAAGCTCGTTGTTCATCTGCTTCCTTACCTCGTTCTAACGCTTCGGGACCTTCCGCCGAAGCGGCGGAGCAGGCATACGTCGAAGCCCGGGGTCCTAAGCCTCGTTGGCGTTCTCGATGTCGATCCCCTCGATGACGTCGCCGACGCGAAGCTGGCCGATGACGTCCTTGCCCTCGACGGTCTGGCCGAAGACCGTGTAGCCGGAGTCGAGAGAATGCTGCGGCCCCAGGCACAGGTAGAACTGGGAGCCGGCCGAGTCGGGCATCTGGGAGCGGGCCATGGCCAGCGCGCCGTCCTCATGGGAGTTGCGGGGGTTGCTGGTGTACTCCTGCTTGATGGTGTATCCGGGACCGCCCGTGCCCAAGCCGCCGAAGGGGCTGCGGGCCTTGGCCACCACCTCGTCGGGGGTCAAATCGCGCGTGTTGGGGCATCCGCCCTGGATGACGAAGCCCGGCACGTAGCGATGGAACTTCAGGTTGTCGTAGAAGCCCTTCTGCGCCAGCTCGACGAAGTTGCCCACGTGGATGGGGGCGTCCTCGCCGGCGAGCTGGACGCGGATGGTCCCTTTGGACGTGCGGATGACGGCGACTTCCTTGCCGTTGGGCTGATATTCGGGAGTGTACAGCGCCATGAATCGGCCTCCTGTTCGTTCGGGCATTCCTCAAAAGTCTATCAGCTTCCCCGCATCTCTCAGGGAAAAACTCGCAAATTTCACGCCATCAGGGGAAAGCCCCGCCGACAGGCGCCCGGTCGCCCCGTAGACGCCGCGACCCCAGATACGACCGGCGACCATGTTGCTAAAGCAACGAACCAGCGCTTGATCCTCTTGACGATCGCCGTTCGCCCCATCGATTAAAACGCCCTCTCACAGACGCGAAAAGGCCTTACCGGCTTCCTCGCGTACAGCCCGACAGCTGCTATACTTTCCTCGTCCCCTCCGTCAAAGGCTAGCAAGGAATTGTTTTGACGCGTAAACCGAACAGAAGATGGACACCTTCTCCCCCTCAACAGACATTGGGGACAATCGCCCTGCTCGTTCTCGGTGGTTTTTCAATCGATGTCTCTGGATGGACCGCCATCTTGCTCGCCGGAGATGCCCTTCCGGGTATCGGGCCGCTCGAGTACAGCGGAACCCTGCTGTACGTGCTCTCCTCGGCCATCACCTCGACGATCTTCATAGCCGCAGGATCGCGGCTCCAAACCCTGCGCGCTTGTCCGTGCATCTTCTATGTGGCGGCCGTCTTCATACTGTCAGGATTAGCCCTCGTCGGGCAAGCCCTTCCCCGCCCCATGCTCCTCATCTGCTTCCTACTCTTCGCTGCCGGCAATACCACTTTGCTATTCTTCTGGCTCGAGTTGATGACTCTGCTCAATTCGCATATCGTAGCGGCCATCATAGTGCTGAGCGCCTTGACCTCCTCCATCGCCGCCGCCATCCCTTGGGCAAGCACGCACGCGACATTCACGTTCTTCGTTACCGTTGCGGCGACACTGATATGCCTCAACCGTCTTGATCGCGCATTGGGAAAGGACTCCAACCCACGAGACAGCCGTCCCCTAGAAGTCGACAAGCACGTGCTCATAGGCACCATCGCGGGTTTGTGCCTTGCCAGCATGATTTCGGGCATCACTCAGAACCTCGCGTTCTCCAGCGCCGACTCCGGAGCGTTCTATCCGGGTTCCTCCGACCTCGTGACTGTCGCTTTACTTGCGGTAATCCTTCTTTCCTTGGGCGACGTGAATCTCTCTACGGGCGTTAAAATCATATCGTCCCTTACCATAGGCTCGCTTCTGCTGCTACTCCTGCCAAACGCCCTCAACTACCCCGCTTATGTTTTCGCAAGCATGTCTTACGGCCTCCTCACCGGATTGGGTTATTACACCGCCGTGCTCATGGCAAAGACGCGAGCATTCTCCACTCCAGCGGTTTTCGGCATAATGGGCGCCATGCTCTTTTCCAGCTCGATCGTCCTCTTCGGACTGGCTGTTGCGGGCATCGACATCGCGGACCGCAGCCTCATAGCGCTGCTTACTCTCGGATACTCGCTGGCAGCGATCTGGTTGCTGAGCGACCGAGGCATCGATCTGCTCGTCACCGCGAAATACTCCTCGGCCCATAGCCACGGTGCCGCACAGGGCGATCTCGGACCAGGCGTGCAAGCCATAGCCGGAAAAGTCGGGCTGACGCCGCGCGAGACCGACGTGCTCGCTTTGGCATCCTCCGGCCGCAGCGTCCCCTTCATGGCGGAGAAGCTCGTGCTCAGCGAAAACACCGTCAAGTCGTACCTTCAGAAAGTCTATGCGAAATGCGGCGTTCACTCTCGCCAAGAGCTCATTTCGCTCGCTGAGCAGGCGGCCGTCGAAGCAATCAACGATAGGAATAGGTAAAACCCCAGCTCACGTCTTACACCCGTTTCGTATGCAATGGCTGAATGCAGGTATTGCATACCTTTCGGGTCTAGTCGGCAAGAACCGGGAAAGTCATTCTCTTCCTACCGAAACAGCCAGCCGCGGAGAGGCTGGCAGCAAAGGAGGAGACCCGTGAAAAGCAAAGCTGCAACCCCCACGACGTCGAACGAAATGACCAGGCGCTCGTTCCTCGGCGCTGCAGCGCTGGCCGGTGCAGCCGCAGCTGCGGCAGGCTTGGCAGGCTGCGCTCCGGTCCAGGCCGCCAAGGAAGCTGACGCCGAGGGGGACGGTAGCCAAGGCAAGGAGCGAGAGGCAATTCCCGAGGACGCCATCGCCGATACAAAGGAATGCGATGTGGTGGTCGTGGGCTTGGGCGTTGCCGGCGTTGCCGCAATGCGCGCGGCGGCCGAGGGCGGCGCAAACGTCATCGCAGTGGAAAAGACAAGCATTCCGAACTGTCGCTCGGGCATGTTTGCCGCATTCAACAGCGACCTGGCACGCAAGTTAGGCGTACAGGAGGTCGACCCTACGGTAGTCGCCAACGAGCTCATGATACAGATGGCCCATCGCGGCAACTACCGCGTCATCAATACGTGGCTTGCGCGATGCGGCGAAGCGTTCGAATGGTATGCGGGGGCAATGGACGACCTCATGCTCGTAGGTCTCGAAGACCCCTTCCCTGAAGATCCGGAGCAGATATACCTGTACGGCGACGGTGCGGAGGACACCTATCGGTTTGGCATCGACCATGAGCGCCTGTTCCCCGGCTGCATTAGCGTAGGCGGCGGAAACGAGACGCATCGCCCGCTGCTAGAAGCGAATATCGATAAGGCCGTGGGCAGCGGCAATGCGCTAACCGTGTTCGACTCCCCCGCCGTGCAGCTCGACGTAGAGGACGGTCGGGTAACCGGCGTCGTATGCCAGAACCTGGCCGACGATACCTACACGCGCTATCGTGCGTCGAAGGGTGTCATCTTGGCTACCGGCGACTACAGCCTCAACGAAGACATGCTCAAGACCTATGCCCCTTGGATCTTCGAGAACAGGGACAAGTACCTGTTCTCCCACGAGGCACGCGACATGAAGGGCAATCCAGCGAGCACCGGTGACGGGCAGATTATGGGCGTAGCCGCCGGCGGTCATCTCGATTGCGGGCCCCATGCGGTCATGGCGCACATCCTTCAGTTCGGAGTGGATCAGTTCCTAGAGGTCAACGAGCACGGCCGACGCTTCTGCAACGAGGACTTGAGCATGACCAACATCGCAAAAATCATGGTCGCGCAACCAGGCACGAAGGTATTTCAGATTGTCGACGCAAGGGCTGCCGACTACTATCCTCAGCTGGACATGACGCTGGAATACATACGCAGCTTCGGTGACGGCGAAACCTATTCAGCCGAAGCGGACACGCTCGAAGAACTTGCCGCACAGCTGAACATCAAGGGCGAAGACGCGAAGACGTTTCTCGACGAGGTAGCCCGTTACAACGAGCTGTGCGAGAAAGGCCATGACGATGATTTCGGCAAAGCCGCCGAGAAAATGCACCCCATCGTCGAGGGGCCGTTCAGGGCAATCACCTACGACATGAGCAAGCATACTTCGGTGGACGACGTGAGCTGCATGCGCCTGCTCGTAACGATGGGCGGCCTCGAGACAGACGAATTCGCCCGCGTGCTAGGCGACGACCTTCGCCCCATTCCCGGCTTGTACGCCGTGGGCAACACTCAGGGAGGCCGTTTCGTGGACGACTATCCGTTCTCGCTATCCGGAGCAAGCCACGGCGCCGCGCTTACCTACGGCTACATCGCTGGCCAGCATATCGCCGCCTAAGACCACCCACCCGAAAGCGGGCCGCTGCATTGCGGAACATAGCGGCCCGCGGGAAACTTCCCACGACCCCCGCCCCTGACAGAATCTCTTATGGCTGCGGAAGCGAGGGCTCCCGCCAACGTCTCGACATCATCGACGGGATGTAGGACGTTTGCAAAGGCTCGAAGACCGCAGGTCACAGGCTTTCGAATTAGCAATGCTGCATATTCCGGCGGCCAGGAAGAAAGCACCGCAGACCAGCAATACCGTTTCGCAAACAGCAATCCCATGGTCGACCCGTACAAGCCAAAGGACAACCTCGCACGGGTCGACCATGCCGCTTCCGGCCGAGAAGGGTCCCGCCTTCCGACCTTAGGCCAGCAAGCTTTTTCCCGTCATCTGCTCGGGCGCAGCAAGGCCCATGGCATCCAGCAGCGTCGGGGCGATGTCGCACAGCGCCCCGGTCTCGCCCGACAGGCGCATCCCCGCGCCGCTCGCGTCCATCAGCAGGAAGGGAACGGGCGCCATGGTATGGGCGGTATGGGGCGTTCCGTCGTCGGCAAGCATCTTGTCGGCATTGCCGTGGTCGGCGGTCACGAAGGCGATGCCGCCGGCGCGCCCTATGGCCCGAACCACCTTGCCCACCCCTTCGTCGACAGCCTCGACGGCGGCTACGGCTGCGGGGATCACACCGGTATGCCCCACCATGTCGGGGTTGGCGAAGTTCACGATGTAAACGTCCGCCTCCCCCTCGTCGATGGCCTTGACCAGGGTGTCTGCCACGTCGGGCTCGCTCATCTCGGGCTGCAGGTCGTAGGTGGCCACCTTGGGGCTGGCGATGAGGCACCGCTCCTCCCCCGCCTTGGGCGCCTCGATGCCGCCGTTCAGGAAGAAGGTCACATGGGCGTACTTCTCTGTCTCGGCGATGTGGTACTGCCGAAGCCCCCGGTCGGCCAGCACGTCGGCAAGCACGTTGTCCGGAAACTCCTTCGGGAAGGCCACCGGCGCCTCGATGGCCGGATCGTACTCGGTCAGGCATACGAAGGATACCTGCGGGCGCACCGAGCGCTCGAAGCCGTCGAAGGCCTCGTCCACGATGGAGCGGGTAATCTCTCGGGCACGGTCGGGGCGGAAGTTGAAGAACACCACCGCGTCGCCGTCGGCGATTCCCCGGCCGTCCAGCGCGAAGGGGACCACGAACTCGTCGGTTACGCCCTCGTCGTAGGAACGACGCGCCGCATCGGAGGCGGACAGGTCGTCCTGGCGCAGGGGCTCGGCCTGAACCAGCGCCTCCCAGGCCTGCCGCACGCGCTCCCAGCGCTTGTCGCGGTCCATGGCGTAGTAGCGGCCCGACACCGTGGCGATGCGCGCGTCGAAGCCATCGTCGCACAGGCCGTCGAGCACCTCCTGCAGCTGGTCGAGGTAGTCAGCGCCGCTCGCAGGCGGCACGTCGCGGCCGTCCAGGAAGGCATGCACGCGCACCGTGGGCACGCCGGCATCCTTGGCCGCCTCTAGAAGCGCGTAGAGATGGGTGTTCATGGAGTGGACGCCGCCGTCGGAGAGCAGACCCATCAGATGCAGCGCCGCACCGTCCTCCCTCGCCGCGGCGAAAGCCCGCTGCAGCACGTCGTTGGCCGCCAGCGACCCGTCGGCGCAAGCCCGGTTGATGCGGCTGAGCTCCTGGTAGACCACGCGCCCGGCGCCGATGTTGAGGTGTCCCACCTCGGAATTGCCCATCTGGCCGGCCGGAAGCCCCACGGCCTCCCCCGACGCCTCCAGCCGGGTATGGCTGCAGGCCGCGAACAGCTTATCGAGGTTGGGCGTGCGAGCCAGGGAGATGGCGTTGCCCTCTCCGGGCTCGGCAAGGCCGAAGCCGTCCATGATGATGAGGCAGGCCGGCGTGCGCACGGCGTCCGAGATGGCATTCTCGGCGGTGGAAACGGACATGGCATGCTCCTAGCTCGGTCGAAACGCTTTCTTGCAGCGCGGCCCTCCGAGCAAAGCGCGAAGGGCCGCACATCCATACGAACAAAACGGCTACAGGCAGGCCTTCACCAGGTTGACGAAGGACAAGGCCTTAAGGCTCGCCCCTCCCACCAGTCCGCCGTCGATGTCGGGCTGGGCCAGCAGCATCTCCACGTTGCCCTCGTTCATGGAGCCGCCGTAGAGGATGCGCATGGCCTGGGCGACGTCCTGGCCGTACATCTCCGCCAGCTGCGCGCGGATGGCGGCGCACACCTCCTCGGCCTGCTCGGGGGTTGCCGTGCGCCCCGTGCCGATGGCCCAGATGGGCTCGTAGGCCACCACGCACTTGGCCGCGTCCAAGCCGTCCACGCCGGCAAACGCCGCCTTCACCTGCGCCGTTACATACTCGAGCGCACCGCCCCCGTCGCGCACGGCCAGCGACTCGCCACAGCAGACGATGGCGTACATGCCACCTTCCAGCAACGCCTTGAGTTTCAGGTTCACGTCCTCGTTGGTCTCGCCCAGAAGCTCCCGGCGCTCGGAGTGGCCGACGATGGCCGCCACGCAGCCGATCTCGGCCAGCATCTCCACCGATATCTCGCCGGTGAAGGCGCCCTTCTTCTGGAAGTACACGTTCTGGGCAGCCACGGCCACAGGCGTCTTGTCGAAGTCGAACACCGTCTTCACGGGCTTCAGGTCCACGTAGGGCGGGCATACCACCACGTCCACCGAATCGCTCCAATCCCGCTCGAAGTTGTTCGAGATGTCCTGGGCCAGCACCACCGCCTCGCCGATGGTGTTGTTCATCTTCCAGTTGCCTGCCATCAAGGGTTTGCGCGCCATGGACGGCCTCCTATCCTCAAAAGGGTTGTTACTTCAGAGCCTCGACACCGGGCAGCGCCTCGCCCTGCACCAGCTCCATGGAGGCACCGCCGCCCGTGGAGATGAAGGTCATCTCGTCGGCCAGCCCGAACTGGTTCACCGCCGCCACCGAATCGCCGCCGCCGATGATGGTGTCGGCTCGCTTGTTGTCCGCCACGGCCTGGGCCACCGCCTTGGTGCCGGCTTCGAAGGCCGGCATCTCGAACACGCCCATGGGGCCGTTCCAAAACACCGTGGCCGCACCGGCGACTGCATCGCCGTAGAGCTTCGCGGTCTCAGGGCCGATGTCGAGCCCCATCATGTCGTCGGGGATGGCGTCGACGGAAACCGTTTCCGTGCGGGCGTCGTTGGAGAACGCATCGGCTGCCACCACGTCCACCGGCAAGAGCAGCTTGCAACCGCAGGCCGCCGCCTTGTCCATCATGGCGCCCGCGCGCTCCACCCAGTCGTCTTCCTTGAGCGACGTGCCCACGGACTTGCCCTGGGCCAGCAGGAAGGTGAAGCACATGCCGCCGCCGATGATCAGCGTGTCGCACTTGTCCATGAGCGCGTCGATGACCTTGATCTTGTCGGACACCTTCGATCCGCCCAGGATGGCGACGAAGGGGCGCTTGGGATCCTCCAGCATGCCGGTGAGCGTGGCCACCTCGCGCTCCATGAGGTAGCCGGCGTAGGCGGGCAGCAGCTGCGCGATGCCGGCGGTGGACGCATGGGCGCGATGGGCCGCGCCGAACGCATCGTTGACGTAGGCGTCCGCCAACGAGGCGAGCTCGGATGCGAAGGCCGGGTCGTTCTTCTTCTCGCGCTTGTCGAAGCGCAGGTTCTCCAGCAGAAGCACCTGCCCGTCCTCGAGCGCATCGGCCTTGGCGCGAGCGTCCTCGCCCACGGTGTCGGACGAGAACGCCACGGGCTGGCCCAACAGCTCGGCCAGGCGCAGGGCCGCAGGACGCAGCGTGAACTCCTCCTGGAAGCCGGTGCCGTCGGGGCGCCCCCGATGGCTTGCCAGGATGACGCGCGCACCTCGCTCGACCAGCGAGCGGATGGTGGGCAGCGCCGCCCGGATGCGGGTGTCATCGGTCACCGAGCCGTCCTTGATGGGGACGTTGAAGTCGACGCGCACCAGGACCCGCTTGCCCGCAGGGTTCAGCTCGTCGATGGTTTTGATGTCGGCCACGGGGCCCTCCTTGCCTATAGAAAGAGGGCGGCCGATCAGCCGCCCTTCCAACGATTGCGATAGCTGCCTTACAGCAGGATCTTCACCAGGTCCTTGACGCGGTTGGAATAGCCCCACTCGTTGTCGTACCAGGAAACCACCTTCACCAGGTTGCCCTCGCCGCCCATGACCATGGTCAGCTGGCTGTCGAAGATGGAGGAATGGGGATCGTCTACGATGTCGATGGACACGATCGGGTCCTCGGTGTACTCCAGGATGCCGGCGAGCGGGCCCTCAGCGGCGGCCTTCATGGCAGCGTTAACCTGCTCGATGGTCACGTCCTGGCCAAGCTCCACCGTAAGGTCGACCATGGAGCCGTCGGGCGTGGGAACGCGGGTGGCGAAACCGTCCAGCTTGCCCTTCAGCTCGGGAAGCACCAGCGACACGGCGCGAGCAGCTCCGGTGGTGGTGGGGATCATGGACATGGCTGCGGCTCGGGCGCGGCGCAGGTCCTTGTGGGGCAAGTCCAAGATCTTCTGGTCGTTGGTGTAGGAGTGGATGGTGTTCATGTAGCCGCGCTTGATGCCGAAGTTGTCCATGAGCACCTTGGCCACGGGAGCCAGGCAGTTCGTGGTGCAGGAGGCGTTGGAGATGATGTTGTGCTTCTCCGGATCGTACTGGTCGTCGTTGACGCCCATGACGATGGTGATGTCCTCGTTCTTGGCGGGAGCGGAGATAATGACCTTCTTGGCGCCGGCGTCCAGATGGGCCTTAGCCTTGTTGGCGTCGGTGAAGAAGCCGGTGGACTCCACCACCACGTCGACGCCCAGCTCGCCCCAGGGCAGGTTCGCTGGGTCGCGCTCGGAAAGCACCTTCACATGGTGGCCGTCGGCCACGAAGCCGTCCTCCACGACCTCCACGGTGTCGAAGGCGCGGCCGTGGACGGAGTCGTACTTCAGCAGATGGGCCATCGTGGGGATGTCGCCCAGATCGTTCACGGCCACGACCTCGATCTCGGGATCGTTGGCCATGGCGCGGTACGCCAAGCGGCCGATGCGACCGAACCCGTTGATGCCTACTTTCGTCGTCATAGGGTATCCCCTTTCGCGAGATATATGTTCCACGTCCCTTGCGGGCACGCCTTACAGGTTAGCGCATCCCACCAGCGGCGCAGTCGCTTCCACCAAATAACCCGATACGGAAGCGTCCTTCTGGGAATTAGGCCTGCGCCAGGCGCGAAAAGCAAAAGACCCCGAGCCCGCCGAAACCGCAGCTAGCGGACGGAGCCCTCGTCGGAGGAGGGCATGGCGGCGGCTTGCGCGCTGCCGGCCTGGGCAGCCTGCGCCGCGCGCTCGGACTCGTACTTCTTGAGGTTGGTGTTGTAGCGCATCTGGATGAGCTCCAGAATGATGGAGAACACCATGGCGAAGTAGACCATGAGCTTCTCCATGTGCATGTCCAGAACCTCGACGCCGGAATTGATGCCGCAGGAGTCCACCGCCAGAAGCACGCCGATGGCCGCGATGAACACCAGCGCCAATATCTTCATCTCGGCGTGGTTGTTGATGAAGTCGGAGATGGGGTCGATGAACACCATCATGACGATGACGGCGACGATCACGGCCAATATCATGATGATGAGATGGTTCGCCAGGCCCACGGCGGTGATGACCGAGTCTATGGAAAACACGATGTCCATGACCATGATGGTGCCGACCGCTTGGGACAGCGAAAGCATGTGCTTCTGCTTGTGCTCCTCGCTGTGCTCTGCCTTTACCTCGGTCAAGGCCAGCATGCCGCGCAGCTCCTCGATGCCCTTGTAGATAAGGTAGATGCCGCCGACGAGCATGACCAGGTCGCGGATGGAGAACCCATGGGAGAAGAATCCCAGGTCAACGGTGAACAACGGGGTCGTCATATGCACGAGCCACGAGGCGAAGCACAGAAACAGGACGCGCATCACCAAAGCGCCCGCCAGGCCCAGCTTGCGCCCGATGTGCTGCTTGTCCTTAGGCAACCGGTTGGTGGTGATGGAGATAAAGACGATGTTGTCCACGCCCAGCACGATCTCCAGAAAGATAAGGGTGACCAGGCTGATCCATGCTTCCGGGGTGGTGAAGATAGACAGGTCCATCTTAAGAGCGCTCCTCGATCATCGCTTCGTCAGGCCGCCTTGGCTGGGCGGACGCACCGGCGCGAACTATGACCGGCCGATGCGGTCTCCGATGCTACCATAGGGGCCGTTAAATCCTTTGTTATAATACCGAATCGTTTCGAAAAACACCTTAGCGGGCGGGCTGGTCAAGGAGAGCCGATGAATCACGATTCCGAATCCCAGGATATGGCGACGCGGGCCATGGAGCATATCCCGCTGCACACCGGGCCGGGCCCCGAGCCGGAGCCTGCACCCAAGCCGCAGCGCACGCCGCGCTCCCATGCCCAGCGCAACGACGAGCCCCCTACCAGCCCGAACCTCGCCCTGCGACCCGAGGACGCCACGCTCTACCCCGACGGGAGCGGCCTTAAACGCCCCGTCAGCATGCCCGGGCAGGCCTGGGTCATCGCCCTCGCCTTCGCCGCCGTGGCCCTCGGCGTGGGCGCCTGGTGGGGCTCCAGCACCATCGGCGGCATAGAGGACTCGGTGAGGCTGTCCCTTGCCACGGTGGAGGAGAACCTCGAGCGGGAGGTCTCCTACGACATCCCCCAGATAACCACCCTGCTCGACCTGGACAACGACTCCATCCTCGCCAAGTTCGAGGAAGAGGGGCTTGCCATCTACAACCTGGGCATCGAGGGGGAGCCTGCAGGCGACGAGGAGGAGGGCGAGCCTACGCTCAACGTCATGAAGCTGCCCTCGGACGTCTCCCCTTCCGATGCGGCCGTGATGCTCTCCCGGGGCATCGCCAACCTCGACGCCGCCCGCGCCGCCAAGCTGCTTAACGGCTCGTGGACCCTGCAGGTGGACCGCGAGGCAGGCGTCAACGACGTCGTGCGCTACGTCGACTTCGGTTCGGGCTCCGTCGAGGCCGCCATCGAAAGCGCCATAGCCATCGAAGGGTTCGACCCCGCCACCGTCGCCGAGGACACCCAGGGCGTCGACGATGCGGGCAACACCTACAAGCAGGGTACGGTGCAGTACAACGACGCCACCTACACCTGGCGCATCTCCGCCATCGCGCTGGAGGAGGTCTACGACATCGCCGGCTTGCCCGAGACCGCGGTGTACGTGGGGATCCGCGTGATGGAGTAGCCGTCAGCCGCAACAGGGCAGTATCGATTGCAACAGAAAAGCCGCTCCCGACGAGGAGCGGCTTTCGTATTTATGGAGCGGACAACGGGGTTCGAACCCGCGACCCCCACCTTGGCAAGGTGGTGCTCTACCAGCTGAGCCATGTCCGCGTTGACAACCCACCCTCGCGCAACTGAAGGATGGAGGCGACGCCCGGATTCGAACCGGGGGTGAAGGCTTTGCAGGCCTCTGCCTTACCACTTGGCCACGTCGCCCTAAGGCATCGATCGCCATAGATAAGGCCGGCCAATGCGCTAGGTATGACCGGCCTTCTGTGACGATGGAGCGGACAACGGGGTTCGAACCCGCGACCCCCACCTTGGCAAGGTGGTGCTCTACCAGCTGAGCCATGTCCGC